>RXJO01000124.1:0-7867 GCA_003987795.1 Curvibacter sp.
GCCCTGTTCAAGACCATGGGCCTGCTGATCCGCCTGGCCCCGCTGGGCGTGCTGGGCGCGATTGCCTTCACCGTGGGCAAGTACGGCATCGGCTCGCTCAAGCAACTGGGCATGCTGGTGGCCTTGTTCTTCGGTGCCACCATCTTCTTTGTGGCGGTGGTGCTGGGCCTGATCATGCGGGTCTCGGGCTTCAGCCTGTTCAAGCTGCTGCGCTACCTGCGCGAAGAATTGATGGTGGTGTTTGCCACCACCTCTTCGGACAGCGTGCTGCCCCAGATCATGGCCAAGCTCAAGGCCATGGGCATCCGCGATTCGACGGTGGGCCTGGTGATTCCCACCGGTTACTCCTTCAACCTGGACGCCTTCTCGATCTACATCACGCTGGCGGCTGTCTTCATTGCCCAGGCCACCAACACCCCCATCTCCACCGCTGATCTGCTGGCCATCCTCGCCATCTCGCTGGTCACCTCCAAGGGCGCACATGGTGTGCCGGGCTCGGCCATCGTGGTGCTGGCCGCCACCCTGCAGGCCATCCCGGCCATCCCCGCCATCGGCCTGGTGCTGGTGCTGTCGGTGGACTGGTTCATGGGCATTGCACGCGCCCTGGGCAACCTGATCGGCAACTGCGTGGCCACGGTGGCGATTGCCGCCTGGGAAGGCGACATCGACCGTGAACGGGCCCATGCCGTGCTTGACGGTCGTGCTGGCGCCAACACGAACGATTGATGCCTGAGTCTGGCGCGCCGACTGTCACACAACGACCTTAGAGTCGGCCGCCTCTCCACTCCTGAGACCTACCCATGCTGAGCTCCCTGCGTACCAAACTGCTGCTGATCACGACCTTGTCGGTCGTCGTCGCCCTGTGCCTGACTGGCGCCATCACCTATGTGCTGCTGCGCGCCAGCATCACCCAGACGGCAGCACAGCAACTGAGTGCGGCCAGCGAGGGCAATGGCATGGCCATCGACCTGTGGGTGGCTGCCAAGGCCACATCCGTGCAGGCGGCGGCCAATGCCGTCGAGCATGGCGACCCCCAGGGCATCGTGCTGCACATGAACAAGGCCGGGGGCTTCCCCGTGACCACCGTGGGCTGGACCGACAAGACTTATGTCTCCAGCAGCAACACCACCCCGGCCAACTACGACCCGACGGTGCGCCCCTGGTACAAGGCCGCCGCCCAGGCCGGCAAGCTGGTGGTCACGCCACCCTATGCCGACGCCTCGACCGGCGTCGCCTTCGTGTCGTTCGCAGCGCCCATGCTGCGCGGCGGCACATTGGCCGGTGTGGTCAGCGGTGCCGTACCACTGGACGGCGTTCGTCAGGTGGTGAACGCCGTGCACCCAACCCCCAACAGCCTGGCCATCCTGGTCACGCGCAGCGGGCAATTGCTCGCCCACGCCGACGCCAAGCTGACCCTCAAGCCTGCAGCCGAGCTGTCCCCGGCCCTGGCAGGCGACTCGCTGACCCGACTGCTGGGCGCCAGCAGCCCGCAAGAGGTGGAACTCGACGGCGTGAGCAAGTTGCTGCAGGCCCGCGCCATCCAGGGCACCGACTGGTACCTGATCGTGGCGCTGGACAAGGCCGATGCCACCCAGGCCCTGGGTGAGGTGTCGCGCGGCGTGCTGCTGGCCACCGTGGTGTTGGCCCTGCTGGCGGCCGCCATGAGCTCGGTGTTCACGGCCCGGGCCTTCCGGCGCCTGGCCCAGGTGCGTGACGCGATGGCCGACATCAGCTCCGGCGGCGGTGATCTGACCCAGCGCCTGCCGATCTCGGGGCGCGACGAGGTCGCCCAGGTGGCCGGCTCCTTCAACACCTTCGTCGACAAGATGGCCGTGGTGCTGCGCGACATCCGCCAGGGGGCCGAGTCGGTGCGCCTGGCCAGCGACGAGATCCGCAACGGCAACCATGACCTCTCCAGCCGCACCGAGGGAGCGGCCAGCAGCCTGGAACAGACCTCGGCCGCCCTGGTGCAGCTGACGGCCAGCGTCCAGCAATCGGCCGAGGCCACGGTGCGGGCCACCCAATTGGCGGGCGAGGCCAGCCAGGCCGCCGCCAAGGGCGGCGAAGTGGTGGCCGGCGCCGTCAGCACGATGGACGAGATCAATCAGTCTTCTGCCCGCATCAGCGACATCATCGGCGTGATCGACGGCATCGCTTTCCAGACCAACATCTTGGCCCTGAACGCTGCGGTCGAAGCAGCCCGCGCGGGCGAGAACGGTCGGGGCTTTGCCGTGGTGGCGGCCGAGGTGCGCAGCCTGGCCCAACGCAGCGCCACAGCGGCCAAAGAGATCAAGGGGCTGATCAGCACCTCGGAAGAGCGTGTCAGCCTCGGCACCCAGCGGGTCCAGGCGGTCGGGCAGACCATGGACACCATCATGGGCAGCATCCGTCGGGTCAGCCAGCTGATTGAAGAGATCAATGGCGCCATGCACGAGCAGAGCAATGGCATTGGTCAGATCAGCCAGGCCGTGGCCGAGATGGACCGATCCACCCAGCAAAACGCTGCCCTGGTCGAGGAATCGGCGGCTGCCGCTTCGGTGCTCAATGACCAGGCCCACCACCTGGCCCAGGCCGTCGGCGCCTTCAAGCTGGGCGACACTGGTACGCTCGAGGCTGGCGTGGCCTTGCCGCGTCCCGCAGCTCGGCCCCAGGCCCGCCTGCACTGAACACCAGAGCCCCAGATCCCCATGAGCAGTTCCCAGACCGAAATCGCACAACAGGTGGTGGAATCCATCCTGGCCCAGAAGCTCGCCCCCGGTGAACGCCTGGGCGAACAAGACCTGGCCGACCTCTTCGGCGTCAGCCGCACGCTGGTGCGTGAAGCGCTGATGCAGTTGCAGGCGCGCGGCTTTGTCGAGGTGCGCTCGCGTCGGGGCTGGTATGTGGTGGAGCCCTCGGTGGACGACGCCCGCGATGCGTTCTCGGCGCGCCGCATCGTCGAGGCCGGCATCCTGACCAGTGCAGGCGATGAGGGTCGCCCGCTGCAGTCGGTGACGCGGCGACTGCGCCAGCACATTGCCGACGAAAAAAACGCCATCGAGGGCGCCGACGCCGCCGCCCGAGCCTTTCTGCTGGCCGATTTCCACGTCTGCCTGGCCGAGAGCATGGGGCACCGCAGCCTCACCGACGTGTTGCGTGACCTGACCGCCCGCACCACGCTGGCCGCCTCGCTCTACCAATCGAGGCACGAGGCCAGCCAGTCTTGCCAGGAGCACGAGGCCATCGTCGAAGCCCTTGAGTCTGGCAACCTGCCACTGGCCCGCGACCGTCTGTTAGCTCATATCGGCCATGTGGAAGAAGCCCTGCGCCCTGACACGCCGCGCATCCACGACCGGCTGCGCGATTCACTGAGCCCGGTGCAACGCACATCGGGCTGATCAGTCCGACAGGGCTGTTCAACGTCCACCCAGGACGTTTCACTGGGATCTGGCCTGCTTCTTGCAGGCCTTTGGCGCTCGGGTTTTCACTGAGCTTCCCACGGGTCGGTCTGTATACACTTTTCACATACAACCATGTGCACCAAGTGCACAGATCCCCCGCGCGGCGGTCTCAGTCTTCCCATGTTCCGCCCCTTCCAGTCCTCAAGGAAATCAGCATGAATCCAGCGGTCCACCCCGTCGACGAACGCCTTCCCATCAACCGATTGGCCGCCCTGGGCCTGCAGCACGTGCTGGTCATGTACGCCGGCGCGATCGCCGTGCCACTGATCATCGGCCGCGCCCTCAAGCTCGATCCAGAGCAGGTGGCCATGCTGATCTCGGCCGATTTGTTTTGCTGCGGGCTCGTCACGCTGATCCAGGCCCTGGGGGCCACACGCTGGTTCGGCATCCGGCTGCCGGTGATGATGGGCGTGACCTTCGCGTCGGTCGGCCCGATGGTGGCCATTGCCAACAGCAACCCCGGCGTGGCCGGGGCCCAGCTCATCTTCGGCGCCATCATCGGGGCGGGCATCGTGTCCATCCTGATCGCGCCAGTCGTCAGCCGGCTGCTGCGCTTCTTCCCACCGGTGGTCACCGGCACACTGATCCTGGTGATCGGCGTGAGCCTGATGCGGGTCGGCATCAACTGGATCTTCGGCAACCCGGTGGGCCCGACCGCGCCCAGCGTGCCCGACCCCGAGCACCTGCGCTGGCTGGCTGAAGCCGGCAAGCTGGCCGCCGCGCCGGGCTCGGCCCTGCCCGCCATCCCCAAGGGCCTGGCCATCCTGCCCACCGTGCCCAACCCCAAGTACGCCGACCTGATGGGCGTGGGCGTGGCCGCCCTGGTGCTGGCCTCCATCCTGGCCATCAACCGCTTTGCTCGCGGCTTTGCGGCCAACATCTCGGTGCTGCTGGGCATCGTCATCGGGGGCGTGGTGTCGGTGGCCCTGGGCCTCATGACCTTCGAGAAGGTGGGCAAGGCCCACTGGTTCGACCTGGTGCTGCCCTTCGAAATCGCCACCCCGGTGTTCGATCCGCTGCTGATCATCACCATGACCGTGGTCATGCTGGTGGTGATGATCGAATCGACCGGCATGTTCCTGGCCCTGGGCGAGATGACCGAGCGCAAGGTGGACAACCAGGCCCTGACCGCCGGCCTGCGCACCGACGGCCTGGGCACCCTGATCGGTGGCCTGTTCAACACCTTCCCCTACACCAGCTTCTCGCAGAACGTGGGCCTGGTGGCGGTGACCGGCGTGCGCAGCCGATTCGTCTGCGTGGCCGGTGGCATCATCCTGATCGTGCTGGGCCTGCTGCCCAAGATGGCCGCCCTGGTCGAATCGCTGCCCACCGTGGTGCTGGGGGGGGCCGGGCTGGTGATGTTCGGCATGGTGGCCACCACCGGCATCCGCATCCTCGGCGGTGTCGATTTCAAGGACAACCGCCACAACGCCCTGATCGTCGCCATTTCCATCGGCGTCGGCATGATCCCGCTGTTGGCGCCCAACTTCCGCCAGTGGATGCCGCATGCCATCCACCCGCTGATCGAATCCGGCATCCTGCTGGCCACCATCAGCGCCGTCGTGTTGAACCTGTTCTTTAACGGGGCACGCCACGACGAAGAGGCCATCCGGGCCGCCGCCCGCCAGTCCAACAGCCATTGAGCAGCCCCACCCCATCCTCCGTCAGCATGCCGTCAGGATGGGGTAAGCTCATGGCCCGCGAATGCATCCGTAGGAACCCAATACATGTCATCGTCCCTGTCTGCCGCCGAGCAAGCCTTGCGCGAAGCCGCCCTCGAATACCACCGCAAGCCGGTGCGGGGCAAGATCTCGGTCACGCCGACCAAGCCCCTGTCCAACCAGCGCGACCTGTCGCTGGCCTATTCGCCCGGCGTGGCCTACCCCTGCCTGGACATCCAGGCCGATCCCTCGCTGGCCTTTGACTACACCTCGCGTGGCAACCTCGTGGGCGTGATCACCAACGGCACCGCCGTGCTGGGCCTGGGCGACATCGGCCCGCTGGCCGGCAAGCCGGTGATGGAAGGCAAGGGCTGCCTGTTCAAGAAGTTCGCCGGCGTCGATGTGTTCGACATCGAACTGGCCGAACGCGACCCCGACAAGCTGGTCGAGATCATCGCGGCCCTGGAGCCCACGCTGGGCGGCATCAACCTCGAAGACATCAAGGCACCCGAGTGCTTCTACATCGAGAAGCAACTGTCTGACCGCCTCAACATCCCGGTCTTCCACGACGACCAGCACGGCACCGCCATCATCTCCTCGGCGGCCCTGCTCAACGGCCTGGAGCTGGTGGGCAAGGACATCGGCAACGTCAAGGTGGCCGTGTCGGGCGCCGGCGCTGCCGCCATCGCCTGCCTCGATGTGATGGTGGGCCTGGGCGTGAAGCGTGAGAACGTCTATGTGTGCGACTCCAAGGGCCTGATCCAGAGCGAGCGCGACGACGCCAAGAGCGGCCGCCTCGACGAATCCAAGCGCCGCTACTGCCAGACCACCTCGGCCCGCACCCTGGCCGACGTGGTCAACGGTGCTGACGTCTTCCTGGGCTGCTCGGCCCCGGGCGTGCTGACCGCCGAGATGGTCAAGACCATGGCAAGCCAGCCCATCATTCTGGCGCTGGCCAACCCCGAGCCCGAAATCCGCCCCGAACTGGCCAAGGCCGTGCGCCCCGATTGCATCATTGCCACCGGCCGCTCGGACTACCCCAACCAGGTCAACAACGTGCTGTGCTTCCCGTACATCTTCCGGGGTGCACTGGACTGCGGCGCCACCAAGATCACGGCCGAGATGAAGCGCGCCTGCGTGCGCGAGATCGCCGACCTGGCCAAGGCCGAGATGAGCGACGAGGTGGCGGCCGCCTACGCGGGCAAGGAGCTCAGCTTCGGCCCCGACTACCTGATCCCCACCCCATTTGACGCCCGCCTGATCCTGCGCATCGCCCCGGCCGTGGCCAAGGCGGCCCAGGAATCCGGCGTGGCCACCCGCCCGATTGAAGACATCGAGGCCTACCGCGAAAGCCTGTCGCGCTTCGTCTATGCCACCGGCATGTTCATGCGCCCGGTGTTTGCCGCTGCCAAGGCGGCCAACAAGCGCGTGGCCTACGCCGAGGGCGAAGATGAACGCGTGCTGCGCGCCGCCCAGGTGGCCGTCGACGACGGCCTGGCCCGCCCCATCCTGATCGGCCGCCCGGCCGTGATCGAGGCCCGCATCGCCAAGGCCGGTCTGCGCCTGCAACTGGGCAAGGACGTCGAGATCTGCAACCCCGAAGACGATCCGCGCTTCCGCCAATACTGGGAGACCTACCACCGACTGATGGGCCGCCAGGGCGTCACGCCCGAGGCCGCCAAGGCCGCGGTGCGACGCTCCAACACCCTGATCGCGGCGCTGATGGTCAAGCTCGGCGATGCCGACGCCATGCTGTGCGGTCTGGTGGGCCGCTACGACAGCCACCTCGAGCATGTGCGCGACATCCTCGGCCTGCGCGAGGGTGCCTCGGGCTTTGCGGCGCTCAACGCCCTGATGCTCGACAAGCACACCCTGTTCATCGCTGACACCTACATCAACGAAAACCCCGACGCCCAGCAACTGGCCGAGATCGCATTGGCCGCGGTCGAAGAGGTCAAGCGCTTCGGTCTGCCGCCCAAGGTGGCCTTCCTGTCGCACTCGAACTTCGGCTCGTCCAAGCGCGCCTCGGCCCTGAAGATGCGCGAAGCCCGCGAGATCTTCGCGCGCCTGGCCCCCGATGTGGAATGCGACGGCGAGATGCATGGCGACGCAGCCCTGTCCGAAGATGTGCGCAGCCATTCGCTGATGGACAGCAGCCTGACGGGCGAGGCCAATGTGCTGATCTGCCCCAACCTGGACGCTGCCAACATCCTGTTCAACGTGCTCAAGACCACGGGCGGCCATGGCGTGACCATCGGCCCCATCCTGCTGGGTGCGGCCGCGTCGGCCCACATCATGACGCCTTCGTCGACCATGCGTCGTGTGGTCAACATGACGGCCCTGGCTGCGGCCAATGCCGGCGTGAGCCGCTGAGCCCCCCTCCCGGCGCGGCCCTCTGACAAGGCCGCTCCCACGGGCCTCGCAGGCCCCACAGCCCCTGGCACCCCGGTCACCCGGAAGGTCCCAGGGGCTGTTTTTTCGCGGCTCCGCCAGCTTCAGGCACTGTTTTTGCTAACTTGTATGCAACCAACGGAGCCTGTGTCGATGCAAAAACGTACCTTCTTCCAAACGGGTCTGGCCCTGGGCCTGGCCTTGGCCCTGGGCAGCGCCCAAGCCCAGAACACCCCCATCAAGTTCCAGCTCGACTGGCGTTTTGAAGGGCCGGCCGCGCTGTTCCTGCTGCCGGCCGCCAAGGGCTACTTCAAGGATGCCAAGCTCGATGTGACCGTGGACGCCGGCAACGGCTCAGGCGGCGCAGTGCAGCGA
>RXJO01000124.1:7917-16952 GCA_003987795.1 Curvibacter sp.
TCGGGCAGCTACGACATGGGCTTTGCCGATCTGGCCGCCCTGATGGAGTTCCAGGCCAACAACCCCGATGCACCGAACAAGCCGGTGGCCATCATGATGGTCTACAACAACACCCCGGCCTCGGTCATGGCGCTCAAGAAGAGCGGCATCACCAAACCCGCCGACCTGAACGGGAAGAAACTGGGCGCGCCGGTGTTCGATGCCGGACGTCGAGCCTTCCCGATCTTTGCCAAGGCCAACCAGGTCGGCAATGTGCAATGGACCGCCATGGACCCGCCGCTGCGCGAGACCATGCTGGTGCGCGGCGACATCGACGCCATCACCGGTTTCACCTTCACCTCGCTGCTGAACCTGGAGGCCCGAGGTGCCAAGGCTTCGGACGTGGTGGTGATGCCCTACTCCGAACTCGGCGTGAAGCTGTATGGCAACGCCATCATCGCCTCACCCAAGCTGCTCAAAGAGAACCCCGCGGCCGTCAAAGCCTTCCTGCAGGCCTTCACCAAAGGTGCCAAGGAAGTCATCGCCAAGCCGGAAGCCGCGATCGAGTACGTGAAGCAGCGTGACGGCATCATCAACACCGAGCTCGAGGCACGTCGTCTCAAGCTGGCCATCGACACCGTGATCAACAGCCCGGATGCCCGCGCCGAAGGCTTTGGCCAGGTCAACGCGGCGCGCCTGTCGCTGATGGCCTCGCAGGTGTCCGATGCCTACGCGACCAAGACCCGGGCCAACCCTGACACCGCATGGACCGGTGCCTACCTGCCCTCGGCCGCCGAGCTCAACATCCTGCCGCGCAAATAAGCCGAAAGCGGTCGACCCGTCCGCCACGGCGGACCGGCGACCGCGTCCCTGCCCTGTTGTCCATTGCTGCCCATCGCGTCCGGAGAGTCCGCATGTCCGCCCCCCCAGCCACCCCAGATGCCCCCTACTTCGTCGACTTCCGCGATGTCTGGCTCGCCTACAACGACGAGTTGCTGGCGCAGAACCATTTCGCGGTTGAAGGCATCGACCTGCAAGTCCGCCAGGGCGAATTCATTGCCATCGTCGGCCCCTCGGGCTGTGGCAAGTCGACTTTCATGAAGCTCACCACCGGCCTCAAGATGCCCTCGATGGGACGCATCCTGATCGATGGCCAAGCCGTGACCGGCCCGCTGAAGATCTCGGGCATGGCCTTCCAGGCGCCCTCGCTGCTGCCCTGGCGCACCACGGTCGACAACGTGCTGCTGCCGCTGGAGATCGTCGAGCCCTACCGATCGAGCTTCAAGCAAAAACGCAAGGAATATGAAGCGCGGGCCCGCGCCCTGCTGCAGAAGGTGGGCCTGGCCGGCTACGAGGACAAGTTCCCCTGGCAGCTCTCGGGCGGCATGCAACAGCGCGCCAGCATCTGCCGTGCGCTGATCCACGAACCCAAGATGCTGCTGCTCGATGAGCCTTTCGGTGCTCTGGACGCCTTCACCCGCGAGGAGTTGTGGTGCATCTTGCGCGACCTCTGGACCGAACAGAAATTCAACGTGATCCTGGTCACGCACGACCTGCGTGAATCGGTCTTCCTGGCCGATACCGTCTATGTGATGAGCAAGAGCCCGGGCCGCTTCGTGGTCAAGCGCGAGATCGAGCTGCCTCGCCCCCGCGAGCTGGAGCTCACCTACACCAAGGAATTCACCGACATCGTGCACGAGCTGCGCGGCCACATCGGCGCCCTGCGCAAGGCCGGCGCCGTCATCAACCAGTGAGGCAAGAACCATGGCCTACAACAAGAAAATGATCGAACGCTGGTCACCCTGGCTGCTGCTGGTGGCGGTGCTGCTGACCTGGCAGGTGCTGTGCTCGGCCTTCAACGTGTCCGAGTTCATCTTTCCAAGCCCGGCACGCATCGGCAGCCAGTTCATGGAGTTCAAATGGATCATCGCGGGCCACGCCTGGCGCACCTTCTGGGTGACGATGGCGGGCTTTGGCCTGGCCATCGTGGTGGGGGTCTTGCTGGGTTTTGTGATCGGCAGCTCGCGCCTGGCCTATGCGGCGGTCTACCCGCTGATGACCGCCTTCAATGCCTTGCCCAAAGCGGCCTTCGTGCCCATCCTGGTGGTGTGGTTCGGCATCGGCGTGGGCCCGGCCATCCTGACCGCCTTCCTGATCAGCTTCTTCCCCATCATGGTCAACATCGCCACTGGCCTGGCCACGCTGGAGCCCGAGCTCGAAGACGTGCTGCGCGTGCTGGGCGCGCGCCGCTGGGACGTGCTGATGAAGGTCGGCCTGCCACGCTCGATGCCCTACTTCTACGGCTCGCTCAAGGTCGCCATCACGCTGGCCTTTGTGGGCACCACGGTGTCGGAGATGACAGCCGCCAACGAAGGCATCGGCTACCTGTTGATCAGCGCCGGCTCGGCCATGCAGATGGGCCTGGCCTTTGCTGGCCTGGTGGTGGTGGGCGCCATGGCCATGGCCATGTACGAGCTGTTCAGCCTGATCGAGAAGCGCACCACCGGCTGGGCCCACCGCGGCTCACACGGTGAGTGAGGAGACCACACCGTGACACCCCTGAGCCCTGAACAAGCCCTGCAGGCCCTGCGCCGGGCCAACGAGGTGGCCCGGCGGGCCATGGCCGAGGGACGACACCCGTTCGGGGCCCTGCTGCTGGGCGCCGATGGGGTCACCGTGCTGGCCGAGCAGGGCAACATCGACACGGTCAACCACGCGGAATCGACCCTGGCCCGCGAGGCTGCGGCCCGCTGGAGCCCCGCCGAGCTGGCGCAGTGCACCCTGGTCACCACCTTCGAGCCCTGCGCGATGTGCGCCGGAACGATCTACTGGGCCGGCATCGGACGGGTGGTCTATGGCGCCTCGGAGGCCGATCTGCTGAGCCTGACCGGTGATCATCCCGAGAACCCGACGTTGGACCTGCCCTGCCGCGAGGTGTTCTCATGTGGTCAACGTGCCGTGCAGGTGCTGGGACCATTTGCCGCCCTGCGCGAGGAGTTGCTGGCCCCGCACCAAGGCTTCTGGGCCACACGCTGAGCCCGGCGAACCCCGGGGCGACCCGCCCCGAGACAGCCCACCGCTTCAGTACGGCTTGAAATTCGCCGCCACGCGCTGGCGCAGGTAATCGCCCGCGGTGATGGCCGGGTACTTCTTGTTGGGGCCCTCGATCACCGCGTCACGGTTGGCCTGGCAGAAGAAGGCCACGCTGTAGCGGGGCCCCATGTACTCGCCGGGTTGAGGGTTCTTCACACGGTGGAAGTTGGAGGGCAGCAGATCATCACTCCAGCGCATCAGCATGTCGCCGATGTTGCAGGTGATGGCCGCCTCATCGGGCTCCACCGAAGTCCAGGCCTGGGAATCCATCTCTTTGCCCGGGCACACCTGCAGCCCGCCCTGGCCCGGGCGCTGGAACAGCAGCGTCAGGCAGTCGAAGTCCGTGTGTGCACCCGCGCGCCACAGATCCAGATGGGCTTGGGCCTCGGGCGCAATGGCGTAGTAGTGCAGCAGTCGCAGCGTGCTCTGGTACTCGCGGCTGGCCGGATCGTGCGCGCCGGTGAAGAAATCGCTGGCAAAGCCCAGCTTGTCGGCAAAGCACGACAACACCTTCATGCCCAGGGCCCAGCAGTCGGCCTCGAAGGCCAGCATGGTGGCCTGAAAGCCGGGCAGCTCGGCTTCACTGGGCCACAGGCCTGCCATGTGCGGACGCGTGATCTGGTAGGACTCCTTCTGATCGGGCGTGCCAGTGCTGGGTCGCACCTGGGCCTTGGTTTCCCAGCCCACGTTGTTGGCCTTCTGGTGCGGCCACTGGGCCTTCACCGCATCGGGCAGGGCAAAGAAGCGCTCCGAGGTGGCAAAGGCCTCGCGCACCGCCGCGAGGTCGATGCCGTGGTCGATGATCTGGAAGAAGCCCACATCCACGGCGGCAGACCACAGCTCGTCGGCGATCTGGGCCTTGCGGGTGTCATAGTCGGCCAAAGAGATGCGGCGGATCTCGCGCACGGTGCTCTCCGAACCCATGGAACCCATGCGGGATTCTTTGAGCAGTTCGGACTGAGCCGAGGCGGTGGCGGGGGACAAGAGGGTGGCGGTGTTCATTCAGGGCTCCTTCAAGTGGAATCAAGGGTGCGACGACACGGCCCATGCCCCAGAGACAGCCCCGATTTGATCGCACGGTGTCGATCCAAGCGAGCAGGCAGCCCCCGAAGCACTGCGAGAACCAGCCTGATCTCAGACCGGCCCCGATGGGCCTCAAGAGCAATTCCCGGCCTGCCCCAGGCCATGGCAACGGGGCCTGGCTCGGGCAGCTGAACGCTTCTACTCTTGCCAGGAAACATGCAGGTTTCAGGCCAGGCCAGCGCCCGGTTGAATGCACCACCGTGACGCATGGCGCCTCAGCCCGGTGCTGCCAGGCACAGCTCGGCCGTGCCCTGGCCCGGCTGGCACCACCCTGTGGCAGCCACCGGGGGTGGCATGAAAACTGCAGCCGGTCACGGTCAAGAGTAGAAGCGTTCAGCGGCCCGGCCGCTCGGAAATTGCTCTTGAAGTCAGGCGCAGGCCGCCGGGTTCTTCCCGGTGCAGCGTTGTCTTCAGGGGCTGGCCGCACGGGTGGCGTCCCAAGACAAAGCAGGCCCGTGCTGTCAGCCCAACGTGCCCCCACACGCCAACCGAGGAGTGCTCACTCATGCAACGCCGTTCCCTTCTGCGCGCCAGCGCCGCCGCCACACTCGCCAGCACCGCCCTTGCCACCCCCTGGGTGCGCGCCCAGGGCTCGCTGCAGAAATTCAAGTTCAACCTGGGCTGGAAGATCGAAGCCTCGGGCGCTGGCTTTCTGCTGGCCCAGCAACGGGGCTACTACAAGGATGCCGGGCTGGATGTGAGCATTGACACGGGCAATGGCTCGGCAGCGGCCATCAGCCTGGTGGGCAGCGGGGCCTACGACGTGGCCTCGGCCGATCTGTCGACCATGATCGAGTTCAACCTGGCCAACCCCTCGGCGCAGTTACTGGCGGTGGCCATTCAGTACGACCTGAACCCGAACTCGATCATGGTGCGCAAGGATGGCCCCATCAAGAAGCCGGCCGACCTCGCCGGCAAGACCTTGCTGGGCCAACCCTTCAACGCCTCGCGCAAGCTGTTCCCGGCCTTCGCCAAGGCCCAGGGCTTCGACCCGTCTGGCGTGAAATGGGAGAACGTCTCGCCCGACATCGGCGACACCCGCTTCGTGAAGGGTGACTTTGACGGTGCGGCCTACTTCTTCTTCACCGGCCTGCTCAACCTCAAGGCCCGGGGCATGGGCCCCGAACAGCTCACCGTGTTCCGTTTCTTCGATCTCGGCATGAAGTCCTACGGCAATGGCCTGGTGGCCAACCCCAAGAGCCTGCAGGAACGCCCCGACGCCATGAAGGCCTTCGTGAAGGCCACCACGCGCGGCTGGATCGAGGTGATGGCCGATCCACGAGCGGGTGCTGCAGCCATCAAGGCCCGCGAGCCTCTGGCCAACGAAGAGCTTGAATACGAACGCCTCAAGCTGATCGTGGACGGCACCATGAAGACCCCCGACACCCGAGCCAACGGCTGGGGCGCGGCCACCCCGGCTCGGCTTCAGGCCACCATCGACGAGACCGTGAGTGCGTTCGGTCTCAAAGGCTCGCCCACCCTGGCTGAGTTCTGGACCGACCGCTTCCTGCCGGCTGCGGCCGATCGCAAGCTCAAGGCTTGAGGCCCACCTCCGCCGAGCCGATGCCATGCTTCAGTTGCCCATCCTGGACCTGACCGATGCCTTGCTGCCGGGCGCCCCGCGCAGCGCCGAAGTGGCGCGCCAGTTTGGCGCGGCCGCGCGCGATTCGGGCTTCTTCTATGTGCGCCACCATGGCGTGCCCGAAGCCTTGATCAACCAGCAGTTCGCTCTGGCCGAGCAACTGCTGACGCTGCCGGCCGAGGTGCGCGACGCCCTGTCGATCCGCCACTCGCCCTCGTCGCGAGGCTTCGAGGCCTTGGGTGCCCAGACCCTGGATGCCCAGGCCCACCCCGACCTCAAGGAAAGCTTCTACTGCGGCCTGGCCTACCCCGACGACCACCCCTACGTGAAGGCGGGCTACCAGACCTATGGCCACAACCAATGGCCGGCCCAGTGCCCCGACGCCCCGGCGCGGTGCGAGGCCTACATGCAGGCCATGCTGAGCCTGTCACGTCGGTTGATGCAGTTGATGGCCCTGTCACTGGGCCTGGCCGAGACCTACTTCGACCCCAGCAACGGCAGCCCCATGGTGACCCTGCGCATGGTTCGCTATCCGCCGCACCCGGAGGGCGCCGACGAGCGCACCTTCGGGGCCGGTGCGCACACTGACTGGGGCGCGCTGACCCTGCTGGCCCAGGACAGCCATGGCGGCCTCGAGGTGTGCACACCCTCCGGCCAGTGGATCGACGCCACGCCCCTGCCCGGCACCCTGGTGGTCAACCTGGGCGACATGATTCCGCGCTG
This sequence comes from Curvibacter sp., assembly GCA_003987795.1. GTDB lineage: Bacteria > Pseudomonadota > Gammaproteobacteria > Burkholderiales > Burkholderiaceae_C > Curvibacter. Next base: position 14,378 of record RXJO01000124.1, read on the forward strand.
GACCAACGGTCTCTACCACTCCAACCCGCACCGGGTGCGCAATCGGCACTCGGGCGGCCAGGCGCGTTACTCGATCCCCTTCTTCTACGAGCCCGACTACCTCGCTCCGATCGAACCCGTACCGGGCACGGTGGCCCCGGGCGAGACGCCACGCTACAGCCCCTGCACGGCAGGCGAGCACCTGCGCCAGATGTACCTCAAGACCTACGCGAGCGCCACACTGGCCACCCAGCCCACGCCATGAAGCTCTGGTTCAATCTGTTCACCCCCGATCCGCAGGCCCTGCTGGATTTCTACCAAGCCCTGCTGGGCCTGCCCGAGGCCGTGGCCAGCCGCTCGCCCATCTACCGGGCCTTGGAGACAGCCGACTTCCAACTGGGCTTCAACGCACGCCCGGCCTACGAACTGCTGGGCCTGCCCGACCGCGCACCGCCACTTGGCCACGTGCCACCGGTGACGGCCTACTGCACCTTCATGCTCGACACGGCCGAAGCCGTGAGCGCGGCGGCCGATCGGGTGACGGCCTTGGGCGGACGCCTGATCAAGCCCCCCTACCCCACCTACTACGGACAATGGCAGGCGGTGCTGGCGGATCCGCATCACAACGTGTTCCGGCTCAGTGCCCTGGGCCTGCCGGAAGGCGTGCCCCAGCCGGCGTTCCCGCTACCGGATTGACGCGCCGCACCGACCTTCAGCAGCCGCCCGGAGTCGTCGACGATGTAGGCCCTGTCACTCCGAGGCCTCTTCGGCTCACCTACACTTCCAAGCATGTCCTGGCACGCCCGACTCGATCTCCAATACCGCCTGCAAGCCAGCCCCGCCGGATCCGGGGCAGACGCCGAAGCCTCTGTGCGCCGCACCGTGGCCCATCACCAGCATGACGGCCCCTTGCGCATCCTCAAAAGCCTCTACCCCGAGGGCCCGATCTGCCACAACGTGCTGGTGCACCCGCCGGGGGGGCTGGTGGGGGGCGACACGCTGGACATCCGGGTTCAGGTGGAGCCCGGCGCCCATGGCCTGGTGACCACCCCGGGCGCGACCCGCTTCTACCGTTCGCTGGGCGAGCCGGCCCTGCAGCGGACCCACCTGCAGTTGGCCGAGGGCGCCCGACTGGAGTGGTTGCCGCTGGAGGCCCTGGCCTACAACGCCTGCCATGCACACAACGAATTGCGCATGCACCTGGCCCCCGGGGCCGAGCTGATGGGCTGGGACATCACCGCGCTGGGCCTGCCTCACGCCGATCAGCCGTTCGAGCAAGGCAGCTTTGCCCAGCACATCGAACTGCCCGGTGTCTGGCTGGAGCGGGGCCGCATTGCGGCCAGCGACACCCGGCTGCTGCAAAGCCCGCTGGGGCTGGCCGGCCAACGCTGTCTGGGCTCGCTGTTTCTGGTGGCAGGCCGGGCCCTGGGCCGTGAACGCACCGAACAGGCCCTGAACCTGGCGCGCGAGGCCAGCAGTGCCCACACCCTGGCCGACTGGAGCGGGGCCACGAGCCCCAATGAGCAGGTGGTGGTGGTGCGGGTGCTGGGCCCGCAGGTTGAACCGGTGATGCAGTTGTTGCGCGCGGTCTGGGCCGCCTGGCGCAGCCAGCTCTGGCAGCTGGGCAACACCCCCCCGCGCATCTGGGCCATGTGAGTCCGGCCCTTGAATCCGGGCCGTGAATCCAGGCCCGGTGGCCCCGGGCGGCCCGCGCAGGCCGCCCTGATTCAGATAGCGACCAGTTGGCGCACGCCCTTTTCCACCATCTCGCTGCCCGGACCCCGAGCGATCACCTCGCCGCGCTCCATGACCAGGTAATCGTCGGCCAGTTCCTCGGCAAAGTCGTAGTACTGCTCGCACAGCAGGATGGCCATGTCACCGCGGTCGGCCAGCATGCGGATCACGCGGCCGATGTCCTTGATGATGCTGGGCTGAATGCCTTCGGTGGGCTCGTCCAGGATCAGCAGCCGCGGACCCGCGGCCAGGGCCCGCGCGATGGCAAGTTGCTGCTGCTGCCCGCCCGACAGGTCACCGCCGCGGCGGTGCAGCATCTGCTTGAGCACCGGGAACAGCTCGTACAGCTCGGCCGGCACCGGGGTGCTGCCAGGCTTGTAGGCCAGGCCCATGCGCAGGTTCTCTTCCACGGTGAGTCGGGCGAAGATCTCGCGGCCCTGGGGCACGAAGCCGATGCCGGCACGGGCCCGCTCATAGGGTGTGGCCTTCTCGATGGCGCGGCCATCGAACTCGATGCTGCCGGTCTTGATGGGCACCAGACCCATCAGGCTTTTCAGCAAGGTGGTCTTGCCGACGCCGTTGCGGCCGAGCAGCACGGTGACTTTGCCGAGGGTGGTTTGCAGGCTCACGTCACGCAGGATGTGGGAGCCGCCGTAGTATTGGTTGATGTTCTTGACGGTCAGCATGGTGGGGTCTCCGGGGTTGCCGGGTTGAGGGATCGAGCGGTCTGCGGTACCGCTGCGCTCTGGTCGTTCTGTGGCTTGTTTGAGGTCGGAGGCCGGGATGGCGCCCCGGCGGGCGCCTCACTTTCTTTGTCTCGCCAAAGAAAGTAAGCAAAGAAAGGCGACCCGACGTGCACGCC
>RXJO01000375.1 GCA_003987795.1 Curvibacter sp.
AGGAAAGTCAATGAAATCAACGGTCTACCCAGACCACCCCCGCGCCAGTGCTAGCTTTGCGTACCGTCACTTATTGCACTGAAAACGAGGAGACCCCAAAGATCCGAGTTGGGGCACGGTGAGAGGTGAACCTGTCAGGCCCATGACCACGGTGAGGGGGGCATTGATCTCCCGGACGAGCGCTTCGATGGTCTTGGGGTCGGAAGCCCCCGGCACAAAGAGGCAATCCGCACCCGCCTCTCGGTACGCATTGCATCGCTCGACGGCCTCTGCAAAAACATTGCTCGCACCAGTCAGGTAGACATCGGATCGGGCCGTCAGAACAAAAGGAACTCCCGACGCGTCCGCGGCGCGTCTTGCTGCCCGAACGCGCGCGACAGCGTGCTCTCTGTCGAACAGGGCTTGCGCAGGATTGCCGCTGTAGTCCTCGATGTTCGCGCCCACCACACCAGCACGAATCGCAGCCGCGATGGTTTCTCCAACCTCTTCAGGGCTCGCACCGTAGCCCGACTGGAGATCGGCGGAGACAGGAAGTGGACTTGCCGCAGCAATGGACCCCACGCGATCCAGCATGGTCTCCCTGCTCACAGCAGCTTCTTGATCAGGGAATCCCAGCGAGAAAGCCACGCCTGCACTCGTAGTGGCGATAGCGGGAAAGCCGCAGGACGCGAGCATCAGCGCACTACCAACGTCCCAAGCGTTGGGCATCAGAAAGATGGCCTCGGCAGTGTGCAATTGCTGGAACCGTAGACCCCGTTGGATTTGGCTCATTATGGCCATCCTAGTCGCCGAAGTTGGTGGCGGGTACTTCAGTCGGTATCGTGCGTATGGGCAATCTCGCCCAGACACCGCATCAACTTGTCGTAAAGCGTGCGCCCTGTTGTCGGGGGAGGTATGCCACACACCCATGTACTTCCTGCCGTTTTTGCGATTTGGTAGAGCGCCTCACTTTTCGACCATAACCAGCGCATGCACAGATTCGTCGGTGTCGAAAAACGGCTCACGTTGCTTGCGTGGTTGCTTTAGGCAGCGCGTTCGAATCTCCTCGGGACGATTCAAGACAGGTTTACCGGGCAAACGCTCCGCAACTCCTATGTGGCCGTGTCAACCGCGCGTTGTTCCGGATCTGTTCACCTACTCGCCAAAACGGAGTAGATAGCTACCCCCAGATTCTGAGAGTGAAGTGGTGCAAGGCGATGTCTTCAACAAAGACGATTTGTACGAGGCATTAAGCAAGCACAGAGTGGGAATAGCGATCAATTCCAACGATCCTTCAACCCCGTCACCCGGTTGAACACCACTTTCCCGCCCACCCCGTGGTCCGCACGGTCGGCCACGAAGTAGCCGTGGCGCTCAAACTGGAATTTCTGGTCTGGCTTCGCTGCAGCCAGTGAAGGCTCCACAACCGCCGTCACCACCTTCAGGCTGTCGGGGTTCAGCGCGTCCAGGAAGTTCTTGCCGCCCGCGTCGGGTTGCGGGTCGGTGAACAGGCGGTCGTACAGGCGCACTTCGGCGCTCACCCCGTCGGCGTTGCCCACCCAGGTGATGGCGGCTTTGGCCTTGACGCTGTCGGCGCCGGGGGTGCCGCTCTTGGTGCCGGGGATGACCTTGGCGTGCACTTCGGTCACTTTGCCTTCGGCGTCTTTGGCGCAACCCGTGCATTCGATGACGTAGCCGCCTTTGAGGCGCACCACGTTGCCTGGGAACAGGCGCTTGTAGCCCTTGGGCGGCACTTCTTCAAAGTCTTCGCGTTCGATCCACACGTCCTTGCCGATCTTGAAGACGCGGTCAGGCGGCGGCGTCTGGCCTTCGGCAATGGTGCTGTGGGGCAGGGCGGGCTGGGTGCAGTCTTCGGTGTAGCCGTCAGAGCCGAACACTTCGGCCCAGTTGGTGAGCACCAGCTTGACGGGGTCAAGCACGGCCATGCCGCGGTGGGCCTTGTTTTCCAGGTCTTCGCGCAGGCAGCCGTCGAGCGTGCTGTAGTCGATCCAGGAGTCGCTCTTGGTCACGCCGATGCGTTCGGCAAACAGCTGGATGGCCTCGGGCGTGTAGCCGCGGCGGCGCAGGCCGACGATGGTGGGCATGCGCGGGTCGTCCCAGCCGCTGACTTTCTTCTCGTTCACCAGCTGCGCCAGCTTGCGCTTGCTGGTGATCACGTAGGTCAGGTTCAGGCGCGCAAATTCGTACTGCCGCGGCGGTGGGGCCTTGAGCAGGCCGCCTTCGCACAAACGCTCCAGCAACCAGTCGTAGAACGGGCGCTGGTCTTCAAATTCCAGCGTGGCGATGCTGTGGGTGATCTGCTCCAGCGCGTCCTCGATGGGGTGCGCGAAGGTGTACATGGGGTAGATGCACCAGGCGTCGCCCGTGTTGTGGTGCGTGGCGCGGCGGATGCGGTAGATGGCCGGGTCGCGCAGGTTGATGTTGGGCGAGGCCATGTCGATCTTGGCGCGCAGCACGGCGGCGCCGTCGGCCAGTTTGCCGTCGCGCATCTCGCGGAAGCGGGCCAGGTTCTCTTCCGGGCTGCGGCTGCGGAAGGGGCTGTCCACGCCGGGCTTGCCGAAGTCGCCGCGGTTGATGCGCATGTCTTCGGCTGTCTGCTCGTCCACATAGGCGTGGCCGGCGGTGATAAGGTATTCGGCCGCGCGGTACATGAAGTCGAAGTAGTTCGACGCGTAGTACAGGTGGCTTTCCTGCTTGCCGTTGAAGTTGGATTCCCAGTTGAAACCCAGCCACTGCACCGCGTCGAGGATGGAGTCCACGTACTCCTTTTCTTCCTTCTCGGGGTTGGTGTCGTCAAAGCGCATGTGGCAGACGCCGCCGTAGTCGCGCGCCAGGCCGAAGTTCAGGCAGATGCTCTTGGCGTGGCCCACGTGCAGGTAGCCGTTGGGTTCGGGCGGGAAGCGGGTGCGGATCTTGGCCGGGTCGGGCTGGCCGGCGTCGTGGAAGGCGGCATCACCCGGGCCGCCGCCCCATTGGCGCTGGGCGTAGGTGCCGGTGGCGAGGTCTTTTTCAATGACCTGGCGCAGGAAGTTTGACGTCCTGAGCGCCTGGCCCTCAATTTCTGCGGGAGCTTGGTGGTGTCGAGAGATGCTGGACGAAAGGGACGGGGGGGGCATGCAGTCATTCTAAGGAGAGGCGGAAGCTCCAAGATAATCAAGGTCTAACCCACAACAGGTGTCACGCGCTTGAACCAAAGCACTCCCTTGCCGAACGCCTCTCTGCTGAACCAGCTGTTACGGTTCACCCCCACGGCGCGCATGTTTTTCTCGGGAAATCTCTGTACCCTGACGCAGGGATCCGAGGCTGACGGCCTCAAGCAGGGGACGATGCACCTGCTGAGTCGCGGCGAGCTGCAACTGACGCGCAAGGGCTTTGCGCCGCTGAACGTGCGGGCGCCCAGCGTGCTGTTGCTTCCCCGCGCGTTGGAGCACTGGGTTCAGGGCTCAGGGCCGCAGGGGGTGGACCTGATGTGCGCCACCCTCAGTGAATTGGCGCCGCCGCTGGACATGATCTTGCCGGACGTCACGGTGATTGACTTGACCGCCACGTCATCGCTGCAGCGACCGGTAGAGCTGCTGTTCGAGGAGGCCGAGGCACGTGCTTTTGGTTATCGGGCAGCGATCGACCGCCTGCTGCAATACACCTTCGTGGTGCTTGTGCGTCACCTGATTGATCGGCAACTGCTGTCCGGCGGTGTGCTGGAGGCCATGGTCGACAGCCGTCTGGGTGTGGTGCTGTCCATGCTGCACGAATCGCCAGAGCACGACTGGACGCTTGACAGCATGGCGGAGCTGGCGCACCTGTCCCGGTCTGCCTTTGCCCTGCGCTTTGTCCAGGTGGTGGGCATACCGCCGTTGACCTACTTGACCCACTGGCGCATGGCGGTTGCCCGCAACCTACTCGCGCAAGGGCAGGCAGTGAAGGCGGTGGCCTCTCAGGTGGGCTACGGTAATGCCACCGCATTCGCGCGAGCGTTTCAACGGGCCTCGGGGCAATCGCCCAGCGCTTGGCAGATGGAGCATCTGAGTCAGCCGTAGGTCCATCGCGCCCTGGTTCTGGACGATCGGTGGCGTGATGCGGACGCCGAATGCCGTTGTGCTGTGCCGAACGGACCCGACTTCAGGTTCAATGCCTTGAGGCAGAACTTTGAAGGAGATCACGATGAACCCGAGCGAAAAAGCAGTCCTGGCCGGCGGTTGTTTCTGGGGCATGCAGGACCTGGTGCGCAAGCTGCCTGGCGTGTTGCGCACCCGTGTGGGCTACAGCGGCGGCGATGTGCCCAACGCCACCTACCGCAACCACGGCACCCACGCCGAGGCGTTGGAGGTGGAGTTCGACCCCACGCAGACGAGCTTTCGCGACCTGCTGGAGTTCTTCTTCCAGATCCACGATCCGAGCACCCCGGGGCGCCAGGGCAATGACCGCGGCAGTTCCTACCGGTCGGCCATTTTCTACACCTCGGACGAGCAGCTGGCCACGGCGCAGCAGACCATTGCCGATGTGAATGCCTCGGGTTTGTGGCCGGGCAAGGTGGTCACCGAGCTCGCGCCCGCGGGGCCGTTCTGGGAGGCCGAGCCCGAGCATCAGGACTACCTGGTCAAGCACCCCAACGGCTACACCTGCCACTACCCCCGTGCGGGCTGGAAGCTGCCGCGACGCGAGATCGGCTGACGGCCAACGCTCAAGAACGGTGGGGGTCGGCGCGCCAGTGGGCGGGCCGACCCGGTGTGTCTGTTTTTTTCCTGAGGAGATGGTGATGCAATCCCGGTGCATTCAACAGGCGCCCGAGCTGCGGGTGCCGTGGTGGATCGACGGCGAAGGGCGCAGCATGGCACCGCTGAAGCTGTCCGATCTGGGCGACGGGTTCAAAGTGATCTTCTGCTTCCAGCACTGGTGTCCGGGCTGCCACAGCCATGGCTTTCCGACCCTGCAGAAGCTGATCAAGGCGTTGGGCGATCGCGGCTTCGCGTTTGCCGCGGTGCAGACCGTGTTCGAGGGCGCCGAGTCCAACACCTTCGAGCGCCTGCGCGAGACGCAGTTGCGCTACGGCTTGAACATTCCGTTCGGACACGACCCTGCGATCGGACGCGCGTCGTCGCTCATGGCGGACTACGGGACGCGCGGCACGCCGTGGTTTTTGGTGATCGATCCGCTGGACGAGGTGCTCTACAGCGACTTCGAGCTCGACGAGCGGCAGCTGATCGGGGCGTTCGGCGCTTCGAACGATGGTCTCAAGGCGGCCTGAAGTCATGCGTGCGTCCACACCAAAGGCCGTGTCGGAGCCGAAGACGCCGGGGACGGGCCCGGCGTTTCGGCTGCCGTTTGACAACAGCTTCTTCCGGGACATGCAGGGGTTCTATGTGCCTTGGAAGCCCGAGCCGTCCCCGGCCCCGGCCTGGGTGCAGTTCAACGACGCCCTGGCGCTGGAGCTGGGGCTGGAGCCGGCGACGCTGAAGTCTGCGACCGGTCTGGCGTGGCTGTCCGGCGTGGAAATGCCGGCTGAGGCGGCGCCGCTGGCGCAGGCCTACGCGGGACACCAGTTCGGCCAGTTCTCGCCACACTTGGGGGATGGCCGCGCCTTGCTGCTCGGGGAACTCATCGACACGGCAGGACAGCGTCGGGACCTGGCCCTCAAGGGGTCGGGCCGTACGCCGTTTTCGCGCCGTGGCGATGGCAAGGCGGCACTGGGCCCGGCGCTGCGCGAGTACCTCATGGGCGAGGCCATGCACGCGTTGGGCATTCCCACGACGCGTGCGCTGGCGGTGATCCGGACCGGTGAGCGGGTGAACCGCGAGGGCTCGCCCCCCGGGGCGATCTTGGTGCGCGTGGCGGCCAGCCACTTGCGGGTGGGCACTTTTGAGTTCTTCGCGGCGCGGGAGGAGGAGGTGATGCTTCGGCGGCTGCTCGACTATGCCGTGGCGCGGCATGACCCCGCCCTCGCCAAGCTTTCCGACAAGCCCATTCCGATGCTGGAGGCCGTCTGTGAGCGGCAGGCGCAGCTGATTGCACGCTGGATGGGCGTGGGCTTCATCCACGGGGTGATGAACACCGACAACATGAGCATTTCGGGCGAGACCATCGACTATGGTCCGTGTGCGTTCATGGAGGGTTTCGATCCGGCCACGGTGTTCAGCTCGATCGACCGTCAGGGGCGATATGCCTACGGCCAGCAGCCGGCCATGGCGCAATGGAACCTGGCCCGTCTGGCCGAAGCGTTGCTGCCGGTTCTGGACGCCCGCGATATCGACGTCGTGGAACGGGTGGAACAGGTGGTGGCCGGGTTTGCCGTGCGCTTTGACCGGCATTGGACCGGGCAGCTGCGCGCCAAGCTGGGCTTGGCCGCTGAAGAGCCGGACGACCGCGCCCTGGCGGACGACTTCCTGCAGCTGCTGCAGCGGGAAAAGGTGGACTTCACGCTGGCGTTCCGCCTCCTGTCCGACGCCATCACGGGGCCGGATGCCGCACTGCACGACCTGTTCGGACGGGAGCGCCCGGCGCTCTCGGACTGGCTGGCGCGCTGGCGCCAGCGCATGGCCCGGGAGGGAAGGACCTTGCAGGACTGCGCCGCAACGGCGTGGTCGGTCAATCCCTTCGTGATCCCGCGCAATCACCAGGTGGAGGCGGCGCTGTCGAGTGCCGTGGACGAGGCCGACCTCGGTCCGTTCGAGCGCCTGCTGGCGGTGCTGGGGCGGCCGTACGAGACGGTGGAGTCCGCGCGGCCATTCACGCTGCCGGCCTCGCCCGAAGTGGCCGCAGCCCACCGCACCTTCTGCGGCACCTGATTGGGGTACCCAACGATTTCTGAAAGGAGACTTCGCATGACCACAACGAAACAGGAACCCGGTGTCCTTGGCGAAGCGGCCGCTCCCCTGGGTGTGACCCGGTGGGTGGACGCGTCGGGCCAGGCGCTGGAACACTTCGACCTGGACCGCATGCCCGGCCGGTTCAAGCTCATCTTCTGTTTTCAGGACGCCTGCCCGGGGTGCCATGCGACCGGCTTTCCGGCGCTTGCCCGGGTGGTCGACGCGTTTCGGGGGAGCGACTTCGTCGGGTTCGCCGCAGTCCAGACCGTGTTCGAGGACTTCGGTTCGAACACCTGGGAGCGCATGCTGGCCAATCACTCCCGCTACGCGCTGGGCATTCCCTTCGGGCACGACGCCGGTGACGAACAGGACGGCGCGGGTTCGGAGCTGATGCGCCGCTACCGCAACGGCGGCACACCCTGGTTCATCCTGATCGATCCCGATGGCAGAGTGGTCTACAACCATTTCCGAATCGACGCCGACAAGCTCGTCACCTTTCTCAAGCGGCTGGAAAACGAACCGGCGGCACCGGAGCCTGGGCCCGACATGTTGACTTGGAAAGGAGTGATTCAACTGGTGGAAACGGGCAACCCGACGCCACCGCGCCGAGTTGAGCGCAGCGAAGCCGAGTGGGCCCAACAGCTGACGCCCGAGCAGTTCCGAATCACGCGGCTCAAGGGCACCGAACGGGCGCACAGCTCCTCGATGTGTACGCTGTTTTCGCCCGGGATCTACCGGTGCGTGTGCTGCGGCACTGAACTATTCGATGCGTCGACCAAATATGACAGCCGCAGCGGCTGGCCCAGCTTCACGCAGGCCATTGCCCCGGGTCTGGTGGGCTATCACGGAGACAACAGCCACGGCATGGTGCGGGTGGAGACGACGTGCAACGTCTGCGACGCCCACCTGGGTCACGTGTTTCCCGACGGACCCAAGCCCAGCGGTCTGCGCTACTGCATCAACGCCCTGGCACTGGAGAAAGCATGAGCAGCGAAAAGGTAGGCTTCGCTGGCAGCAGCCAGGGTCTGCTGGTGGGTGTCTTGGAACGCCCGGACCATGCACCGTTACAAGCCCTGGCGGTGTTTGCCCACTGCTTTACCTGCGGAAAGAACTCTCTCGCCGCGACCCGCATCAGCCGGGCGCTGGCTCAGCAGGGCATCGCCACGCTGCGCTTTGATTTCACCGGTCTGGGCGAGAGCGAAGGCGACTTCGGGCGCGGTGGCTTTTCGTCCAGCGTGGCGGACATTGTGGCGGCGGTGCACTGGATGCAGAGCACGATCGGCATGCCTGCACTGTTGGTCGGACACAGCCTGGGGGGGACGGCGGCCATCGCGGCGGCTGCCCGCCTCGACGGCATACGGGCGGTTTGCACGCTGGGCGCACCCGCGACGGCCGACCATGTGCTTCGTCACTTCGGTCCGACCAAGTCCGAAGAGGATGGGCAGATCCAGGTCGACCTGGGCGGCCGGGCGTTCAGGATCGCGCCGGCCTTCATTGAAGAGCTCCAGGCCCAAGCCCACGAGAACCCGGTCAAGGGGCTTCGCGCGGCCTTGCTGGTTATGCACGCGCCAAGTGACGCGGTGGTGGACATCGGCGAGGCACAGGACCTGTTCAAGGCGGCCAGACATCCTAAGAGTTTCATCAGCCTGGACGATGCGGACCATCTGCTCACGCGCCCGGCCGATGCGCAGTATGCGGCTGACCTGATTGGCGCCTGGGCCTCGCGGTTTCTGCCGATGCGAGCCGAGCGAAACGATGCGCCGTCGGACCTTCGTGCGGGCGAGGTGTGGGTGGGGGAGCACGATCACGCCTTCTGGCGATCGATGCGAGCAGGTCCGCACCACCTCGACGCCGATGAGCCCAAGGAAGTGGGTGGTGGCGAACGCGGGCCCGATCCTTATGAACTTCTGCTGATGTCGCTGGGCGCCTGCACGTCCATGACATTGCGCCAGTACGCCAAGCGAAAAGGCTATGCGCTCAAGGATGTCCAGGTCAGGTTGCGTCATGAGCGCGCGCACGCGACCGATTGCCAGGAGTGCGGGGATCGCTCGGGACAGGTTGACCACGTCACGCGGCAGCTCCTGCTGAGCGGACCGTTGAGTGAAAGCCAGCGACAGGACCTGTTGCGCATCGCCGATCGTTGCCCCGTGCATCGAACGCTGGAGAACCATCCGGTGATCACCACCACACTGATTCGGGACTGATCCCAACCACACACAAACGAAGGAGACGGAGCATGAGAGCCATCTGGAAAGGCACCACCATCGCTGAGAGCGATGACATCGTGGAAGTTGAAGGCAACGCCTATTTCCCACACGACGCGTTGCGCCCGGAACATTTCAAACCAAGCGATACGCACACCACCTGTCCATGGAAGGGGCGGGCCAGCTACTACGACGTCGTGGTCGGCGAAGACGTGAACGCTGACGCGGCGTGGTACTACCCGTCGCCCAAGGCTGGTGCGGAGGCGGTGACCGGCAGGGTGGCGTTCTGGCGCGGTGTCGAGGTGCGGCCATGAGCGGGGAACAGAGGTTCGACGCGATCGTGATCGGAGCCGGTCAGGCCGGTCCCTTTCTGGGCGCGACACTCGTTGCCCGGGGTATGAAGGTGGCGCTCATCGAGGAGCGTGACCTGGGTGGTACCTGTGTCAATCGGGGCTGCACCCCAACCAAGACCCTACGCAAGTCGGCTCGTGTGGCTCACATGGCGCGCCGGGCCAGCGAATTCGGTGTGCAAACCGGGTCGGTCCAGGTCAACTTCAGGGCAGCGATGGAGCGCATGCAACGCCGGGTGGAGGAGGCTCGCTCTGGCCTGCAGGCCTGGCTGGGCCAGTTGGAAGGACTCACCATCATCAAGGCGCGCGGTCGCCTGGCGGGCCGTGAAGGCGAACAGTTCGTGGTGCTGGCCGGCGAGCATCAGCTGGTGGCGCCCAAGGTGGTGCTGAACACCGGCACACGTCCCTTTGTTCCGCCGGTGCCTGGGCTGGACGAGCTGCCGTTCCTGGACAACGAACGGCTGTTGGCGCTGCGTGAATTACCGTCCAGGCTGGTGATCATCGGCGGTGGATACATCAGCCTGGAGATGGCTCAGATCTTTCGGCGGCTGGGAAGTGAGGTTGCCATTCTGGAAACAGGGCCCCGCCTCACGGCCCGCGAGGACGAGGACATTGCAGCCGCTGTGACCGGAATGCTGACAGCGGAAGGCATCGAAGTGAACACCGGCGTGCGCATTGAGCGGGTCGGCAAGGCGGACAACGACGCTGGCGTGCGGGTGCAGTTGGCTGGTGGCCGCAGCGTGGATGGCAGCCACCTGCTGGTGGCCACCGGGCGAATACCGAACACCGACTGTCTGGGCCTGGAAACGGTGGGCCTGGAGGTCAGTGCGCGAGGCTACCTGGTCACCAACGACCGGCTCGAAACCGCGGTTCCCGGCATCTGGGCGCTGGGTGACATCAATCAGCGCGGGGCCTTTACCCACACCAGCTACCACGATCAGGACATCGTGGCGGAGAACCTGGCCGGAGGGCAACGCAGCGCCGCCGCGCGCGTCGGCATTTATGCCATGTTTACCGATCCTCCGCTGGCCCACGTCGGTCTTTATGAGGCCGACGCGCGAAAACTCGTGACCGAAGGGCGACGCATTTCCCAGGCGGTTCACGCCATGAAGGACGTCAGTCGCGCGAAGGAAGAAGGCGAAACCGTGGGCAAGATCAAGCTCCTCATCGATGAGGACAGTGGTCATTTCCTCGGAGCGACCATGCTCGGGATCCAGTCGGACGAGATCATTCAGGCGATCGGTCTGGTGATGGCCAGTGGCGGCACCTGGAAGTTGGTCCGGGATGCATTGCCCGTTCACCCGACGGTCACCGAGTTCCTGCCCACCATCATTGATCGACGCAAGCCCTTGACCGCAAGTTCTGGGTGAGCCGGAGGACCCACACCATGCCCATCAACCGCTCATTCAGCGGCCGCAATCGCGATGTCCACAACCACGGCGGTCGACTTCCGCCAGGACAGTCCCTGACGGAAGGTTTTCCCGTGCTGACTGCGGGCCCCACCCCAAAAGCCTTGGCGCTTGGCGATTGGCGCTTGACCTTGAAGGTCGGTGTGCGGCCGGTTCGCGTTTGGACCTGGAGCGAATTCCAGGCCCTGCCCCAGACCGAGCAGGTGGTCGATATCCATTGCGTTACCACCTGGTCGAAATTCGACACCCGCTGGCGCGGTGTGACGTTGGACACCTTGTTGCAGGCGGCCGGACTGGAAGCGCCCACGCCTTGGGTGTTGGCGCATTCTCAGGACGGCTACTCCACCAACGTGCCGTTGGCCGATCTGACACAAGGGCGCGCAATGATCGCAACGCACTACGACGACCGACCGCTCGCGCCCGAGCACGGGGGACCGGCACGCCTGTTGGTGCCGCATCTCTACTTCTGGAAGTCGGCCAAGTGGGTCAATGCGCTGCAGTTCAACGAGCGCGACGAGGCCGGGTTCTGGGAACTGCGGGGCTATCACATGCGAGGCGACCCTTTCAAGGAAGAGCGCTATGGATGAGGCTGTTGGTCAACACCGGCTGAGCTGGCAGACCGCACGCATCGATGCGTTGCAGGCACTGACTCCACGCGTCATGCGGGTGGTGCTGCGTCCTGACAGATGGGTTCGCCCGAGGCCGGGCCAGCATTTGGATGTCCGACTGACAGCGGAAGACGGCTATCAGGCACAACGGAGCTATTCACTCCTCTCACCTCCTCAACGTACCGGGCTCTATGAGCTTGGCATTGAGCGTTTGGACGATGGCGAAGTATCCACCTGGTTTCACGACAAGGCCCAGCACGGCGAAACGATTGAAGTCCTCGGACCGGTTGGAGGTCATTTTGTGCTTGACGAGTCGAACACACGACCAGCCTTGCTGATTGGGGGAGGATCTGGCGTCGTTCCCCTTTTGTCCATGGCAGCGCAACGCGTGGGTGCATACAGCCAAGCGCATACAACGCTGTTGGTTGCCGCACGCCATCTTGACGAAGTGTTGCTCTGGCCCACCCTGCAGCGATGGGAAGCGTTTACGCCGCGGTTTCGCAGCCGACTGGCGCTCTCGCGGGATACCTGTGCCCCGCGCGCACAGGACCACGTTGGCCGCATTGATGGAGCCGATGTTGCTTGGGCATTGCAGCAATTGGGTGATGTGGCGACCGAATCTGCGCAGGTTTTCATCTGCGGGCATAATGACTTTGTCGAGTCCATCGTTCATATGGTCACCGGGCTAAATGTGCCCGAGGTCTCCATCCGCACCGAGCGCTTCGGAAGTTGACTCTCTTTTTTCTCATCTGCCGTGACACCTGAAGACATCCGCCTAACCCGATACGTCTCTGTCCGTTCGCGCAGCGAACGTCTGTGTGCCCCTCTGAGTGCCGAGGACCATGTTCCCCAACCGGTTTCCGACGTCAGTCCGCCGAAGTGGCACTTGGCCCACACCACGTGGTTCTTCGAGACTTTTGTCCTCGCGAAACAACAGCCGGACTATCGACTGTTCCATCCTCTGTATGGCTACCTGTTCAACAGCTACTACGAATCGGAGGGCGCTCACCTGGCACGCCCGCAGCGAGGGAGCTTGAGTCGCCCGACGGTGGCTGAGGTGATGGCGTATCGCGCGCATGTGGACGAGTCCATGCGCCGTATGCTGAAGGAACCACTGGAGCCCGCGGTCGCGGCCTTGGTAGAGCTGGGCATGCAGCATGAACAACAGCATCAGGAGTTGCTGATCACAGACATCAAGTACATCCTGGGCCACAACCCATTGCATCCGGCGTATGACCCTCTGGGCATCGGTCCCCAAGATGTGACGGCCGAACATGATGGAACCTGCCCACCACTGGACGATTGGCTTAGCGTCGAAGGGCAGACGATTCGCATGGGCCACCAGGGGCCAGGGTTCGCCTTCGACAACGAGTCGCCATCGCATTTGGCGCTCATTCAAGGAGTAGACATCCGTGTGGCGCTAGTCACCAATGATGAATACCTTCAGTTCATGCGCGACGGAGGATATCAGCGCCATTCGCTCTGGCATGCGGAAGGCTGGGACTGGGTGCAAACGCTTAAATTCCGTGCGCCGATGTACTGGCAGCCCGACCCTAACCAGCCTGACGGATGGGGTCATTACACGCTCCAGGGGGTGATGCCGCTGACCAGTCAGGCACCAGTCACGCATGTCAGTTACTACGAGGCACACGCTTTCTGCGATTGGGCGGGGTGGCGATTGCCCACCGAGTTCGAGTGGGAAGCAGCGGCAAGCCGGTTCGACTGGGGGCGTCGATGGGAATGGACGCGCAGTGCCTATCAGCCCTATCCCGGTTTTGCCCGCAGCGAGGGCGCAGTGGGCGAATACAACGGGAAGTTCATGGTGAACCAGCAGGTCTTGCGCGGAGCGTCCTGGGCCACATCGCCGGGCCACGCCCGTTTGACATACCGGAACTTCTTTCACGCTCCGTTGCGTTGGCAGTTCACGGGCATCCGTCCTGTTCGCTCGCGGGAGTCCGCATGACTGATCGGGACAGACTGACGGAGCATGTTCTGCAAGGGTTGACGCGACCACAGAAGGCGCTCTCATCCGCTTGGTTCTACGACGATGAGGGCTCGCGCCTGTTTCAGCAGATCATGGCGCTGCCCGAGTACTACCTCACACGCCTTGAGCACGAGCTGCTGCGCTCACGCGCGGATGAGCTTTCCCGGTGGATAGATCCTCGGTGCAGCCCGATCGATCTGATTGAACTGGGCAGCGGCGACGGGGCCAAAACGCTGTCGCTGTGCCAGGCACTGGCGCAACGTGAAGTGGATTGCATCTACAGGCCTATGGATGTGTCCGCACACGCCCTAGCGGATCTGAGCCGCCGCTTTGACACGTACCTCCCCCGCATGGCCATCGAACCGGTGCTGGGAGACTATTTCGAGCATTGGCCTCAGATTGCCGAAGGGCGACGCCAGGTTGCAATGTTGCTGGGCAGCAATCTGGGCAACCTCGACGAACACGGTGCCGTCAAGCTGCTGCAGCGGGTGCATTCGCATTTGCGCCCGGGTGACCTTGTGCTGCTTGGTCTGGATCTGGTCAAGGACCCGGCCATGTTGCGCGCAGCATACGACGATTCACAGGGCGTGACCGCTGCGTTCAATTTGAATCTGCTGACGCGGTTGAATCGCGAGTTGGGCATGGACTTCGATCTGACGAAATTTCGGCACTACGCCAGCTACTGTCCGCTGGAACACGTGGCCAGAAGCTTTCTGGTGAGCCAAGTTGACCAGGTGGTCCACAGCAGAACCCTTGACCGAGGGTTTGTATTCCATGCCGGGGAGACCATCTATACAGAGCAATCCCAGAAATACTCCCTGGCTTCAATCGAACACCTCGCACGCCGAAGCGGGTTTGACAACACCTGCACCCTGACCGACCCCCGAGGCTGGTACGCCATCACCGTCTGGCACCGGCTACCGTTCACCCCAACGCAACAAACGTCGACCTGAAAAAGGAGTCCTAATGAGCAACAAGACCCATCTGCGCCAGACCATGCTGGACCTTGCCGAAGGGCGCCTGCGGTTTGCTGAACAGACCTATGCGCAATACCTGGTCGGTGCGGCGGGCCGCGGAGATGAACCCAGTGAAAGCGATGCGGCGTCGCGGGCCGTCAACAATGCCGCTCTGGCGCAGGCGTTCGAATGCCCCATTCACGATCATCAGGAGGCCCTGGAAGTCTTACGTCAGATCGATTTCGGTCCCCGGGATTCGGTGGAGACAGGCGCCGTGGTTCGCATCGACGGGCGTTGGTTCGTGATTGCGGTTGCTAGCGATGCCTTCCAGTGCGACGGCAACACCTACATGGGAATTTCCACCCAGGCGCCCATCTACGCAGCGATCGCAGATGCCCGAGCCGGTGATGTTGTCAGCTTCCGGCAACGCGAACTGCACATAGAGGAAGTCTTGTGATGCACCTCATTCGAGTCTGAACGATGGGCGGCACGCTGCGCGACTTGGTCCGGCGCTTTCATGGCACAGGTCGACTTGGTGCCATCGTTCTGCGCCCGGATCGCCTCAAGGACGCTGTGTCCGTGCAGGAGGCCAGGGCCGAACCGGGTCTCGGGCTGATTGGCGATCACCGCTCCCTGCGGCTTCGTCAGTCGGATGCGCAACGCCATCGCGAGCTGAGTCTGATCCAGGCTGAGCACCTCAGCTTGCTCGGGGTCTGGACGGGGCAAGCCCCAATTGCCCCGGAGCGTTTGCGGCGCAACCTCGTGATCTCGGGGATCAACATCGCCGCGATGCATTCACCTTTCCGGGAAGAGCGCTTTGTCTGGCGAATTGGCGGTTCGGTCCGCATTGAAATCACGGGGCCATGTCCTCCTTGTTCACGCATGGAGGACGAGCTCGGTGAAGGCGGTTACGCCGCGCTGCGTGGTCACGGGGGCGCCACGGCACGGATCGTCGTAGGTGGCGTGCTACGGGTTGGAGATACCGTTAACCTTGACGTTGAATCCACCGTGGGCTGAGAGCCATGATCGAAGCAGAGCGTACGCCTGGGTTCCTCCATCTTCTCCAGATGACCGGCGGTGCGTCGTGGTTGCACATGTGCATCCACCACCGCGAGACGGAAGGTTTTCTCTCGAGCGCGACCGGCCTGGACAAGCTGATCGCCGCAGCGATGGTCTCTGAAGATACCCGGTCGCGGTTGCGCGTCCACGGGCAGGGTGTGATGGTTCTGCTCAAAGCGATGCATCTGAGAGCTGATGGAGTGGGGCATCCAGAGGACATGGTGTCCATGCGAATCTGGATTGATGAGCGTCGGGTTATCACGACCCGCGAGGAGGATGTGGATCCCATCCTCGAACTTGCAGAAGACATCTCTCAGGGGCGCGGCCCTGCAACGCCAGGTGACTTCCTTTGCGATCTCATCGAAGAGCACCTCGCGGAAGTTTCCGAGCAGGTCGAGATGCTGGAGGATGGGGTGGATCTGATCGGCGGCCTTCTGGTTCAGCACCAGACGGAAGCGGCATGCCCGAGCATGGCCAATACCCAGACCGCGATCTCTGGCTTTCTTCGTCATCTTGGCCCCCAGCGAGCCGTTCTTCAAACGTTGACAACTCTCGTCGTCCCGCCGCTGAATATAAATCACCGAGGCCGACTGGAGGAGCACCTGAACCAGCTGTTGCGGTTGCTCGAAACGCTGGAGAATTTGCGTGACCGTATCGATATCCTCAGTGACCAGGCAAACCGCATTCAGGAGCGACAGCTGAATCAAAGCTCTTATGTTTTTGCCGTGGTATCCACAATCTTCTTGCCCTTGAACTTTGTCACTGGCCTGTTTGGCGCCAATCTTCTGGGACTGCCGTTCGCAGATGCCACCAATGGCTTCTGGGTGTTGGTAGGTCTTTGCTTACTAATGAGTGTTGGGTTGGTAGCGGTCTTTCGCTGGTTCAAATGGCTTTAGTAGACGGTTTGTGGACTGTTTGAGATGTATCTTCGGAGCCGTCCATCAAGGACGGGTGCGCTGTTAGGAAAAACGATACGTGCCTGTTGATTCATCAGCACAACTGAGCCAGTGATCACGTCGAATACTGAGCCACTGGGTTGATGGATGTTCTGGCTACTCGGTTGTGGATAAGTCTATCGGGTCTGCTGCTTTTCGATCTCCTTTCTGAGCTTTTGCACGTGGCTTGGACGGTGCCGCGCCAGCGGCACTGGAGTGCTTGAATCGCCAGCTCTCATTGCCTGTCTCCACGATGTGGCAGTGGTGCGTGAGGCGGTCGAGCAAGGCGGTTGTCATCTTGGCGTCGCCGAAGACGCTGCTCCATTCCGAGAAGGTGAGGTTGGTGGTGATCACCACGCTCGTTCGCTCGTAGAGCTTGGAGAGCAGGTGGAACAGCATCGCACCGCCCGACTGCGTGAACGGCAGGTAGCCCAGTTCATCCAGGATCACCAGATCGACGTACATCAGCCGGTGTGCCAACTGCCCGGACTTGTTGGGGTCTCCTCGTTTTCAGTGCAATAAGTGACGGTACGAAAAGCTAGCACTGGCGCGGAGGTGGTGTTGGTAGATCGTTGATTTCATTGACTTT
>RXJO01000029.1 GCA_003987795.1 Curvibacter sp.
CTGGCCTCGTACAGCGGCATGACCTTGGGCAGGTTGCGCTCGATGTCGGCGATGCGGGTCTTGCCCGAGGGGTGGGTTGACAGGAATTGCGGCGGCGCCCCCTTGCTGGCGGCGCCCATCTTCTCCCACAGGCTGACGCCGGCGCGGGGGTCGTAGCCGGCGCGTGCCGCGAGCTCCATGCCCACCAGGTCGGCCTCGGATTCGTCTTCGCGGCTGAACTCCAGCGTGAGCAACTGGGCGCCGTACTGGGTCAGGGTCTGGCCCACCTGGCCAAAGCCCAGCACCTGGCTGAGCACGTTCACCCCGATGTTGGTGGCAGCCGATTTGCCCATGCGTTCGCGCGCGTGCTCGCGCAGGGCGTGGGCGATCTCGTGGCCCATCACCATCGCCACCTCGTCGTCGGTGAGCTTGAGCTGATCGAGGATGCCGGTGTAGAAGGCGATCTTGCCGCCCGGCATGCAAAACGCATTGATCTGCTTGGAGCCGATCAGGTTGACCTCCCAGCGCCATTCACGGGCGCGCGGGTTCCAGGCGTAGCTGTAGGGGATGATGCGGCGGGCGATGTTGCGCAGCCGCAGCACCTGAGGATGGTTGTCGCTGCCCAGCGCGTTCTTGGACTGGGCTTCGCGCAGCATCTGCCCGTATTGCTGCACGGCGGCCTGCTCGACCTGGCTGGCCGACACCAGGCCGGTGAAGGCCGAGTTCTTGCCCACCGTGTCGCCCACGCCTTCGGCCTGCGCGGGGGCGACCGCCCCCCAGGCCATGGCGATGGCGATGGCCAGGGCCAGCGTGGGCCACAGGGCAGGGCGGGACCGCCGAGCGGTGGATCGGGCGGGACGAGGCTGTGCGCGCTCAAGCATGGGCAAGGAATGTGTGCAGTGGACCAGCGCTTATTATTCCCGCATGAACCAAGCCAGCGCCAGCCCCGAGCCCCAACCCCGCAAGTCATGGCTGCAGACCCTGAAGGTCTACCTCGAGCCGGCCAGCCTGCGCATGCTGGCGCTGGGCTTCGCGGCGGGGCTGCCCCTGCTGCTGGTGCTGGGCACCCTGAGCTTCCGGCTGCGCGAGGCTGGCATCGATCGCACCACCATCGGCTACCTGTCGTGGGTGGGTCTGGCCTATGCCTTCAAGTGGGCCTGGGCGCCGCTGGTCGACCGCATGCCTTTGCCCGGTCTCACGCACTGGCTGGGCCGGCGTCGTGGCTGGCTGCTGCTCTCACAGTTGGCGGTCATGGGCGGCCTGGCGGGCATGGCCATGACCGACCCGCAGCAGGACCTGCACGGCCTGGTCATCTTTGCCCTGGTGGTGGCCTTCGGCTCGGCCACCCAGGACATCGCCTTGGACGCCTTCCGGATCGAATCGGCCCCCAGCGACGAGCAGGCGGTGCTGGCGGCCTCTTACCAGACGGGCTACCGCCTGGCCATGATCTGGGCCGGCGCTGGCGTGCTGTGGGTGGCGGCGCGGGCCGAGTCGCCCGGCGCCGAGGCCTACCAGCACCTGGCCTGGCAGCGCGCCTACCTGGTGATGGCGGCCTCGATGGCGGTGGGTCTGATCACCGTGCTGCTCTCGTCCGAGCCGGTGCGCACGCCGCTGCCGCCGGCGCGCAACGCGCTGGAGTGGCTGCGTGGCGCCCTGGTCGAGCCCTTTGCCGATTTTCTGCGCCGCTACCGCTGGCAGGCGGTGCTGATCCTGGGCCTGATCTCGGTCTACCGCATCAGCGATGTGGTGATGGGCATCATGGCCAACCCTTTTTATGTGGACATGGGCTTCACCAAGGACGAGGTGGCGGCGGTCACCAAGGTCTACGGCGTGGTCATGACCCTGGCCGGGGCCTTCATCGGCGGGGCGCTGTCGCTGCGCCTGGGGGTGATGCGGGTGCTGATGCTCGGGGCCGTGCTGAGTGCGGCCAGCAACCTGCTGTTCGCCTGGCTGGGCACCCGCGGGCACGACGTGACCGGTCTGGTCTTCGTGGTGTCGGCCGACAACCTGGCCGGCGGCATTGCCTCGGCGGCGTTCATCGCCTACCTGTCGTCGCTCACCAACATCAGCTACTCGGCCACCCAGTACGCGCTGTTCAGTTCGATCATGCTGCTGCTGCCCAAATGGCTGGCTGGGTTCTCGGGGCGCTACGTCGACAGCTTCGGCTACGGTTCGTTCTTCACCAGCACCGCCTTGCTGGGGGTGCCGGTGCTGTTGCTGGTGGCGCTGGCGTCGCGCATCCGCACGCCGGGGCCGCAGGGCTGATCCGGTGTCAGCGGCTTGTGATGGATTGTTTACTTTTCTTTACGGTGACTTCAATCTTGGCTTACAAGAAAAATTGATCATCTGTCAAGAAACTTTACACCGAAGCCTCGCATGAACACCCAGCTCCTGATGATTGAAGACGATGCCCGCCTCGCCCAGATGGTGGGCGAATACCTGGGCCAGTCCGGCTTTGCGGTCAGCCACGCCGCCACCGGCCAAGCCGGACTGGAGCGCCTGCAAGGCCAGGGCGGCAACCCTGATCTGGTGGTGCTGGATCTGATGCTGCCCGACCTGGACGGCCTGGAGATCTGCCGCCGCATCCGCTCTTTGCAGGGGCCGCAGGCCCAGACCCCGATCCTGATGCTGACAGCCAAGGGCGACCCCATGGACCGCATCATCGGGCTGGAGCTGGGCGCTGACGACTACCTGCCCAAGCCCTTCGAGCCGCGCGAGCTGCTGGCGCGCATCCGCGCCATCCTGCGCCGCAAGGGTGACCAGCCCGGCGCGCCCTCGCAGGTGATGCGTTTCGGCTCGCTGGAGATCGATCGCGACGCCCGCAGCGTGACGGTGGCGGGCCAGCCCTGCGAGCTGACCTCGTACCAGTTCGACCTGTTGATCACCCTGGCCGAGCGGGCCGGCCGCGTGCTGACGCGTGACCAGATCATGGAAGCCGTGCGCGGCCGCGAGCTCGAGGCCTTCGACCGTTCGATCGACGTGCACATGGGGCGCATCCGCCTGGCCATCGAGGCTGATCCCAAGTCGCCCAAGCGCATCCTCACCGTGCGTGGTGTGGGCTACGTGTTCGCCAAACAACAGGACTGATCTTGTCCCCATCCCAAGCTCCGGCGGCTTCGCCCAGCGCCTTCACCGGCACCCCCTTGCAACGCCTGACCCGGCGCCTGTATGTCCGCATCTGGCTGGCCGTGCTGCTGGCCATGGCCCTGCTCACCCTGGGCGTGGCCTGGGCCTGGCGGGTGACGACCGAGCCACCGCTGCTGGAGGCGGTGGTGCGCAATGCCGCCGGCGAGGTGGTGGGCGCAGGGGCTTTGCGTCGCCACGGCCCTCCGCCCGAGGGCCACGAGCCGCCGGCGCGCCCAGGCCCGCCCGGGGCCAATGCGCCGGGCGGAGCGCACCCGCCACCGCCAGGGGGCCCGGATGGCCCGAGGGGGCCGGGTGAGCGCGGCGGCCCTCCCCACGGCGAGGGGCCTCCTTTGGAGGCCGTGCGGCACGGCCCCGAGTTTGTGGTCACGATGCACAACGGCGAGGTGCTCAACGTGCACCTGCCGCGCCCACCGCGTAATTTCTGGAGCCGGCCGCCGTTCGGCTTCTTCTGGACGCTGGGCCTGGCGGCGGTGGCGGTGGCCCTGGCCACCTACCCCATCATCCGCAAGCTGACGCGACGGCTGGAGCAATTGCAACGCGGCGTCGAGCGCTGGGGCGATGGCGATCTGTCGGTGCGGGTGCCGGTGCAGGGGCATGACGAAGTGGCCTACCTGGCGGGTCGCTTCAACCTGGCCGCCGAACGCATCGAAACCCTGATGCAGTCGCACAAGAAGCTGCTGGCCAATGCCTCGCACGAGCTGCGATCGCCGCTGGCGCGCATCCGCATGGGGGTGGAGCTGCTGGGCGAGCAGGCTTCGCCAGCCTTCCGGGACGAGATCAAGCGCAACATCGGCGAGCTGGATCAACTGATCGACGAGATCCTGCTGGCCAGCCGGCTCGATGCCAGCGAGGCCGACATGGGCACACTGGAGAAGGTCGACCTGATCGGCCTGGCCGCCGAAGAGTCTGCCCGGGTCGATGCCGATCTGGAGGCCGCCGAGGACAGCGGCGAGCTGGTGGTCAACGGCGTGGCCAAGCTGATGCGGCGCGCCGTGCGCAACCTGCTGGAGAACGCGCGCCGCTACGGCCGCGGCGAGATCTCGGTGCAGCTGTCGCGCCAGGGCCCGATGGTGCTGTTGGCCGTGTGCGATCGGGGCCCGGGCGTGCCGCCTGAGCAGCGCGAGCGCATCTTCGAGCCTTTCTATCGCCTGCCCGGTGCCAGCGAGCGCGAAGGCGGCGTGGGCTTGGGGCTGGCGCTGGTCAAGTCGATTGCCGAGCGCCATGGCGGCACGGTGCACTGCGAAGACCGCGAGGGTGGCGGTGCTCGCTTCGTTCTGACCCTGCCCAGCGCAGGCTGAGTGCCGGCGCCTGCCTTGGGCGCTTACTTTCAGGTGCCCCCGACGTAGGGGTTGCTCTGGCGTTCGCGCCCGAAGGTGCTCTCGGGCCCGTGTCCGGGGATGAACACCGTGTCGTCTCCCATGGGCCACAGGCGCTGGGTGATGCTGTCGATCAACTGCTGGTGGTTGCCCTGGGGGAAGTCGGTGCGCCCGATGCTGCCGGCAAACAGCACATCACCCACGAAGGCGCGTTTGATCTCAGGCGAATGGAACACCACATGGCCCGGCGTGTGTCCCGGGCAATGCCGCACCTGCAGCGTGTGGCGCCCGATCTGCACCGTGTCGCCATCGGCCAGCCAGCGGGTGGGCGTGAAGGCCTCGGCATGCGGAAATCCGAACATCTTGCCTTGCTGCGGCAGGCCATCGATCCAGAACTGATCGCCCGGGTGCGGCCCGATGATGGGCAGTTGCAGGCGCTCAGCCAGCTCGGCCGTTCCGCCGGCATGGTCGATGTGGGCGTGGGTGAGCCAGATCTGCTCCAGCTTCAGGCCCAGGCGTTCGACCTCGGCCAGCAACTGGTCCAGATCGCCACCGGGGTCGATCACGGCGGCCTGTCGGGTTTCATCGCACCAGACCAGGGAGCAGTTCTGCTGGAAGGCGGTGACGGGGACGGTGAGGTAGTGGAGCATGGGCGGATCCGGATGCTGGAAACAGAAAAAGGGATTGCCGGCCAATGTACCGAACTTCTGGCGGCCCGGCAGGCACCTGCGTGCTGTGCCGGTCTCACAGATTGGTGGCCGCCAGCACTTCGTTCAGGTCGGTCAGGCCTTGCAACATCTTCTCGATGCCGTCCTGGCGCAGGGTCTTCATGCCGGCGGCCAGCGCGCTCTGGCGCAGTTCGCTGCCGCTGGCGCGGTGGCGGATCTGGCTGCGGATGGTGTCGTTGCTCAGCATCAGCTCATGCAGGCCCAGGCGGCCCAGGTAGCCGTGGTGCTCGCAGTGCGGGCAGCCGGCTTCGTGAGCCCGGTACAGCATCAGGCCTTGCGGGCCTTGGCCATGGCTGTGCTGCCATCGGGCGACCTGGTGTTGCACATCGTCCGCGCTGGGCGGGGTGCTGCCATCGCTGGCGCTTTGCAGGTACTGCCGGGCCAGGGCGTGCAGGGCTTCGGGCGTGGCGGGCCGGGCTTCACGGCACTGCGGGCACAGGCGCCGCACCAGGCGCTGGGCCAGGATGGCCAGCAGTGAATCCGAGAAGTTGAACGGGTCGAGCCCGATCTCCAGCAGGCGGCCCACGCTTTCGGGGGCCGAGTTGGTGTGCAGGGTGGACAGCACGAGGTGCCCGGTGAGCGAGGCTTCGACCGCGATGCGGGCCGTCTCTTCGTCGCGCATCTCGCCGATCATGATGACGTCGGGGTCGGCACGCAGGAAGGTGCGCATGGCGGCGGCGAAGGTCCAGCCGATGCGCGGGTTGATCTGCACCTGGCGCAGGCCTTCCTGGGTGATCTCGACGGGGTCTTCAGCTGTCCAGATCTTGCGGTCTTCGGTGTTGATGTCGCGGATCAGCGAGTGCAAGGTGGTGGTCTTGCCGCTGCCCGTGGGGCCGCAGACCAGGACCAGGCCGTAGCTTTTCTGGGCCACGGTGCGCAGGGCCTGCAGGTTGTCGGGGTTCAGACCGATGCTGTCCAGCGGCAAGGGGCGGTGGCTGCCGAGCAGGCGCAGCACCACGTCTTCCAGGCCCTGCGAGGTGGGCACGGTGACCATGCGCATCTCCAGGCGTGAATTGCCGAAGCGCGAGAAATCGATCTTGCCGTCCTGGGGCTTGCGGTGTTCCGAGATGTCGAGCCCAGCCATGATCTTGAGGCGGGTGACCAGGGCGAAGCGCCAGTGGCACGGCACCTCGAGGTAGTTGATCAGGCGCCCGTCCACGCGCAGCCGGATGCGTACCGGTGCAGGCGCCGGCTGCATCTCGATGTGGATGTCGGAGGCCCGATGGGCCTGGGCCTCGCTGATCAGGGTGTTGATCAGGCGCACCAGGGTGTTGTCCGATTCATTGACCTGATCGGCATCGGTGTGGGCTTCCGTGTCGCTGACGGGTGCGAGTTCATTGGCCAGGGCTCGGGCATCGAGGGCCTTGGGTGCTTCGCCCGGGGCTGATGTGCCGGGGGGGGACGCGGTGGGGCCGGATTGACGGGGGTAGAAGCGGGCGATGGTGGGCTGCAGCGTGCCCGGTGCGGCCAGGGCCGGCAGCAGGCGGTGCTGGGTCAGGAAGCGCAGCTCATCGAGCAGGCGCTGGTCCCAGGGGTCGGCCATCAGCAGCACCAGCACCTCGTCTTCGAGCAGCAGGGGCAGCACCGATTCGCGCTCGGCCACATGGCGCGGTACCAGGGCCAGCGCGCTGGGGTCGGGCGAGAGCTGGCGCGGGTCGATCACCGGGTCGCCCAGCCAGGCGGCGATGGCAGCCTGCAACTGGGCTTCGCTCAGCACGCCGTTGCGCACCAGGATCTGGCCCAGCAGGGTCTTGTCGGGGTAGTCGCCCGGGGGCGCATTGCGGCGCTGCTTCTGTTGGTGGGCCAGCGCGCTCTCGATGGTGGCGCGCCCCACCAGCCCACTTTGCTGCAGGGCCTCGCCCAGGTGGCGGGCCCGGCTCAGGGTGGGGTGGTGGGCGTGCAGGCCGTCCCAGAGTTCACGGGTGGTGGTCGGGCGCAGGGGCGGGTTGACGGCATGGGCTGGCAGGGATGACATGGAGGACGCTGGACGAAACGCTGGACTTCAATGGGATCAATCCCGGGGGGCAGCGGCTCCTTCTGGTGTGAGTCCGGCTGCCGGTTCGCGTCTTCCCTGGACCCCGTGTTCCACGGGGCCGTCGCGGTATTCATCGTAAGGGCCGACGAGGTGGGTGCTCTTGATCCTGATCAAGTCTGTCGCCGCGCCGGCACCGAGCGGGCTCACGGCGAGGGCAAGGGCAGCCGGTGATCGTGCAGGCCCCAGTGCTCGGCGGCTGCCGCCAGCACGAGTGATTCGCCACGGGCCACGCGCCGGTCGGCCTCGGCCAGTTGGATGCACAGGTCGAGTACGCGGCGGCGCAAGCCAGGGTCGGTCAGTTCGCCCATCAGGGTTTGCAAGGTGCAATCGTCGACCGGGCAGTCGTGCTCCCAGCGCAGTTGCCGGCTGGCCTGAAGGTCGACGCACAGGTCGTCCAGAACGTTGTGCAGGTCTTGAGAGGACAGGCCCAGTTGCCGATGCACGGCCAGGCGTTCCAGGGATTCGAACTCTGGCGGGCTCAGGTCGCGGTCTGCGATCAAGGTCAGGGCGATGATGCGTGCCGCAGCGTCCGGGCTGTTGGATGGGTAGGTGCGCATGGTCGGCTCCTGGTTTCAGTCGTCGGAGCCGCCCAGGCCGAAGAGGCTGAGCAGGCTCGTGAACAGATTGAAGAGAGACACATACAGGCCCACGGTGGCGAGCACGTAGTTGTCTTCACCCCCTTGTACGATGCGGCTGGTCTCGTAGAGGATCAGTCCGGCCGAGAGCAGGGCTACCGCGACAGAGACGGCCAGTGCCAGAGCCGGGATCTGTAGCAGCAGCGCGCCCACGCCGGCCAGCAGCGCGATCACCATGCCGGCCATCAGAAAGCCGCCCATGAAGCTGAAGTCGCGCCGCGTCACCAGGACGTAGGACGACAGTGCGAGGAACGTCGCGCCCGTGCCGGCCAGCGCGAGCGCCACCGCTTCGGTCCCGCCGGGCAGGGTCAGCGAGCGCGTCAGCAAGGGGCCCAGGGTGTAACCCATGAAGCCTGTCAGCGCGAAGACGGCGGGCAGGGCCCAGGCGCTGTGCTGCAGACGGTGCACGCCCCAGAGCAGCCCCAGGGTGATCGCCAGGCTGAGCAGCGGCCCGGGGCCGGGCAGTTGCAGCATGAGGGTGAGCCCCGCCACCGCTGCGCTCAGCAGCAGCGTCATGGCCAGCAGGGCGTAGGTGTTGCGCAAGACGCGCTGCACCTCGGGTGCCAGTGCAGGCCGCGCCGCAGACGCGGGCCAGGCGGTGATCTGCCGGGTCTGGGCATGGGGCAGGCCCGAGGGGGGGCGGTCAGGGTGGGAGGGGTTCATGGCGAAGCTCCTTTGGGTCTCTGAGGGGTCGGGTCTCAACGTTCGGTGGCAGGGTCGACCCGACGCGTGCGGGGCGGCTTTTGCTGACGGCGCAACGCACGCTTGAGGGCTCGGGTGGCCCGTCCCAGGGACAGGTCGAGCGCCGTGCGCCAGTCCTGGGCCAGGGTGGTGATGACGACTTCGCCCGCCCCTACCGTGCTCAGGGCCAGCTGGCAGCGTTTGTCGACCCCGCCTCGGGGGCCGTTGACATCGGAGAGCTGGACCTTGGCCCGCGGCACCAGCGCGCTGAGCCGGCGCATCGCAAACCTCACGCGTGCCACGGCCTGCTCGCGCAATTCGGTGCCGTCGGGATGGCGTGATTCGAAAATGACCTGCATGACGATCTCCAGTGAGTGAATGGAGTCTCAAAGATAGGGGTGGCGTGACTTCATTAAAAGCAGATAATTGCGCATCAAGATTCCTAAAAATACTGATATCTCGCCATGAGTGCCTCTTTCAACTACAAGCACCTGTATTACTTCTGGGTGGTCGCCAAAGAGGGGGGCATCTCCAAGGCGGCCGAGCGGCTGGGCATGGCGGTGCAGACCATCAGTGCCCAGGTCCGCGAGCTGGAGCGCTCGCTGGGCTATGCCTTGCTCAAGCCGGCCGGTCGGGGGCTGGTGTTGACCGATGCGGGCATGGCCGCCATGCAGCAGGCGGACCAGATCTTCCAACTCGGCGAAAGCCTGCCTGCCCGGGTGCGCGATGCGGTCAGTGCGCCCATGGTGCGGCTGGCCGTGGGGATCTGCGACGGGCTGTCCAAGCTGGTGGTGCGCAGCCTTCTGAACCCGATCATGGAGGTCACCCACCTGCGCCTGCTGTGCCATGAGGGCGAGCTGGACGACCTGCTCGGAGAGCTGGCGCTGCACCGGCTCGATGTGGTGCTGTCCGACCGGCCGGCCCCGGTCAATCCGAACATCAAGCTCTACAGCCATCCTATGGGCACCTCGTCGATCGCCTGGTATGGCACGGCGGCCATGGCCAAGTCATGCAGCCGTCACTTTCCGGCCAGCCTGGCCGATGTGCCGGTGCTCCTGCCAACGGGCCACACGGCCTTGCGGGCGCGGCTGGATCAGTGGTTCGAGCAGCAGGGGGTCCGGCCCCGGGTGGTCGGCGAGTTCGAGGACAGCGCTCTGCTGAAGACCTTCGGTGCCAGTGGCATGGGGGTGTTTCCGGCCTCCGAGCTGGCGCATGAGGATCTGCAGGCCCACTACCCGGTGCGCCGCATCGGCTCTTGCGAGGGGGTGAGCGAGCATTTCTATGCCATCGGCACCGAGCGCAAGGTGCAGCACCCCATCGTGCAGCGGCTGCTGCAGGCCGCTGCCTGAGGGGCGGGCTGGCCGCCGGGCCTCAGGCCTTGGGCTGCCGCGCCGCCGTGCGCAGGCTCAGCACCATGGTCAGGGCCAGAATGCCGGCCACCACGCCCAGCGAGACCAGCACAGGCACCTTGTAGACATCGATCAGGCACATCTTGGCGCCGATGAACATCAGGATCACGGCCAGGCCGTAGTTGAGCAGGTGGAACTTGCCGGCCACGGCCGCCAGCAGGAAGTACATGGCCCGCAGTCCCAGGATGTCGAACACATTGCTGGTCAGCACGATGAAGGGGTCGCTGGTGATGGCGAAGATGGCGGGAATGGAGTCGACCGCGAAGATCACATCGGTCAGGGCGATCAGGCAGATCACCATGAACAAGGGGGTGGCGATCTTCTGGCCGTTCTCGAGGGTCCAGAAGCGCTCGCCGTCATAGTGCCGGCTGACGGGCAGCAGGCGGCGCAGCAGCTTGAGCGCCGGGTTGTCGTCGAGCGAGGGTTCCTGGCCGGCCGCCCACCACATCTTGATGCCGGTGAGCAGCAGGAAGGCCCCGAACACGTAGAGGATCCAGTGGAACTGCGAGAGCAGCCAGCCACCCACCAGGATCATGACGGTCCGCAGCACGATGGCGCCCACGATGCCGATCATCAACACCCGCTTCTGGAACTGCGCCGGCACGGCGAAGTAAGTGAAGATCATCAGGAAGACGAAGATGTTGTCCACGGCCAGTGATTTCTCGATCAGGTAGCCGGTCAGGAACTCCAGCGAACGGGTGTGAGCCAGCTCGGTGGAGCCTGTCGAGTCCTTCACCGCCCACCACAGCAGGGCATTGAAGAGAAAGCTCATGGCCACCCAGACCAGCGACCAGTTGAGGGCCTCCTTGACCCCCATCTCATGGGCGCCTTGCTTGCGCAGCACGACGAAGTCGATGAACAGAGAGACCAGGACGATGGCTCCGAAGGTGAGCCACAACCAGAGTGGGGCGACGGATTGCATGTGGGGCCTTGAGGTCAGAGGTTTGTGAAAAGGACGGCGAAAGTCTTTCGGTGTCTGAAGAATGTAGTAAATAAATCGGAAGTATTGGTGCTAAATACTTCGTAAAAACAAGAATGAAATTGCGCTGCCGCCTGCTACCGGGGCCGCATCCCGGCGCGGCACCATCGCGGTCTCTAGAGCTTCAGATCGTCAAGACATGTCAGACCGAACAGACCGAATCGCTTCGTGGTGGCGCCGACGCCTGGCCTCCTGGTCGAGGCCAGACCAATTCACAAAACACCCCTGGCTGCGGCCGATGGCCGACCGCCTGGTTCACCCCAGCCTCTGGCGTCCACGCCATGAGGCCGTGGCCCGTGGGGCGGCGGTGGGCACCTTCTGGGCCTTTGTGCTGCCGGTGGGGCAGATCGTGGTGGCGGTGGCGCATTGCTGCGTGTGGCGCGCCAACATCCCTGTCGCAGCCGCCATGACCCTGCTGACCAACCCTTTGACCATCGGCTTCTGGTTGTGGCTGGCCTACCACCTGGGGTGCTGGATGCTGGGGGCCTCAGCGGGCGCCGGGGCGCCGGTGGGCGAAGGGGTCGTCGCCTGGCTGAGTGCCTATGGGCTGCCGGCGGTGTTGGGCATGGCGGCCTTGGCTCTGGGCGGCGCGGTGCTGAGCTATGGGCTGGTCAAGCTGGTGTGGCGCCTGCGTGTCGGGCTCCTGTGGCGTTGGCGCAAGCGCCGCATCCGCGAGGCTTGAGCCGAGTCTGGCCGTGGCGGTTGCAGGCCGGATTGGCGCCGGACGAAAACAACCGGGCCCGGGGCAGGCCCGGGTCCGGTTCAAGGGGCTTTCCGAAGTGCGGCCCTGGCCCTGTGCATGGGGCGGGCCCGGGTTGCCGAGGCGTGATGTGATCAGGGGGTTTGCTGGATCCCGGCCAGCACCCAGCCACCGGTGCCTGTCAGGGGTTTGCTCAGGTTCCAGACCTCGTCGAACACTTCGTCGTCGATGCCCGCACCGTAGCGGATGAAGCCAGTGAAGCGCACGCTCACCAGGTAGCGCTGGGGCTCTTGTGCCACGTCGAGCACCTGGGCCTCGAGTTGCAGGACTTCACCGCGTTGCGGGGCAGGGCCACGCTCGTTGAGCTCTTGCTGCAACTGGGTCAGCATCTCCGGCGTCGTGAACTCGCGCAGAGCGTCGGGGTGACCACTGTCGTAGGCGGCCTGGAGTCGGATGAAATTGGACTTGGCGTGGTGCTCGAAGCCCGCCCGGTCGAAATCGGCCGGGATCGAGGGCTGCGAAGCCTGTGGCTGCAGGGCCGAACCGATGAGTGAGCCCGATCCGGTGCCCATGGGGCTGGAGGAAGGCGCGACCTTGTAGGTGTTTTCCGGCTGGGTGGCCTGGGGGGTGGGGGCATAGGGCGCGCTCGGGCCGATGGCCGCGGGCGTCAGTCCCTGGGCCGCGCCGGCATGGCCGGGGGCGGCCTGACTGCGGCGGCGCAGCACAAAGCCGATCACCGCCATGATGGCCACGGCCAGCAGGCCCATCATCATCATCGAGGCCAGTTGTTCGCCGAAGCCGAAGTGCGAGGCCAGGGCCGCCAGGCCCAGGCCGGCGGCGAGGCCGGCCAACGGCCCGGCCCAGGAGGGTTTGCGGGCGGCGGCCGTGCCGGCAGCAGCGGCAGCCGGCGCGGCAGGCGCCGCGCTGGGGCTGGCCTGGGTGGCTGGGCTGGACGGGGCTTTGTTCTGCACCGCTTCGCGCTGGGTGCCGACGGACTTGCCCCCGCCCATGCGTTTGGCCGCCTCGGCGTCCATGGAGGCGGTCGCCAGTCCCAGCGACAGCACCACGGCCAATGCGGTTAAGAGTTTCTTCATGGTCAGCTCCTGGATGAAAAATGATCCTGGGCGCAGCGTACGCAGGAAGACGCTCAAAAAAAAGCTGGGTTTACCGGAGGCTTATTCCTAAAAAACCTGAATCCTCGTTCAATTAACCCCAGGATCTGGTCAGGAGTTCATCCAGTGCATCGGCAATGACTTGTCCCTCATGCTCAAGCGACCCGGCCACCTCTCCCAATTGATCGACAGCCACCGAGACGATGTCCAATGGATGCAGAACCACACGCACGCCTTCAATGACAAAGGCCGGGTTCATCCTGGCGCCCACCGTGGGTGAATCGGGTGGGAGCAGGGTCTGACGCACTAACGGAACCACCACCCGTCTGCGGTAACGGTCAAACTGCGCGGACTGAACAACCACCACGAAAGGAATCGAATCGCGCAAGGCCCCCTTGTTGCGATGAACATCGAATTGCGCCATCACAGGGTGGAGTGCTCGTCGGCAAACGAACCGACTGCCGCGTGCACCGCATTCCAGTCTGCCGCACACATATCAGCCATTCTTTGGTGATTGCGTTGGGCTCTTTTTTGACTGTCTACAAACTCCGCCAGAAGAGATTCCATGGTGGCGGACAGGTTGTTGGTATAGGCCATCGCCTGTGCGACGAGCACTTCGTTCATCGTGAGATGGACGGGCCGTTTACGGCTTGATGCGCTGCGGGTTTCCATCTTGAGGGACTCCAGGAATGGGGTGCACATAATGTGCGCACAGGATGACAAAGAGTCAAATGACTTGGTCGCTTGGTGACGCGAATTCACAGTGCGTTTTTTGCGACGCCCAGACTGGATCCCATCGTCACAATGAGCAGTCATATTCAATCGTGATCGGCGCGTGATCGCTGAATTTCTCGCCCTTGTAGATGGCCTCGGTGCGGGCGGTCTCGGCGATGGCGGGGGTGGCCAGGTGGTAATCCAGACGCCAGCCCACGTTCTTCGCATAGGCCTGGCCCCGGTTGCTCCACCAGGTGTAGCAGGCGTCGGTGGTGTCGGGTTGCAGGCGGCGGTAGACGTCGACCACGCCATCGGCCAGCAGCTGGGTCATCCAGGCACGTTCTTCGGGCAGAAAGCCGCTGTTCTTCTGGTTGCCCTTCCAGTTCTTCAGGTCGGCTTCGCGGTGGGCGATGTTGATGTCGCCGCAGAGCACGAAGTCGCGCTGCTGCTTCAGGGCCATCAGGTGCGGGTGCATCAGGGCCAGGAAGCGGAATTTGGCTTGCTGGCGCTCCTCGCCCGAGGAGCCACTGGGAAAGTAGCTGCTGATGACGGAGAACTTCCGCTTCGGGGTGTCAAAGCGCAGTTCGACGTAACGGCCTTCGGCATCGAACTCGCCGCCATCGAAGCCCACCACCACCTCGCTGGGTTCATGGCGGGTGTAGACACCCACACCCGAGTAGCCCTTTTTCTCGGCCAGGTGGAAGTGGCCTTTGAGGCCGGCCAGTTCTTCGAAGCGGCCCGCCAGGTCGGGGGCCTGGGCCTTGATCTCCTGCACGCAAATACAATCCGGCTGCGTGGCCGCAATCCAGGCTTCGACGCCCTTGGTGGTGGCCGATCGGATGCCGTTGAGATTGAGGCTGGTTAATTTGAACAAGGAATTCCCCATGGTGGTTGAGAGCGTGCAAGGGTCTGGACAAGACCCGCTGGCCCAGGATTTTGTGCAGTTTGCGGTGGATGCCGGGGTGCTGCGCTTTGGCGAGTTCAAGACCAAGGCCGGTCGCCTGAGCCCTTACTTCTTCAATGCGGGGCTGTTTGATGACGGCGCCAAGCTGGGTCGGCTGGCGGAATTCTATGCAAAACGGATCCTCGACAGCGGCATCGAATTCGACATGATCTTCGGCCCGGCCTACAAGGGCATTCCGCTGGCGGCGGCCGTGGCCATCGAGCTGGCGCGCCTGGGCCGCAACGTGCCCTTTGCCTACAACCGCAAGGAGGCCAAGGACCACGGCGAGGGGGGCACTCTGGTGGGGGCGCCGCTCAAGGGCCGGGTGATGATCGTGGACGATGTGATGTCCGCCGGCACGGCCGCGCGCGAGTCGATCGCCATCATCCAGGCCGCCGGGGCCCAGCCCCATGCCGTGGCCCTGGCCCTGGATCGGCAGGAGAAAGCCACCGAAAACGGCCAGGACGTGCCCTACAGCGCTGTGCAATATGTCCGGGATCGACTCGGTTTGCAGGTCTGTTCTGTCGCCAAGCTGGCGGACTTGTTACAGTATCTGCAACAAACCGGGCAGGGCGGTTCGGCGGCGGATCACGAGCGTGTTCTGGCCTACCGCCAACGCTATGGGGTGGATGAAGGATAAAGAGTGACAAAAAGGGTTTGGGCCGTGATGGGCTTGCTGGCTGTCCAAGGCGGACTGCAGCTTGTCCATGCCCAAGCCATCTACACCTGTGTCGATGCCAAGGGCCGCCGCATCACCGCGGATCGCCCGATTCCCGAATGCCTGGACCGCGAACAGCGCGAGCTCAACCCCAGCGGGACCGTCAAACGCCAGATTGCGCCCAGTCAGACGGCCGAGGAACGGGCTGCCGAAGAGGCCAGGCAGCGCCAGGCCGCCGAAGAGCAGGCGCGCATCGCTGAGGAGAAGCGGCGCGATCGGGCCCTGCTGGCGCGGTATGCCAATCGGGCTGCGCACGATGCGGAGCGCGGCGAGGCGCTCAAGCAGGTGGACGAGGTGGTGGTGCTGGCGCAGCGCCGCATCGAAGACCTCAAGGCCCAGCGCAAGGCCATCGAGACCGAGTTCGAGTTCTACCGTCGCGATCCCTCCAAGGCGCCGCTGGCGCTGCGCATGCGGCAACAGGACAACCTGGGCGCCGAGCAGGCGCAGCTGCGCTTCATCGAGGAACAGGCGCAGGAGAAGAAGCGCATCAACCAGCGCTTCGACCGCGAGTTGCAACGCCTGAACCAGCTCTGGTCCGGCGGCGCACGTTGAGCCCGCCACGGGCCACCCCGGCCCGGGCGCGATCCGGCCTCAGGCCAGCCGGCTCTTGAGCAGCTCGTTGACCTGGCCTGGGTTGGCCTTGCCCTTGCTGGCCTTCATCACCTGGCCGACCAGGGCGTTGAAGGCTTTCTCTTTGCCGGCCTTGTACTGCGCGACGTTGTCGGCATTGGCTGCAATCACCTCGTCGATGATCTTCTCGAGCGCGCCCGAGTCGTTCATCTGCTTGAGGCCCTTGGCTTCGATCACGGCGTCGACTTCGGCGGACTCGCCGCTCCAGAGTGCCTCGAACACCTGCTTGCCGGCATTGTTGGAGATGGTGCCGTCGGCGATGCGGCTGACCAGCGCTGCCAGTTGGGCGGCGCTGACGGGGGCGCTCTCGATGCTGGCTTCACCGCTGTTGAGGCGGCGCGACAGTTCGCCCATCACCCAGTTGCTGACCAGCTTGGGCTGGCCGCTGGCCTTGGCGGCCGTCTCGAAATAGGCCGCCATGGCCTTGCTCTGGGTCAGGGTGGTGGCGTCGTACTCGGGCAGGCCGTAGTCGGCCACGAAGCGGGCGGCCATGGTGCGCGGCAGCTCGGTCATGGCCGCCTTCACGCGTTGCACCCATTCGTCGGCGATCACCAGCGGGGGCAGATCGGGGTCGGGGAAGTAGCGGTAGTCGGCGGCGTCTTCCTTGGTGCGCATGGCGCGGGTTTCGCCGGTGTCGGGGTCGAACAGCACGGTGGCCTGCTGGATCGCGTGGCCGTCCTCGATCTGCTCGATCTGCCAGCGCACTTCGTAGTCGATGGCCTGCTGCATGAACTTGAAGCTGTTCAGGTTCTTGATCTCACGCCGCGTGCCCAGGGGCTGGCCGGGCTTGCGCACCGACACGTTGGCATCGCAGCGGAAGCTGCCCTCTTGCATGTTGCCGTCGCAGATGCCGATCCAGGTGACGATCTTGTGCAGCTCTTTGGCGTAGGCCACGGCTTCTTCGCTGGAGCGGATGTCGGGTTCGGTGACGATCTCGAGCAGCGGCGTGCCGGCGCGGTTCAGGTCGATGCCCGACTGGCCGATGAAGTCTTCGTGCAGCGATTTGCCGGCGTCTTCTTCGAGGTGGGCGCGAACCAGGCGCACGGTCTTCTTCTCGTCGCCCAGGAAAAACTCCACCTGACCGCCCACCACCACCGGGATCTCGAACTGGCTGATCTGGTAGCCCTTGGGCAGGTCGGGGTAG
>RXJO01000168.1 GCA_003987795.1 Curvibacter sp.
CTGCATGGGCGCCCCTCCCCGGGGTTCAAGAGTGCGTCGTCCATGGCTTTTCTTAGAACATGTGGCTGTAGCGTTCGGTTTCCCACTCTGCATGGGCGCCCCTCCCCGGGGTTCAAGAGTGCGTCGTCCATGGCTTTTCTTAGAACATGTGGCTGTAGCGTTCGGTTTCCCACTGGCTGATGGTCTGGCGCTCGTTGCACACCAGACCACCCAGACGCACGCCACCCGAGTTGGCGTATTTCAAGATGCCCTTGGAGATGTTGTTGGCCGCGTACATGGCCATCATCTCGCCCGACATGACGATGTAGATCTCTTGCGCCTTGTTCTCGCGGATGGGCATCGCGAAGCCGCCGCACACCACGTCGCCCAGCACGTCATACGAGACGTAATCGACACCGTCGTAGGCGCCGTTCTCTTCAAGGAAGTTGATCGAGGTGATCACGCCACGGCCGGCGCAGCCCACTCCGGGCTCCGGGCCACCGGATTCGACGCAGCGGATGTCCTTGTAGCCGATCTTCATCACGTCCTCGAGCTCCAGGTCCTCCACCGAGCCGGCTTCGGCGGCCAGCGACAGGATGGTGTCCTGGGCCTTGGCGTGCAGGATCAGGCGGGTCGAGTCGGCCTTGGGGTCGCAGCCGACGATGAGGATCTTCTGACCGAGTTCGGTCAGCGCGGCCAGCGTGTTCTGGGAGGTGGTGGATTTGCCGATGCCGCCTTTGCCGTAGAAGGCGATTTGCCGAAGTTTAGACATTGCAGTACTCCATTCAGGAAGGGTTGAGAACCAAGGTAGCGAACTCGCGACCATGTCAGCCTGGCGTGCCTGTTGGTCTTCTTCTGTCGGGTCACGTTGGGCCGGACTTGTGTCCGCGCACTGCTTCTCTGCACCTTCTGTGCCATGCCGAAATCACCGCGCTTCGACCCGTTCCACGCGCCGTTTGCGACAAAAAGACACCGACTTGTCGACTTGTGGCGTGCTGGCACCTCGCTTTGTCCGGCCTGCTGCAGCGCTTTGTTCTGTTTGCGACAAACCTCGCCCGCTCAGCCTTGGCTGCCTGGCTCGGGCCTGAACATCAGGCTGTTTTGTCGCGTTTGATGGCCGATCCGGCAGCCGCCCGGCCTGGTACGGTCATTGCAGAAAGAGGGCCATGAGCACGCCGCAGCCCACTCCCCTCGCCCACGCGCCGAAGCCTTCATCGGCGTCGATCTCAGCCGCTGCATCTGTGCCCGCAGCCGCTGCACCTTCGCACTTTCAGCTACTCGGCGGTAGGGAGCAGGTGCAGGCCCTGGTCGAGTCTTTCTATGCCCAGATGGATCAACGCCCCGAGGCGCGCGCGATCCGAGCCATGCACCCTGCCGACCTGGGCCCGGTGAAGGCCGTGCTGATCAGCTACCTGTGTGAATGGCTGGGCGGACCGCGCGAGTACAGCGCGCAGCGCGGCCACCCGCGCCTGCGCATGCGCCACCAGCCCTTCGCCATCGGCGACGCCGAGCGCGACGCCTGGCTGGCCTGCATGCAGGCCGCCCTGCAGGACACCGAGGTTCCCCCAGGCCTTCGCCAAGCATTGATGCAGGCCTTTTCCAAGACCGCCGACCACCTGCGCAACCGCGCGGCCGGCCACCCTGTTCCATCCACCCTTCCAAGGACTGACCATGACTGAAACCCTGGTGCGCAAACCCATCGAAGACACGGCCCTGGGCCCACTCGATGCCGACGGCCGATTGCTGAACCCTGTGCTCAAGGCGCCCACGGCCAAGCCCGGTCGGGTCGGCTTCCGGGGCGAGCTCGCCCTTCGTTTTGCTGCCAAGCTGGCCGACGAAGCACGACCGCCCGAGCTCACGTGTGATCAGGTGATGGCCGTGGCCCAGGTCGGGCAGGCCCACCTGCCCTTCTTTGCGGGCTACCTGCTGAGCTTCGAGCACCTCAAGGACGTGGCCGAGGTGCTCGGCGACAGCCTCAGCGCCGGCGGCAAGTACTTTCTGTTCTGCAACAACATCGACCTGTCGAAGAAGTACCAGGTGCCGTACCGAGGGGCCCTGTTCTATGTGCTGCCGATCGACGAGTCGACCGTCTACAACGAGCTCCTCGACCTGCTGTACCTCGAGAAGGGCGAGCTCAAGAAGAAGGACACCGCCGGCAAGCTCGATGCGGTGGCGGATGCGGCGCTGAAATACGACGTGACCTTCGACACCATCAGCTATGCCGAAGGCCTGAGCCTGATGGGCCCGGTGCGCAACCCCAACGAAAACCGGCCCGTCTGAGCCCAGGCCCATGCGCGGCCCCCGACTCTTCCGCCGCCTCACGCTGGCCGAGCTGGAGCGCTGGCGTGCCAGCCGGCCCGATGCGCTGGTGCTGGACGCTCGCGACCCGGGCAGCCATCAGCGTGACGGCTGGGCCGGCTCGGTGCGGCTGGGCGCGCACAACCAGGACACCCTGCTGCTGCAGACCGATCGCAAGCGTCCCATCCTGATCTACTGCCACCACGGCCATGCCAGCCAGACCTGGGCCCAGATGTTTGCCGACTTCGGCTATGTCGACGTGTGCGACCTGGTCGGAGGCCATGCGGCCTGGGTGTCGGCCCACCCCCTGCCCCCGGAGGAGCCCGCATGAGTCACATCGTCTTCTACGAAAAGCCGGGCTGTGGCGGCAATGCGAGGCAGAAGGCGGCACTGCGGGCCGCCGGCCATACCCTGGATGTGCGCGATCTGCTGCGCACCCCGTGGACCCCCGACACCCTGCTGCCCTTTCTGCAGGCCCAGCCCGTGCCCGCCTGGTTCAACCGCGCCGCACCGCGCATCCGCCAGGGCCTGATCGACCCCGACACCCTGAGTGCCGAGGCGGCCCTGGCCTGCCTGCTGGACGACCCCTTGCTGATTCGCCGCCCGCTGATGCAATGCGGCACCCGCCACCACCTGGGCTTCGAGACCGAGGCCGTGCACGCCTGGGTGGGCCTGGGTGCGAGCCTGACGGCCTTGCCGGGCAGTACCGCGCTGGAGGGATGCGCCCATTCCCCAGCTCGCGCCGACTCAGCGAGCACATCGATCCCCATGACGGGCCGATGCGCGAGCCCACCACCCCCCTCTGCCTGAAACCCGCCACGCAAGGACCTCTGCCATGCCCCTCTACGACTACCATTGCCCGGCCTGCAGCCACCACTTCGAAGCCCTGGTGCGCCCCGGCAGCACCCCTGTCTGCCCTCGATGCGGCAGCAGCAGCCTGGAGCGCCAGATCAGCGCCCCAGTACCGCCCGGCCAGAGCAAGGCGATCATCGCCGCAGCGCGCCGGCAGGCCGCGCGCGAAGGGCACCTGAGCAACTTCTCGAAGGCCGAGCGAGGGAAGCTGGGTTGAGGTTAATGTTTGAAACATTGAGCACCGCCGGCATTCGATGCAGGCAGTGCCAGCAATCGCCAGGCAATTGATTGCTTCTTCCTTCAAGACCCACTCTTCCGCGAGGCATAGGGTCGTGGTCAACGCATCACCTTGCAAACATTGGTAACGAATCACCGAAAGAGCGCTGCCCTTGTCAGTGATGATGGGCACAGTGACATGCCCTGAACGACGGAGCCGTCAGAGGGCACAGCGTGCGATGGACCCAACGGCAGACAGAAGGAGACACGATGCGAACAGCAGTGGAACGACCCGCAAAAGATCCCGAGTTCGCTGACGACTATGTGGTGCATCAACCCAGCCAATATTCGGTCACCCGAGGCGTCACCTCAACAGGCGAGGTCCTTTACCTTCTCACATTCATCGACTCCATTCTTGTCCCCGTGATCTCTGGGGAGCACCACAGCGCGAGAGAACAGAAGCTGATCCGAACGAGTGTTCAGATGTCAAAGAGCTTTTTTGAACACATGGTGAAGACGGTGGAAGCCTTGGAGCCCAGGGCAGGAACAGCCGTGCCGGCCAATACTTTGGAGGGCCACACTCATGTCGGCAACGGTTGAATCGCCATTCGCCCCTGGCTTTGAGCGGTTTCTGCAGTTGGCGACGTCCCATTCGCAGGCCAGACCCACTGTACGCATTCAGTTTGAGTCCGCGCAGGGCGCGAATCCAAGAGGCGCTGTGCATCTGATCCATTCGTCGGCTGCCGGTCTGGCCCCTCATGTGCGGCAAGTCGAATCCGGCTTAGGCGAGTCCGAGATAGACTTCACTGGCATCCGCAGGCCGTACGGTGAGGAAGAAACGAAAGCCCAAGCCTATACTGGTGAAACCATGAGCTCTCCATCTCACGAAGAGATTGCCCTTCAGTTCCAAAACGCCAGGCTGCAGGTCGACAAAGACTTGCTGGCAACCAAGCAGGCGGAGGCCGAATTCCGTGCCGAGATCAAAGTCATGATCGCCCACCAAGGCGAAACCTTTCAGACCCTGCGCGCCGACATCAACAAGGCCGTGGGTGAAGCAGGCCTGAATGTCGAACGCCTGCGCACCGAGATTCACAAAGAGTCGTCTGTCAATCTGCGCTGGATCGTGTCGACCATGATTGCGGTCGGCTTGGGAACGGCCGGCGCCATCGCCTGGGTCGTGAAATCCGGTATGGAGGGACGTTCTGCCACCACCACAGCCCTGGTGACCAAGTCTGTTGCAGATGGATCAACCCCAGCAGGCACGGCGACTCAAGCGGCCCCGCGTCTGACCCCCTAGAGGCCCCGGCAGGCTTTGCCTGCGGGTTTTCAGCGGCCAAATACAAGGCATTGAGGGCATTGAGGCATGGCGCATCAAGGCTACCTGATGTCCGCAGCCCCCCCCAAAGACGCCTACCCTCCGAATACGACTCTCAAAGCCCCATGCGAAACCACCGGGGCTGCTGCTGCCGGTACAAGCGCAGCCACAGCAGGGTGGCGGGCACCAGCGATTCGATGGCGAACCACAGCGCCTCTTCAAGATCCGGACCGGACGGGGCACGCAGGCGCGGGGCCAGTGCTGCCCAGCCGGCCCAGTCCAGTTCGGGCATGGCGGCCTGCACGGCAAGATCGAGCCGAGCCGCCGAATCGGCCAGCGTGAGCAGCTGTCTGAGCACTTCAGCCCGTGTCAGGCGTGAGCCCAGCAGCTCATCGCGGCTGAGCCCCTCGCACAGCAGCAGCGCGCCCTGGGCCGACTGCTCGATCAGGCCCAGCAAGGCCCCGGTGGCCCAGGGCGAGGGGCCTGACAGATCCAGCCCCCCGGGTTCTGGATGGGACACCGCGGGCCTCAGACGAAGCTGAGCAGTTCGACCGTGGCGGGTTCGGTGCCCAGCACGACCTGGCAGGCCAGGCGCGACTTCGAGCTCACGCCCACCAGCGCATCGAGCTTTTCGTTCTCGAGTTTCTGCACCTTGGACAGGCCTTTTCGCCCCTCCTGGATGAACACATGGCAGGCGCCGCATTTGGCCTGGCCATCGCATTTGCTGGCGATCACCTCGCCCACGGCGAGCAGGGCCTGCAGCAGGGTGCTGCCGGCGGTGGCTTCATAGGTTTTGCCCGAAGGCAGGACGGTCAGTGCAGTCATGGTGGTACTCAGCTCGAGGCCGGTTCTGGTTGAGGAAATGGGGGATGGGCGGCGCCCTGGCCCGGGTCTTCAGACGGTGGCCGTGTCCTGCAGGGCCGCCACCAGCTCGTCTGCAAAGCGGGCCAGTGGTTGGGCGATGCGGGTGATGCCCTGCTCCTGCAGAAAGCGCGCCTCCATGCGTGTGGGTTCTTCGGGCAGCACCGCCCAATGCCGATCGCTGGAGCGTTTCATGATCTGGCGTGCAAAGCTGCGCGTGAGTTGATCGTCGAAGCGGCAGCCCAGAAACAGAAAGTGTCGCCCGGTGCGCCAGGCCTGCACGGCCGCCGGGATGGGGGTCTGGATGTCGATCTCGGTCAACACCTCGACATAGTCACTGTCGGACACCAGGTAGTTACCGGCCGGCGCATGGCCCCCAATGGGCTTGTAGAGAATGGGCTGGGCGCCGCCCGGGGCCTGGGGCAGGAAGCTGCCATCGGCGGCGTAGGCACCAGTCCAGTGGCCGAAATGTTCTGATTGCGACAGGCCCTGCAGCTGCAACCAGCCGCCCTCGGGCCGCTCCTGGGCCAGCGCGGTGGCCAGGGTGTCGTCATACCAGGCATCCACCAGCAGGCCGGCGTTGCTGCGGGCCAGTGCCCGGTGCAGGGCCGACGGGGTGGTGGGCGCGGCAAAAGCCTGGTTCATCAGGTGCACCACCGATTTGCGGTGCTTGAAGTTCTCGATGAACTGCGCCGCCTGCGTGAGCCGCTTGCGGATCTTGTGCGGCACGCTGACCTGCGCGGTCATCAGATCGGCCAGGGCCAGCGGCGTGGCCGGCACGGTGGCGTCGGGGCACAGGGCCAGCATGCCGGGGCCCAGGTAGGGCACGATCCGGCCCTGATCAAGCAGTTCGGCCAAGGTGGCCATCAGAGGTGTGTTCATGATCGGCTTTCACAGGTAGATGGCAGCACCGGCGCCAACATTGGTGGCGGTGTCCTTGAGGGTCTTGACGATGTAGCGGATGTGCTCCGGCCCCAGCCCGCCATGCAGTGGCAGGGCCAGGGCGCGGTCACCGATGCGCTCGGTGTCGGGCAGCAGGCCACGCTTGCGGCCGATGGTGTCGCCCGAATTCATGTAGAAGAACTGCTGGTGCAGGGGATGGCTGTAGGCAGCGCTTTCGATGCCGCAGGCACGCAGGTCATCGATCATCTGGGTGCGGGCGCTGGCGGTGAAGCGCTTGCCCAGATGCACCACGTAGAGCATCCAGTGCACCTCGTCCACGTCTTCGCCGAGGTAAGGCGGCTTGATGCCTTCAAAGCTCTGCATCTGCTCGTGGTACCAGGTCTCGACCTGCTTGCGTTGCTGCAGCCGATCATCGAGCAGCGCCAACTGGGCCAGGCCCAAGGCGGCGCTCAGCTCGCTCAGACCGGCCTGCAGCGGCACCC
The DNA here is from genome assembly GCA_003987795.1 of Curvibacter sp. Lineage (GTDB taxonomy): Bacteria > Pseudomonadota > Gammaproteobacteria > Burkholderiales > Burkholderiaceae_C > Curvibacter. The sequence continues at coordinate 6,907 of RXJO01000168.1, forward strand.
GGGAGCCCACCGAGACCGAGTTCCGATCGCTCAGCCGGCGCTGGCGCAGGTAGCGCAGTTCGTGGGCCAGGCGCTCGTCATCGGTCACCACAATGCCGCCTTCGCCCATGCACAGGGCCGACGGCGACGAAAAGTCGAACACCGCCAGATCCCCGAAGCTGCCCACCGTGCGGCCGCGGTAGCGCGATCCCAACGCCTCGGTACTGTCCTCGAGCAACGCCAGTCCGTGGGCGTCGGCCAGCGTCCGCAGCGCACCCCAGTCGGCCGGATGGCCATTGGTGTTGCCGGCCAGCAGGGCCCGGGTGCGCGGACCGATGCGCTGCGCGGCCTTGTCGGCGCTCAGGCAGCCGCTCCAGTAGTCGATGTCGGCAAACACCGGTGTGGCACCGCACAGCGTGATGGCCTGGGCCACCTGGTGCCAGGTGTGGGCTGCGCACACCACCTCGTCGCCAGGGCCGATGCCCAAGGCGCGCAAGGCCATCCAGGTGCCCAGGGTGCCGCTGGCCACGCCGACCGCATGGGCGCGGCCCACCCAGCCGGCAAAGGCCTGCTCGAAGGCCTCGAGCATGGGCCCGTCGCTCCAGCGGCCCGAATCGAGCACAGCCTGGATCAGGGCACTCTCCCGAGGTCCGGCCTCGGGCTCGAACAGCGCGATGGTGTCGGACTGCATGCTCAGACCTCGGTCAGGATCAGCGCCTGGGCCTGGGTCGGCTCCTGGGTGACCTGCCAGCAGTGGCCATCGGTGGCGGCGAGGTAGACACGGCGCGCGCCCAGGATCAGCGCGGGCGCCTCGTCGCGCATGTCGAAGGCATCCACCACCAGGGCCCGGATCTCGGGATGGTGGGCGCGCCACAGCGCCGCCGCGTCGCGCAGGCTGGAGGCGGCGCCCACCAGTTGGCTGGCTTCACGCAGGTGTTCGGGCATCAGGGTCATGGCAGGCTCCTGGGAGGGCAAGGGAAAGTGCTCAAGCTCATTCGGCGACCGCGATGCGGCGGGCCTCGACGGTGATGGGCAGCGGCGTGTCGGGCGCCAGCGCCGGCAGATCGAGTTGCCAGCCATTGCCCAGGGTGACCAGGCCGCCCCACATGCCGGGTTCGGCCATCGCGACGATGGGCTCCTCCAGGTCTTTCTTGGGCACGTAGGCGCTGAGCTGGCCTTTGCTGTCTTTTCGGATCATGACTTTCATGGGGGGCCTCTCGGGGGTTGAAGGATGGGTGGACAGAGACGGGGCTGGCGATGGACTCAGTGGCAGGTCTGGGCCGCGGGGGCCTCTTGCAGCAGCGGCCGCAAAAGCGGCGGCAGGCCTTGCAGCACGGCAGCCACCTCGGCCGCCGTGCTGTCACGGCCCAGGGACAGCCGCACGGCGGCCAAGGCCTGCTCGCGCGGCACGCCCATCGCCGACAACACATGAGAAGGCTGACTGCCCCCCGAGGAGCAGGCCGCCCCCGACGAAGCCGCCACGCCCAGACGGACCAGCCGCTGCAGCACGGTATCGGCCGCCAACAGACCGACTCGCAGGTAGCTGGTGCCCGGCAGCCGGGCCAGGGCCTGGCCCCATACCTGCAGCTCGGGCAGGGCTTGAGCCAGGCCCTGCTCCATCGCATCGCGCAGGGCGGACTGGCGCCGGGCCTCGGCGGCCACGTCGCCCAACCCGCTCAGGGCCGTGGCCAGGCCCACGATCGCCGGCAGGTTCTCGGTGCCGCCGCGACGCCCGCGCTCCTGGCTGCCCGGCACCGGCGACTGGAAGCCCAGCCCCCGGCGCAACAGCAGACCGCCCACCCCCTTGGGGCCGTGGAACTTGTGGGCTGAGAAGCTGACGGCATCGGCCACGCTGTCGTCAAACCGGAAGGGCAGCTTGCCCAGCCATTGCGTGGCGTCGGTGTGCAACAGAGCACCGGCCCGGCGGGTCAGTTCGGCCACCTCGGCCAGTGGCATCAGCACGCCGGTCTCGTTGTTGGCCGACATGAGCGATACCAGCGCCACCTCTGGCGTGATCAGTTCGGCGGCGGCCGACAGATCCAGCCCGCCATCCGGACGCACCGGCAACCAGCCCACCGACACGCCCTGCGCCGCCAGGCTGCGGGCCAGGCCCTGGTGGGCGCTGTGCTCCACCTCGCTGAACAGCACGCGCCGCCGCCCCACCGGGGCACCGGCCAGCAGGCCGCGCACAGCCAGTTGGTTGGACTCGGTCGCGCCGCTGGTGAACACCAGCTCGGCCGGCAGGCAGCCCAAGGCCTGGGCCGCCTGCTGCCGGGCCTGACCCAGGCAGCGGCGGGCCTCCTGACCTGGCGCATGCTGTGACGAGGCATTGGCCCAGTGCTGCGCCATGGTCTGGGCCATGGCCTGCAGCACAGCGGGGCTGGGCGCGGTGGTGGCGTTGTGGTCGAGGTAGATCATGGCGGTTGCCGGTCGGTGCGGGGCGGAGGGCTCAAGGCCAGAAGACGCGCTTCGGGTCCTGGCACAGCAGCGTCAGCAGGGGCTGCAGGGCCTGGTCCTCGGCCTGCGCGGCCCAACAGCCGGCGGCGTGGTCGCGGGCGAACAGCGTCCAGCCCCGACCACCCCGCGAGGTGCCCGGCTGCAACAAGGCGATGTCGATCACCCCCCCGCTGCGATCGATGTTGCGCGAGCAGCAGGGGCTCTCGATGCGCACCCCCTCGCCTTCGGGCAGCACACGGGGCTTCACATAGCGGTAGCGGCTGCGTTCGACCAGCACGCGCTGCACCTGGCGGATCAGCAACGCCATCACGCGGCCGGCCGAAACCGCACTCGCGCCGTCCGAGGCAGCGCCAGAGGGCATGTCACGACGCCGGGCCCGCAGGGTCTGCAGCCGCTGGCGCGACTCGCGCTGCAGCCTCAGCGGACGCACCTGGGCGCCGCCCACGCAACGGGCTTTCATGCCGGCACCTCGTCGGTTTCGGGCAGCAGGCCGGCCGGGGCGGGCGCCAACTCGACCTCGAGGCAGCCCACCACGGCGTCGGCAAACTGCACCAGGTAGACCGGCTCGTTGAGCTCGGTGGCATGGCCGATGTTGACCACCTCGCCCACGCTGCCCCGGGCGGCCAGCAGGGCGTCGGGGGCGCAACCGGGGTGGCTGCCATCGTTGACCAGATCGTCCAGAGCGATCACACGCTGGCCCCAGGCGTACACAGCGCTGCGGGCTTCGATCGGCAATTGGGGGGTGGTGCTCATGACAGATCCTCCTTAGGGGCGGGTGGCAGGCCCAGGTGGCTCAGCGCCTGGGCCTTGTCGCCCAGTTGCTGCAGCACCTCATCGGGCAGGTGGTCCAGGGTGCAGAGTTCCTTGGCCCGCATGCCGACCCGGTGGCCCGAGTCGACGAAATCGACCGCATAGATGTAGAACTGCTGCAAAAAGGTGTTGATCTGGGTGACGTAGCCGATCTCGCCGCGCTGCACCAGCACCGCACCGATGTCCAGGCCGTTGTAGGTGCCGTCGTTGCGCACCACCGAGCGCGCCACCACCCGCTCGCCAAAGCCGAAACGCGGCGGCGAAGCGATCTCGATCAGGTCATCGTCGCGGTTGATGTCAGCCATGGGCCGGGCTCCGGTGGGTTGAAGGGGCTGCCTCTGGGGCGGGGGCCAGCGGCAGGCGGCTGCGGGCGGCGGCCTGCACCTCGGGGTCGTCGTCGTCCAGCAAGGGGGCCAGGGTCGCGGGGGCGGCGCGCTGGGCCACCTCCCAGCGCACGCGCCAGTCGGGGTCGCCCAGCAAGCGGGGCAGCAAGGGCGCCGGCAGACGCTGGGCCACGGCCCGCCGCACCTCGCCCTCGGGGTCATCGGCCAAGGCCAGCAGGGCGGGCATCTCCAGCCGCTGCGCCACACGCAAACGCACGGCCCGATCCGGGTCGCGTGACAGGGGCCCGAGCAAGGGCAGCGGCAGGCGGGCCGCCACGCATTCGCGCACGCCATAGTCGGGGTCGCTCATCAGCGGGCCCAGCCGCGCCGGCTCGACCCGCTGGGCCACCCGCAGGCGCACCTCTCGGTGCGGGTCGTGCGTCAGGCGGGGCAGATGGGCCAACAAGGAGGCCATCGGCAGCCTTTGCACCACCTGCATGCGCACGGTCTCATCGGGATCGCTCAGCAGGGCCGGCAGACGGAACAGACTGGCATGACGGACCGCGATCGCACGCACTTCGAAATAAGGGTGCTGCAACTGCGCGTCGGCCAGACCTGGGTGCCAGCTCAGAAATCGGCTGATGCGTCGGGCATAGGCATCGTGCAGGCAGGCGTGGCCGGGCTGGCAGCCCTGGCCCGACGGCTGCTGCAACAGATCACGCTGGGCGCAGGTGCTGCAGTCCAGGGCGGCACCTGACCAGTGCCGGGCCTCGATGTCGGCTTCGGCGGCATCGGTGGCATCGCGGGCGGGGGCAACCGGGCTTGTGCTCATGAGCGGGGCCTCCAGCCGCGCACCGGATCGCCTTCCTGCCACAGGGGGGTGTCGGGGTCTTCGCCCGCCTCGCGTCGCTCCAGCACCTGCAGCAACAGCGAGCCGCCGACATGGTCCTGTGGGTCCAGCCGCCGCAGCTCGCCCAGCATCAGCCAGGCCTGAGGCCAGTCGCCCAGGCGCAGGTTGAGGTAGGCCAGGCCTTTGAGCGTGAACAGGTAGAAGCGCACCGCGGCGTCGTGCCGGGTGGCCTCCTCGCTGGGGACCCCATCACCGAAATCGGGGCCCAGGGCAAATCGGGCCAGGGCCAGGGCGTCTTCGCCAGCTGCACGGGCCAGGGCCAGTTCATGGGCATAGAAGTGAAAGCGGTACACGGCGATCACCGGCACCGGGTGGCGTGGCGCCAGGCGCCGCGCCTCCTGCAGGCAGCGCAGTGCGGCCTCGGGTTGATCGCGCAGGCGGCCCGCCTGCTCGATCAGGGCCATGGCCTCAGGCCCCAGGCCGCCGCCCACCACGCTGTCGGCGAAGGCCGTCAACGCATGTTCGTCGAAATCCAGGGGAGAGAAGCTCATGGCCTTGTCCCGGCATCAGCTCAGCAGGCTGGCCAGCCGGCCACGGCTGATGGCACCGATCTCGATGCGCGCCACGCCCGGCGGCGCGGCCTCGGCACTGCTGCTGCAGGCACAGGCCGACTGCCTGGGGTTCACGAAGGTGAGGCCGGACTTGGTCGGGGTGTCGGCAAAGTCCATGGTCACGCCATCGAGCAGCAGACGACTCTCGGCAGGCAGGAAGATCTTCAGGCCCTGGTGGTCCAGGGTCTGTTCGCCTTCACGCGGGCCGGGCTCGGCGCTGAACTCGGCGTTGTAGCCCGAGCAGCCCCCTTCGCTGACCAGCAGACGGAAGCCCGCGCCCTCGGGCAGACCCGAGAAGCGCACGATGCGCCGCATGAACTTGTCGGCGGCAGCGGTGATCTGGAGCTTGGGCAGCATGTCAGGCCTTCACGATGCAGCCGTCGACGGGGCACACGGCCACGCACTGGGGCGAGTCGAACTGCCCCTCGCACTCGGTGCACTTCTTCGGGTCGATGACATAGGTGCCGCCTTTTTCGCGGATCGCGACGTTGGGGCATTCCGGCTCGCAGGCCGAGCAGCCGGTGCAGGTGGAACCGATGATCTTCAAAGCCATGATGACGCTCCTTTGCTTGGGTGAAAGTGGGGTTGGATGGGTTGGGGTCGACAGGCGTCGCGCCCTCAGGCCGCCTGCTGCGCGCCGGTGAAGGCGCCCTGCCGGATCTGCGCGTCGCCGCGGTGCTGATGCACCAGGGCGCCGCTGGCCACGCGGCTGCGGTAGTCGTTGAACCAGCCGAGCACGGCCTTCTCGATGAACTCGCCCGCATAGGCGTCGACCGGTTCGATGCCGGCAGCCGACAACTCATCGCGTGGGCAGGCGCCGATCTTGGACACCAGCACCGCATGGCAGTCGTTGATGGCGCGCACCACCGAAAGCAGTTGCTCGTCGTCCCCGAAGCCGCCCTGGCAATACAGGTCGACCCGGCGGTGGCCCACGAACAGGGTCTGCTGGGCCGACACCTCGTAGATCTGGAACTCGGTGACATGGCCGAAATGCTCATTGACGCGGCCCCCGCCCTGGGTGGCCACCGCCACCAGCAGTTTCAGGTCGTCCACCGGCAGATCGCCGGCCCCGGCCAGGGCGATCTGCTTGGCCTGATGCTGGGCCTGGCGCTCGAGCTCCACCTGCTCCTGATAGAGGCGGCGGCGATCCAGGTCGTACACCACCTCCATCTGATCGATCTTGTCCTGGGTGAACTCATCGCTGCGGTCTTCGCCCAACAGGCCCACCGCATCGGCGCGGCACTGGCGGCAGTGGCGCATCAGGTTGGCGCCGCCGGCACAGGCGTCCTGCACGGCCTTGAGCTCCTGTGCCGTGGGGCCGCGCTGGCCGGTCAGGCCGAACACCGTGCCGTGCTCGGCCTCGGAGATCAACGGCATGATGTTGTGCAGAAACGCGCCGCGCTTCTTGACCTCGCGGTTCACCTCGATCAGGTGCTGGTCGTTCACCCCGGGGATCAGCACCGAGTTGATCTTGGTGAGCACGCCGCGCGCGGTCAGCATCTCCAGGCCCAGCATCTGACGCTCGTGCAGGATGCGCGCGGCCTCGATGCCGGTGATGCGGCGGTGATCCCAGAAGATCCAGGGGTAGATCTTTGCGCCCACCTCAGGGTCGACCATGTTGATGGTGATGGTCACGTGGTCGATGTTGTAGCGGCAGATCTCGTCGACCAGATCGGGCAGCGCCAAGCCGTTGGTGGACAGGCACAGCTTGATGTCAGGCGCCTGCTCTTGCAGCATGCGGAAGGTGTCGAAGGTCTTCTTCGGGTTGGCCAGCGAATCGCCCGGTCCGGCAATGCCCAACACGGTCATCTGCGGGATCTCGCTGGCCACGGTGACCACCTTCTTCACGGCCTGCTCAGGCGTGAGCTTCTGGCTGACCACGCCAGGGCGCGACTCATTGCTGCAGTCGTATTTGCGGTTGCAGTAATTGCATTGGATGTTGCAGGCCGGTGCCACAGCCACGTGCATGCGGGCGTAATGGTGATGGGCCTCTTCCGAGTAGCACGGGTGGTTCTTGACCTTCTCCCAGATCTCGGGGGGCATGTCGTCGGGGCCGCCGGACGAGCCGCAACTGGCCTTGCCCTCGCCGCCTTCGGTGCTGCAGCCCCCGGAGGGGGCCGGAATGTCCAGGGGATCGCCCAGGCGCTTGATCTGTCCGAGGCCCACGAAGGCGACGGCGGGTGGGGTGCTGCTGGCGGGGGAAGCGGCTTGCATGAAGATCCTTCCTGGCCGCCTGGAGTGACGGCCTCGGGCTTCTTTAGCCAAATCCATGCCACCCAAAAACCTGTTTCAAATCAACAACTTGTTGAATTTGTCGGGTATCGCCCTGTGTCGATGTCACGACAGGCCGGACACGCTGGGTGCGGGCTTGTCAGGCTTGCGACAAAGCCCACAACGGCGCGACACCGGGGGCCGGCCAGCCCCGTTCAGAACTTGCGCACTTCGATGCCGTGCTTGCGCAGGGCGTAACCCATCTGGCGCGGCGAGATCTTGAGCAGCCGGGCCGCCTTGGCCTGCACCCAGCCACAACGCTCCATGGCCCAGATCAGGCGCTCACGCTCGCCCTCAGGCTTGCCATCGGGGCTGGCCTGGCCGGATGCTGCGCCGGCCACCGCCAGCAGCCCGTCAACGGCCTCCGGCCCGTCGCCTGGTGCCTCGTCGTGGACGTCGGGCGCAGCGGGCCCAGGCGGCAGCTCGGCCGCCGCGGCGGGGAGCGGTGGCAGCGCTGCGGCCTCGCCCGGCAGCCCGACGCGGGCCACCGGCACCTCGTGGATCGGGATCACCCCGTGGCGGGCCGGGCGCACCGCATCCTCGCGGTCGATGTGGTGCAGCACCTGGGTCAGGCAGCGGTTCTCGCGGCACGGGAAGGCCAGGTCGGTGATCACGCCATCGCCGGCCATGGTGGCGGTGCGCTCCACACAATTCTCCAGCTCGCGCACATTGCCGGGCCAGTAGCAACTCGACAGCACGCGCACGGCCGACACATCAAAACGCGACTGACGCCCGTTCTCGCGGTTGAAGCGGTCCAGGAAGTGCTGGGCCATGGCCGGGATGTCGCCACGCCGCTCACGCAGGGGCGGCAGCTGGATGCTGATGACGTTGATGCGGTAGTAGAGGTCAGCGCGGAACTCGCCGGCCTGAACCATGCGCTCCAGGTTGCGGTTGGTGGCCAGGATCAGGCGCACGTCGACCTTGACCTGCGACCCGCCCCCCACGCGCTCGAACACCCGCTCTTGCAGCACCCGCAGCAGCTTGGCCTGGAACGAGGCCGAGATGTCGCCGATTTCATCGAGGAACAAGGTGCCGCCATGCGCCATCTCGAAACGGCCCTTGCGCTGGCCCTGGGCGCCGGTGAACGCGCCCTTCTCATGGCCGAAGAGCTCGCTCTCCAGCAGCGACTCGGTCAAGGCCGCGCAGTTGACACAGACAAAGGCCTCGTTACGCCGCGGCGACAGGCTGTGGATGGCGCGCGCGATCACCTCTTTGCCCGTGCCGCTCTCGCCCCGCAGCAGCACAGTGGTGCGTGCAGCGGCCACCTGCTCGACCTGGGCAAACACGGCCAACATGGGCGGTGAAGAGCCGACCACCTGGTCGCTGAGCTGGACCGGCTTGAGCGCCTTGTGCATGCGGCGCGCCTCGCTCTGCAGTGAGTCATGGGCTGCGCTGACGCTGCGATGCAGCAAGTAGGCCTGCCCCATCATGGTGGCCACCATCTTGAGCAGGTGCAGGTCTTCGGAGAACACGCGGCGTGCGCCCGGGTTGAGGCAATCAACCGATACCACGCCGATGGTGCGGCGGTCGGCCCGGATCGGCATGACCAGCATCGCCACACAGCTCTCCAGCGACTGATCGGCGCCGCCGGTGCGGTTCAGGAACAGGGGCTCGCTTCGGATGTCGGGAACCACGGCGGGCACGCCGCTGGCATACACCCGGCCCACGATGCCCTCGCCCGACTGGAACTGCAAGCGTTGTTGCTCCTCTCGCGTGAGGCCGACCGAGCACAGCCCACGCAGTCGCCCCTCGGGCTCACCGAGCAGCACAAAGGCTCGGCGCCAGGAGCAGGCATGCAGCAAGTAGTTGAGGGCTTCGCGAAAGGTCTTGGCGATGTCCAGCGAGGTCGACAGCGTCTTGCTGACCTCGTAGATCGCATGCAACTCTCGCCGGGCTTCGGATTCGTGTGTGCTCACCATAAGGCCTCGTTCTCGTGTGCCATCGCGGGGTTGGGGCGTTCTGCATCCTTGTGGGACGGCTGACAGCCTCCTTTTCAGACATCACCTGCACCAGCTTTGGGAGACACCCTCGATCGCGGCGCCACCCGCGCGAACTGATGCAAAAAATGTACCCATCGGCAGGCTGGGCGCTATGTAAAGAAGTGCTCATCGATGCCCGGGGGTGCGAGCTCGCCGCCACGCCGACCGCCTTCTGGGCTCGATTGCGACAAACCCGACAAGGCCTGCGCTGCCAGACCTCCGACGCGCGCACAAATGCAACAAAGGCGCGACAAATCGGGACGCCAAAGCAGCCCGCCCACCCTCCGATCGCGTGGCATCGAAGTTGCAAAACAAGCCTGCCAACCCACTCACACAGCAGGAGCTCCACATGACCGATCCGCGTGCAGACAAAGCCCCGCCCGGCCAGGCCCAGCCGGTCTACCTCGACTACGCCGCCACCACCCCCGTGGACCGCCGCGTGCTGAACCGGATGCTGCCCTACCTGACGAACCTGTATGGCAACCCCGCCAGCCGCTCGCATGCCTACGGCTGGGCCGCCGAAGAGGCGGTGGAACTGGCCCGCGAGCAGGTGTGCTCGCTGATCAATGCCGATCCGCGCGAGATCGTCTGGACCTCGGGCGCCACCGAATCCAACAACCTGGCGCTCAAG
>RXJO01000531.1 GCA_003987795.1 Curvibacter sp.
TGTCGGTGGGCTGGGCAAAGGACCAGGCGGGCAGGCCGGCCGCAGAGGCCGTGGCCAGGGCCTGCAGCAGGCGGCGGCGGCTGATCTCAGCCTTGGTGGACCGGGGGTCTTGAACGTCGAAAACGTGCTTCATGAAACGCTCCTTGCAACAGGGTTTTGAAACCGGACGGCGGGAATCGCCGCGCTGGTGCAAAGATTAGGGAGAACCCTCGGAGCGGCCCATACGTCAATTAACGTAGGGGCCTGCTCAGAGCGGTTTCAAGAAAGCCAAGTGCTCTTGCGCGCCCCGTCAACCCGGCTTCTTGCGAGTGGCATGCAATCCGGCTGCATCACTTTGCTGCAACCACTCACGCAGCGCCGCATTGATGCGGGTCTGCCAACCACGCCCCCCTTCCCGAAAAGCAGCCAGCACATCGGGGTCCAGCCGGATGGCCACCTGCTGCTTGGTGGGCAGGCGGTTCTTTCCACGGGTGCGGCGCAACTGATCCAGCGTCTGCTGCACACCGCCTCCGGCGGTGAGGACGGCCTGCGACCAGTCGACAGGCACCGGGCCGGTCTCAGCGTTGGACGCGGGCGAAATAGGCTTTGGTTTCTTGGCGATCGGCATAGCGGCAGGAGATCAGGTGCGCGTGGTCATCGCGCTCGGTCCAGACCAGGAAGACGACTTTGGACTGCCAGAGCCCTAGACTCTGCAGCCTCAATTCACCGTAAGACGCTCTTTGATCCTCGACTGTCAGCATGGGCTGGTCAAACACCGACTCCAGGTCGGCCAAGTCAATCCCATGCTTGCGCAGATTGATCTGACGTTTGTTTTCATGCCAGAGGATCATCGAAAAATGTAGATGCAATTTGATTGAGGGTCAAGCACCGATCAAGGTCATGTGTCGTGGCCCAAGGAAGCCGATGTTGCTGTTTTGACAGGGCGTCTGGACCGCCATCAGACCGATGGTTTGAGCAATCCGCCCAACGAAACGCACCTCGAAAACACCAATAAGGAGCCACGCACCACCACAGGGCGAGAACACTTCTTGCATGGCCCGACGCCATGCACAGCTCCAGCCCTCGCCGCAGCACCGCCCAGGCCGCTCCGCAGACGATCTTCCGTTTCCGGCGCGACTACAACTCGTGGGTGGCCGACGAGACGATGGAGGACTACGCGCTGCGCTACACGCCCAAGAGCTTCCGGCGCTGGAGCGAGTTCCGCGTGGCCAACACGGCCTTCGGTTCGCTGTCGTTTCTGGCGCTGGAGGCCATCGGCGGGGCCATCGCGCTGAACTACGGTTTCAGCAACGCGATGTGGGCCATCCTGGTGGTGGGGCTGGTGATCTTCCTGACTGGGCTGCCGATCGCGTACTACGCGGCGCGATACGGGCTGGACATGGACTTGCTGACGCGTGGCGCGGGCTTTGGCTACCTGGGCTCGACGATCACCTCGCTGATCTACGCGGTGTTCACCTTCATCTTCTTCGCGCTCGAGGCGGCCATCATGGCGCTGGCCCTGCAGATGGTGGTGGACTGGCCGCTGCACTGGTGCTATGTGCTGTCGTCGGTGGTGGTGCTGCCGCTGGCCATGCGCGGCATCACCCTGATCTCGAAGCTGCAGGCCTGGACGCAACCGCTGTGGCTGTTCCTGCTGGTGCTGCCCTTCGTCTGGATCGCCCTGTCGCAGCCCGAGCTGTATCGCGAGTTCAGCAGCCTGTCGGGGCTCAAGAGCGGCAGCAGCGGGTTCGACCCCCTGATGTTCGGCGCGGCCACGGCGGTGATCTTCTCGCTGGTGGTGCAGATCGGCGAGCAGGTCGACTTTCTGCGCTTTCTGCCCGCGCGCACGCCTGCGAACAAGGGCCGGTGGTGGGGGGCCGTGCTGCTGGCCGGGCCGGGCTGGATCCTGATGGGCATGCTGAAGATGGCGGGCGGCGCCTTCCTGGCCTTTGCAGCACTGCAGTTCGAAGTCGGGGTGCAGCGGGCGGCCGAGCCGACGCAGATGTTCCTGGCCGGCTTCACCCAGGCCCTGGGCATGCCGACGCTGGCGGTGGTGATCACTGTGGTGTTCGTGGTGATCTCGCAGATGAAGATCAACCTCACCAACGCCTATGCGGGCTCGCTGGCGTGGTCGAACTTCTTTGCCCGTGTCACGCGCAGCCACCCGGGACGCGTGGTGTGGCTGGTGTTCAACGTGGGCATTGCCACGCTGCTGATGACGCTGGGCGTTTTCGGCGCGCTGGAGAAGGTGCTGGCCCTGTACAGCAACGTGGCCATCGCCTGGGTGGGTGCACTGGTGGCCGATCTGGTCATCAACAAGCCGCTGGGCTTGAGCCCGCCGGGCATTGAGTTCCGCCGCGCCCACCTGTACGACTTCAACCCGGTGGGCCTGGGCGCGATGGTGCTGGGCGCGGCCGTGGCCGGCTGCGCCTACGCGGGCTGGCTGGGCGAGCTGGCTGCGGCCTTCTCGCCCTTGATCGCACTGGCGCTGTCGATGCTGCTGTCACCCCTACTGGCCTGGGCCACCGGGGGGCGCTACTACCTGGCGCGCCAGCCAGATACGCAATGGCAACGCGGCGAGATCGTGCGCTGCGCGGTGTGCGAGAACGCCTTCGAGGCCGAGGACATGGCCTGCTGCCCGGCCTATGCTGCGCCGATCTGCTCGCTGTGCTGCTCACTCGAATCCCGCTGCCACGACCGCTGCAAGACCGGCTCGCGCGCCTCGGACCAGTTGCGCGCCTTGGCCGCCCACCTGCTGCCCACCCGCTGGGCCCTGAAGGTCAACTTCCGCCTGGGCCAGTACCTGATGGTGACCCTGTCGCTGTGTGCGCTGATCACCTTTGTGCTGGGGGTGGTGTATGTGCAGGAAAGCCTGAACATGCCCTCTGAGGCCTTGCGTGTGCCCTTTCTGAAGGTGTTCGCCCTGCTGGCCTTGCTGGCCGCGGTGTGCGCGTGGTGGGTGGTGCTGAGCACCGACAGCCGCCGCATGGCCCAGGACGAATCCGAGCGTCAGACCCAGTTGCTGCTGCAGGAGATCGATGCCCACCAACGCACCGATGCCGCGCTGCAGTCGGCCAAGGACCTGGCCGAATCGGCCAGCCTGGCCAAGACCCGCTATGTGGCCGGCATGACCCACGAACTGCGCTCACCGCTCAACAGCATCCTGGGCTACACCCAGATCCTGCTGAAGAGCGCCCGGCTGGACGCGACCACGCGCGAGACCTTGCAGACCATGCAGCACAGCGGCGAACACATGCACGCGCTGATCGACGGCTCGCTGGAGCTGGCGCGCATCGAGGCTGGCCGCCTGCGCCTGGACCCAGCCCCCTTGCCGCTGGCCGAACTGGTGGCCCAGCTCGAGGGCATGATGCGACCGCAGGCCGAAGCACGCGGCCTGCGCTTCGTGGTGGAGACGGTGGGCATGATGCCGAGCTGGGTGCGCGTCGATGCCAAACGCCTTCGGCAGATCCTGATCAACCTGCTGTCCAACGCGGTGCGCTTCACCGAGCGCGGCGAGGTGCGGCTGCGCATGGACTTCCGCCAGCATGTGGCGCGCTTCGAGGTCAGCGACACCGGCATCGGCATCGAGCCACAGGACCAGGAGCGCATCTTCCACCCCTTCGAGCGGGGCAGTGCCGGGCGCCGTGTGAGCGAGGCGGGCACCGGCCTGGGCCTGACCATCACCCACCTGCTGACCCAGCTGATGGGCGGCGAGCTGGTGCTGGCCAGCACACCAGGCCAGGGCAGCACCTTCAGCGTGCGCCTTTACCTGCCGGGGGTACCGCCCGACCCAAGCTGGCGATGCCTGCGCGGCGAATCGCTGCACCCGGTGATCGGCTACCTGGCACCCCGGCGCACCCTGCTGGTCGTCGATGACCAGCCCCTGCAGCGGCAGTTGCTGGCCGCCCTGCTGATGCCCCTGGGCTTCGAGCTGCGCGAGGCTGCCAGCGGCCGCGAGTGCCTGGACATCGTGCAGACCCACTCGCCCGATCTGGTGCTGCTGGACATCACCATGGACGACCTTGACGGCTGGCAGACTGCCACCCGGCTGCGCGAACGCTGGAGTGCGACCGAGCTGCCCATCGTGTTCGTGTCGGCCAATCTGTTCGACCACCAGCCCGAGCGCCTGCAGGCCCTGCAGTGCCAGGGCTTCGTCGGCAAGCCGGTGATCGAGTCCGAACTGCTGGAGGCCCTGGAGCGCGCCTTGCAGCTCGAATGGATCAGAGACAACACCCCCTTGAAGCGCCCCGCGCCGATGCCGGAGCCCGCACAGGCGATCCCACTGCCTGAACCCTGGCGGGAGCAGATCGCCCGCCTGGCACGGCAGGGCCAGGCCAGCGCGCTGCGGCAGACCCTGCAGCAGGCCCGTGAGCAGTTGCCGGCCCTGCACCACCCCAGCCTCGGTCGCCTGCAGGCCCGGGCCGAACGCTTTGACTTCGCCGCCATCACCCAGGAACTGCGCGACCCCGAGCCCGAAGATGACCATGACCCCGAACCTCGTCCCTGATCGCCCGCCCGTCGCCGCGCCCACGGCCACGCCGGCCCCCTCCCGCGTGATCCTGGTGGTGGACGATGCCCTCGACACCTTGCGCATGCTGTGCGAGGCCCTGGCCGAAGAGGGCTACACCGTGCTGGTGGCGCGTGACGCCGAAGAGGCGCTGCAGCGCTTTGAACTCAGCGTGCCCGACGGCGTGCTGCTGGACGCGGTGATGCCGGGGCAGGATGGCTTTGCCTTGTGCCGGCAGCTCAAGGCCACGCCCCCCTGGTCGCATGTGCCAGTGATCTTCATGACGGGCCTGTCGGACACCGAACAGATCCTGCAGGGCTTTTCGAGCGGCGGGGTGGACTACGTGGTCAAGCCGTTGCGCATTCCCGAGGTGCTGGCCCGCCTGGCCACCCATGTGCGCAACGCCCAGGCGGCGCGACTGGCCCGCGAGGCGGTCGATGTGGCCGGCATGGGGGTGCTGATGCTCGACGCCCAGGGCCGGGCGGCCTGGCGCTCACCCCAGGCCACGCAATGGCTGGAACAGGCCTTTGCGCCTGAAGGGCTGGCCGGCGATGCGGCGCGTCAATGGCTGCGCAGCGCGGCCCACGGCGCCCCTGCCAGCCTGCCCTTGAACGGTGGTCAGGTCTTGACCGCACGCCACCTGGGCGAAAGCGGCCTGGCCGAATCGATGCTGCTGCTCAACCTGGGCCCGGCCGACACCCCACCGCCGCGCACGCAACCCGACGTGCCCCTGACCCCACGCGAGACCGAGGTGCTGTCGTGGCTGGCCAAGGGCAAGACCAACCGCGACATCGCCGACATCCTCGGCATGAGCCCGCGCACGGTGAACAAACACCTCGAGCACATCTTCGAGAAGCTCGGCGTCGAGACCCGCACGGCGGCTGCCGCGGTGGCGGCCCGGCTGCTGCCGGGCTGACACGGACATCAGACCCAGCGGGCACCGCCGTCCAGGTGCAACACCGCCCCATTGAGCTGGCGGTTGCCCATGGCGAACAGGGCCGTCTGGGCAAAGTCCTCGGCCTGGCCCAGGCGCTTGAGTGGCTGCATCTCGGCCAGACCCTGCAACGCCTCAGCCCGACCGCCCAGCGCACGCGCCAGCAGCGGTGTCTGCATGGGGCCCGGGTTGATCACGTTGATGCGCCGCGGCGCCAGTTCGGTGACCAGGGAGCGTGCCAGCGACTCGACCGCACTGGCCGCCGCCGCCACCATGGCCATGCCAGGCCGGGGACGCTGACTGACCATGCCCGAGGTGAGCAGCACCGAGCCCTGAGGCGCCAGCCGGGGCCCCACAGCACGCAGGGCATGCACCGCGCCCCAGAAACGCGAATCGAGGCTGGCGCGCAAGGCAGCCAGTTCGCCATCGATCAGGCGCGCGGGCAGGTTGTTGGCGGCACACACCACCAGATGATCGACCAGGGCGAACGGGGCAAAGAAGACGTGTACCGACGACTCGTCCGCCAGGTCCACGCAGGCACCGCTGGCCGTCGGCCCCAGGACCGCCAGCGCCTCGGCCAGCCGCTGCGGATCGCGCCCGCCCACATGCACCCGGGCCCCCGCCCGAACAGCCAGGACCGCCGTGGCCAGGCCCAGGCCTGAGGTGCCGCCGAGGACCAGCACCTGCTGGCCCTCCAAGAAAGTATCGAACATGGGTTGTCCCAATTCTGACGAAGAGGGATCAGTCTGATGACACTCAGGGATCTGCTGACCTAGACAGCGCTGGGACGCTCCGAACGGCACGTTTCGAAGGACAAAAGCAGACCACCTCGAAGTATCACGACGCCCGATAGGGCGATGGAATCCACCGACTCAGTTCGCTCGCTGCACCGGCTGGTCCCGCAAATACCCGGCCATGGCCTGCAGCAACTCCGTGATGTCGCGCTGCACGGTGTCGAAGTCGGCGCTGCGCTCGCGGGTCTGCTCGTCCATGTAGATGGGGCGGCGGATCTCGATCTGCAAGCTGTGCCGGTTCAGCGCGGGCTGGCCGATGCGGGCGATCAGGGCCACCCCCTTGTAGGGATCGTTGCGAGCCACGGTATAGCCCTTGGCGCGCAGATGTTCTTCGACCAGGGCCACGAAGGCGGGTTCGCAGGTGCTGCCGTCGCGGTCGCCCAGCACGAAGTCGGCCAGCGGCCGGGTGCTCTTGATCTGCAGGCGCTCGTAGGCGTTGTTGGGCATGGAGTGCAGGTTCAGGTGCCAGACCGCGCCGAACCGGGCCTGGGTCTGGGCCACGGCATCGGAGAGGGCGGCATGGTAGGGGCGATAGCAATGGTCGATGCGTTGCTGCACCTCGGCCACCGACAGCGGCCGGTCATAGAGGGGCTGGCCCTTCACACTGCGCCAGATCAGGCCCGACCCCAGGCGGGTCTTCTCGCCGGGCGACAGGGGGGTGGGCCAGGGCCCGTCGAGCAGGGCCGGGTCGATGTCGTCCAGGCTGCGGTTCAGGTCCAGGTAGCTGCGCGGAAAATGGGCCTCGATCAAGGTGGCACCGAGCGCGGGCGCCGCCCCCCACAGGGCTTCGACGTGGGTGTCTTCAGCGGCACGCAACTCGGACAGCGGCAGCAGGGTCCGGAAATCGGCCGGGTAGCGGGTGCCGCTGTGCGGCGAATCGCACACCAGCGGGATTTGCGGTGCGGTCGGCGCGTGCAGCGTGAACAGGGGCTGGGTCTGCGGGCTCATTCGGCCTCCACTTTCGCGACCTTGGCCACCTCAAGGTAGCGTGCCACAGCCTGCTGGATCTGGCCCTGGAACTGTGCCGGGGAGGTGGGGATCAGGGTGGCGCCGGCCTCGTTCATCTTCTTGATGAAGTCGGGCTGCTTCATGGCCTGGTGGATGGCCTGGTTGAGCTTTTGCACGACCGCGGGCGGTGTGCCGGCCGGGGCCACCACGCCGAACCAGCCGCCATTGCCCATCTGCGGAAAACCCAATTCGCCATAGGTGGGCACGTCGGGCAGGGCCGGCGAGCGTTTGTCGGACAGCACGGCCAGCGCCCGCAGACGCCCCGACTGGATGTGCGGCAGGGCCGAGGGCAGGTTGTCGGTGATGGCCTCGACCTGGCCGGCCACCGCATCATTGAGGGCCATGCCTGAGCCCTTGTAGGGCACATGCAGCAACTCGATCCTGGCCAGGCTGGAGAAGTACTCGACATTGGCATGCCCCAGCGAGCCGGTGCCGGGCGAGGCGAAGGTGATGGTGCCGGGCGATTTCCGGGCGGCGGTGATCAGGTCGGCCAGGCTTTTGTAGGGTGCGCGGGCGTTCACGGCCAGCACGCTGGGCACCGTGGCCACGTTGCTGATCGGGGCGAAGTCCTTCAAGGGGTCGTACTTGAGACGGCTGCCATAGGCGGCCACATTGGAGCCATGGGTGCTCATGGTCGCCATGCCCAGGGTGTAGCCGTCGGGCCGGGCCTTGGCCACCTGTTCCATGCCCAGCGAACCGCCAGCGCCGGCCCGGTTGTCCACGATGATGGACTGTCCCAGGGCCCGGCCCGCGAACTCGGCGATCAGGCGCGCCGCCAGATCGGTAGAGCCGCTGGGGGCAAAGGGCACGATCAGGCGGATCGGCTTGTCAGGGTAGTCTGCAAAGGCCAGGCACGGGGCCAGTGTGGCCGAGCCGACCAGGCCCAGAACCAGCAGGCGGCGGGTGAATGAGGTCGATGGGGGCCGGGGGGCGACAGGGGAGAGCTCGACGGGGTTCATGGCTTGGAGGCGCAACTCGCGTGGGATGGAAGGTGTTCAGTGTCCGGACAGACGATGGCCTGAACAAACGACAATCGGGTCAACGGGTATGCGCAACAGTCATACCCTGCTCGACCTTCCGCCTCGCACTGCCCCGGCCCACCATGCGACTGCACTCACCCTCGATGTCCGAACTCCATGCCTTTGCGGCCGCGGTGCGCTTGGGCAGTTTTTCAAAGGCCGCGATCGAGCTGTGCGTCACCCAAAGCGCTATCAGCCGGGCGGTGGCACGGCTGGAGTTCCACTATGGCAAGCCGCTGCTGCTGCGCCGGGCCAACACGATCACACTGACCGCCGCCGGGCAGCAACTGCTGGATGCCGTGCGTGAACCGCTGGCCGTGATCGAGGCGGCCAGCGCCCGCCTGCGTGAGAGCCCGGCCGACCAGCCCCTGAACCTGTCGGTGGTGCCGACCCTGGCCAGCGTGTGGCTGATCCCGCGCCTGAAGGACTTTCAGCGGCAGCATCCCGAGGTGCGCATCAACTTCGTGCCCTATCGCAAAGATGAAGACTTCTCGGGCGCCACGCCGGACGCCGCGGTGCTGACCGGCCTGGGCCCCACGCAATGGCCGCACTGGGATTGCGACTACCTGATCGGGCGCGAGGTGGTGCCGATCTGCCACCCGGCCCGCCTGGCGCAACGGCGGGCCGCAGGCGCCTGGCGCTCACCGGGTGAGCTCGCCGACGAGGCCCTGCTGTACCACACGACCGCGCCGGGCAATTGGGCGCAGTGGTTGCAGGCCGCAGGTGCCCCGGAGCGCACACCCCGGCTCAGCACCGCCTTCGATCAGGTGGCCATGCTGATCCAGGCGGTGATCGCCGACATGGGGGTGGCCCTGGTGCAGCGCTGCCTGGTGAGCGCAGAATTGGCCGGCGGGGCGGTGGCCACGCCGTTTGATCTGCCGATCACCCTGACCCGGGGGTATTTTCTGTGCGCCCCCTCGGGGCTGCGTCCCAAGCCGGCCTTGGTGGCGTTCCGGCGCTGGCTGCTGCAGACGGCCCAGTCCGATGTCGCGATGCTCAACGCACGCACCCCGGCCGCCTAGGATGCGCCGGGTCAGGCCGCTTCGCGGTAGGCCGCAAATCGGCCGGCCACCGGAAGCTCGCGCGTGCTCAGTGATTGCACCGACTGGGCGATGGCCCCGATGTGATCCGGGGTGGTGCCGCAGCAACCGCCCACGATGTTGACCAGGCCTTCAGCGGCGAACTCGTGGATCAGCCGACTGGTGACCTCAGGGGTCTCGTCGAAGCCGGTATCGCTCATGGGATTGGGCAGACCGGCATTGGGATAGCAGCTGATGAAGGTGTCGGGGGCGACACGGTTAAGTTCCTGGATGTAGGGACGCATCAGCGTGGCCCCCAGCGCGCAGTTGAGCCCGATGGCCAGAGGCTGGGCATGGCGCACGCTGTGCCAGAAGGCCGTCACGGTCTGCCCCGACAGGATGCGACCCGAGGCATCGGTGACGGTGCCGCTGATGAGGATGGGCAGGCGCTGGCCGCTGGCCTCGAAGAACTCGTCGATGGCGAACAGGGCCGCTTTGGCGTTCAGGGTGTCGAAGATGGTCTCGACCAGCAGCACGTCGGCACCGCCTTCGACCAGCGCCTCGGTCTGCTCGTAGTAGGCGGCACGCAGTTCCTCGAAATCGACGTTGCGCGCGCCAGGGTCGTTCACATCAGGGCTGATGCTGGCGGTCTTGGGCGTGGGGCCCAGGGCGCCGGCGACATAACGCGGCTTGTCGGGCGTGCTGTACTTGTCGCAGGCGGCGCGCGCCAGCCGGGCAGACACGAGATTCATTTCACGGGCCAGTGGCGCCATGTCGTAGTCGGCCTGGGCGATGGTGGTGGCCCCGAAGGTGTTGGTCTCGATCAGATCAGCACCAGCGGCCAGATAGCTTTCATGGATGCTGCTGATGACGTCCGGCCGGGTGAGGCTGAGCAGTTCGTTGTTGCCCTTGACGTCCTTGTGGAAGGCGGTGAAACGGTCGCCCTGGTGACCCGCACCGGTGTAGCCAGCACCCCGGTATTGCTCTTCACTGAGCTTGAAGCGCTGGATCATGGTGCCCATGGCGCCATCGAGGATGACGATGCGTCGGGACAGGATTTCGGGCAGCGCCTGGGCGCGGGTGTAGACAACGGGTTTCATCCCTCCATTGTAGGAAGACGCCCCATGCCGTTTTTTTCAAGACCGAACTACCCCCAAATGGGCTATCAATTTCACTGTTACACATCAGGACATTTTGCTAGACTGATTGGTTACTCGGTGCAGGATTGATGCGTTGCGACTCAAGTCTGCCCACGCCCCTGCAGACCAGCCTGCGCGCCCTTCGGGCCCAGAGCTGCCTTCGACCCAAGGAACCGCATGGCCATCTGGCACAAGCAAGTCTGGAGCCCCATCGAAAGCGCGGTGGACAACGCCGACGTGGTCGCCCTGCATCGCCTGTGGCGAGGCATGAGCCCTGGACCGGGACAACTGCCCACGATGTCCGATCTGGCCCTCAGTGGTCCTCTGTCGCCGTTCGCCACCCGCATGACGGTGTATCGGCCCTTGCCCGATGGCGACTACCTTGGTCATTTCTGCGGTGATGAATTCCGCCACGACTCGCTGAGCGACCCGACCGGCTTGCGCCTGAGCCAACAACCCCCCGAACTGGCCGATTTCCAGCGCAGCCATTTCGACGAGGTGGCTGAGCGTGGCCTGCCGCTGTATGTGGTCCATTTTGCGCACAGCAACCCTTGGGTGCTGACCTGGGAGCGCCTCGTGATGCCGGCGCAGGGCGATGACGGCAGGCCCTGGATCCTGGTCTACAACCAACCCATGGAGGCACGCGCCAAACTGTTGGAGACCGTGCTGAACTGTGCCAGCGAGGGGATGGTGGCGCTGCGTCGCGTGCACGGCACCGAACCCGAAGGCAGCCATTGGCTGGTGACGGTGGCCAACCTCCCATTTGCAACGCTGGCGGGCAACGTCGACGAGCCGGCCCAGGGACGCCTGGCCCATGAAGTCTTCCCGGCCTGGGCGCGCCTGGGGCTGGATGCAGACTGCCTGGCGGTGGTGCAGAGCCGGCTCCCGCGCGAGCGTGAACTGGAATTGGTCCAGCCCGGGGCCAAGCGCTGGTTCAAGGTTCACATCGCTCCGCTGCTCGACGGTTGCGTGGTGCGTCTCACCGACGTCACCTCGATCAAAGACAAGGAGCAGGCGCTGCACGACAACGCGCGCCGACTGCAGGCGGACAACGAGCAGTTGCGCCAACTGGCATGGCGCGACGGCCTGACCGGCCTGCTCAACCGGCGCGCGCTCGACGTGATCCTGGAGCGCGAGGTGGCGCGCAGCCTGCGTCTGAGCGAGCCCCTGGCCTTGGTGATGTGCGACATCGACCACTTCAAGGCCTTCAACGACTTCTATGGACACCTGATCGGAGACGATTGCCTGCGTGAAGTGGGCCAGGTGCTCAGTGGCGTGATCCAGCGTGCCACCGACATGGTGGCGCGGTATGGCGGCGAGGAGTTCACTCTGGTGTTGCCCAACACCGTGCTCCACGGCGGTCTCGATCTGGTTCAGCGCATCCAGCATGCGTTGCACGAACGCGGCTTGCCCGACGCCACCTCCCCCGAAGGCAAATTGCTCACCCTGAGCTTTGGTGTGGCCGAGTTCGACCCCCGCCGCGATGCCACCGCCCACGCCTTCCTCGAGCGGGCCGACAGCGCGCTGTACCGCGCCAAGCACCAGGGCCGAAACCGGGTGGGTCTGGCCTATCCGCAGGGCATCCAGGTGCTCGAAAGCCAGCTCTCCCCTGCAGGTTGAGCCCGGTCGAACCGGGCCCCTCTGCCAGGGCGGGCCCCCAAGCCTGAGATAATCCGACGCCACGGCGTTCGCCGACCGCCCAACCCGGATCGGCCGCCGGATGACGTGCTGTCGTGCCGGCCCGCCCAGTCAGCCTGCCGCAGGCCCACGCGCGACCCGGCCGACACCGAATCGCTGTTGAATAGCTGCTTTGCCCCCCACCCCACCCGAGTCCGCCTTGCCACCCATGCCCGAGTCCTCTGCCCAGTCCGTGTTGCGTGAGGTGTTCGGCTACGAGCAGTTTCGCGGCCCCCAGAAGGCCATCATCGACCACGTGGTCGCCGGGGGCGATGCCCTGGTCCTGATGCCCACGGGCGGCGGCAAGTCGCTGTGCTATCAGGTACCGGCCATCGTGCGCCAACGTGCAGGGCTGGGCATCACCGTCGTGGTGTCGCCGCTGATTGCCCTGATGCACGACCAGGTCGGTGCCCTGCATGAGTCAGGGGTGGATGCGGCCTTTCTCAATTCGACCCTGAGCTACGACGAGGCCAGCGAAGTGGAGCGCCGCCTGTTGCGCGGGGAGATCACGCTGCTATATGCGGCGCCCGAGCGGGTGACCACGCCGCGCTTCCTGTCGCAGCTCGACTCGCTGCATGAACGCGGCATGCTGAGCCTGTTCGCCATCGACGAGGCGCACTGCGTGAGCCAGTGGGGCCATGACTTCCGGCCCGAATACCGTGCCTTGACCGTGCTGCATGAGCGCTATGCCGGCGTGCCGCGCATGGCCCTGACCGCCACCGCCGACGCCACCACCCGCGCCGACATCGTGGAACGCCTGCAACTGCAGGAGGCGGGCCAGTTCGTCAGCAGTTTCGACCGGCCCAACATCCGCTACACCATCGTCGAAAAGAAGGACGTGACGCAGCAGCTGCTGCGCTTCATCGAAAGCGAGCACACCACCGCACAGGGGCATGACGCTGGCGTGGTGTACTGCCAGTCGCGCAAGCGGGTCGAGGAACTGGCCCAGACCCTGTGGGAAAACGGACTCAACGCCCTGCCCTACCACGCCAGACTGGACGCCGGCGTGCGCCAGCACCACCAGGATCGGTTCCTGCGCGAGGAGGGCATCATCATGTGCGCCACCATTGCCTTCGGCATGGGCATCGACAAACCTGACGTGCGCTTTGTGGCCCATGTGGACATGCCCAAGAACATCGAGGGCTACTACCAGGAGACCGGCCGTGCCGGCCGCGACGGCGCGGCGGCCAACGCCTGGATGGCCTACGGCCTGCAGGACGTGGTCAACCAGCGCCGCATGATCGACGAGAGCCCGGCCAACGAGGAGTTCAAGCAGGTGATGGTGGGCAAGCTCGATGCCCTGCTGGGCCTGGCCGAAGCCATCGACTGCCGACGGGTGCGCCTGCTGAACTACTTCGGACAGCACAGCGAGCCCTGCGGCAATTGCGACAACTGCCTGACCCCACCGGCCGTCTGGGATGGCACCGATGCCGCCCGCAAGCTGCTGTCCACCATCTACCGGGTGCAGCAGGCCAGCGGCATCAGCTTTGGTGCGGGCCACATCATGGACATCCTGCGCGGCAAGAAGACCGACAAGGTGAGCCAGTACGGACATGAGACGATCAGCACCTTCGGCATCGGGGCCGAGTTCTCAGAGCAGCAGTTGCGAGGCGTGCTGCGGCAGCTGATCGCCATCGGCGCCCTGGCGGTCGATGCCCAGGCCTTCAATACCTTGCAACTGACCGACGCCGCGCGGGCGGTGCTGCGCGGCGAGGTGCCAATCCGCTTGCGCGAGAGCTCGGCGGCCGCGCCCCGCACCCGCCGCACTCGCAGCAGCACCGGCAGCGGCAGCCCGGCCAAGGCAGCGCTCGCACTGGAAGGCGGCGCGCTGCGCCGCTTCGAGGCGCTCAAGGCCTGGCGCACCGAGGTGGCCCGCGAGCACAACCTGCCGGCCTACGTCATCTTCCACGACGCCACCCTGGCGGCCATCGCCGAGCGATTCCCGGCCACGACCGAAGACCTGCAGGGCATCAGCGGCATCGGCGCCCGCAAGCTGGAGGCCTACGGCGCCGAAGTGCTGCGCGTCTGCCAGCTCTGAGGCGCGACCTCAGGCGCTGACCCTGAAGATCCGCACGGCGCGCTGCAAGGTGTCGGCCCGACGCTCCAGGGTTTCGCTCGACTCGGCCGAGGCGCTGGCCAGTTCGGCATTGCGGTGGGTCACGTCGTCGATCAGCTGCATGGCCTGGTCGATCTGTGTCACGCCATGCAATTGCTCGCGCGCTGCCGTCTCGATCGACAGCAGCATGCTGCTGACGCGCTGCACCGAACCAACCACCCCCTGGATCGTGCGGGCGGCCTGGTCCACGCGGTGTCCGCCGGTGTCCACATCGGCCACCGAGGCATCGATCAGACTGCGTATCTGGGTGGCCGCGTCCGTGCTGCGGCGCGCCAGGGCCCGCACCTCGGCAGCCACCACCGCAAAGCCCCGCCCCTGGTCGCCGGCATGGGCCGCCTCGACCGCGGCATTGAGGGCCAGCAGATTGGTCTGGAAGGCCAGTTGCTCCATCAGTTCGATGATGTCGGTGATGCGCTTGGACGAACCGCGGATGCGCTCCATCGAACTCGAAACCTCGCCGGTCGCCTGGCTGCCAGCGTCGGCATGCTGATGGGCATCGGCACTGAGCTGGGCCAGTTCGCTCACGGTGGCCGAGGTCTCACCCAGCGAGGCGGTCATCTGGGTCACAGAGGCCACGGTCTCGGCCACGGCCTGGGCCTGTTGCTCACTGCGGGCCGACAGGTCCAGCGTGCCGTCTCGGATGGTGCGTGCCTCGGCCACCATCTCGTCCACCTCGGCCCGCACATCGGTCACGATGGCACGCATGTTCAGGTTCACCAACCAGAGTTGGCGCTTGATCTGGCCGATCGGATTGGTCGGGTCGTAATCGAGCATGCCGTCCAGATTGCAGGCCGCCAGATTGCCGGCCACATCGGCAGCCTCGGCCAGAGGCTTGGCCGTGCTTTGCACAAACCAGGCTTGAAACCCAGCCCAGGCCAGAACGGCCGCGAGCCCCTGCCAGACCACCACTGGCAGACCGAGACCGGCCAGGCCTTCGGCCACGACCGAACCACCCCACACCGCCACGCCCAGCGCCGCACCGAGCGCCAGACCGGTGCGCTGCGCCAGGGTCAGGCGGTAGCGCCGCTTCGGCCAGTCGCGCCAACCCACGCCTCGGATGCCGCCCGCATGCAGCCGGAAGGAGCGTCGACCACTGGCCTTCTCCTCGGCCATGGCCCGGTAGAGCTGTTCGGCTTCGCGGATCTGCTCACGGCTGGGCTTGAGTCGCACGGACATGTAGCCGGTCGGCTTGCCGCCCTCCATCACGGGCGATACGTTGGCCTGAACCCAGTAGTGATCACCGTTCTTGCAACGGTTCTTGACGATGCCGGACCAGGGCCGGCCTCGTCCGATCGTGGACCACATGTCGGCGTAGGCCTCAGGGGGCATGTCCGGGTGGCGGACCAGGTTGTGAGGCTGCCCCAGCAGCTCGTCATAAGAGAAGCCGCTGATCTGCACAAAGGCCCGGTT
This sequence comes from Curvibacter sp., assembly GCA_003987795.1. GTDB lineage: Bacteria > Pseudomonadota > Gammaproteobacteria > Burkholderiales > Burkholderiaceae_C > Curvibacter. The sequence goes on from RXJO01000531.1 coordinate 15,603, forward strand.
GCAATGGGTGATGCGGCCTTGGGTGTTGGTCGTGGACACCAGCACCGCCCCCTCGGGCATTTCGACTTCGGTCTGGGAGACCGGGAGATTGATCTTCATAAATAGTCGGCAATCCGACGTACGAATCATGCTAGGTTTCGATTGGATCGCGAACAAAGCCCAACAAGCTTGACAAAGGTCACGATCAACGCACCGATTCTCACAAATGACTCGGTTTTATCATTTTCAGGACCCGCCCATGCTCACATTGCAGGACATCCAAGACGCCGCCACCCGGGTGACCCCCCACATCCTGGACACCCCTTTTGTCGAATCGCGCACCCTGTCACAACTGACCGGGGCCCAGATCTTCCTGAAGTTCGAGAACCTTCAGTTCACGGCTTCCTTCACGGAGCGGGGTGCCTGCAACAAGCTGGCCCAGTTGAGCGAAGAGCAGCGGCAACGCGGCGTGATTGCGATGAGCGCCGGCAACCACGCGCAGGGCGTGGCCTACCATGCGCAGCGCCTGGGCCTGCGTGCCGTGATCGTGATGCCGCGCTTCACCCCCGGCGTGAAGGTGGAAAGAACACGCGGCTTCGGCGCCGAGGTGGTGTTGCACGGCGACACCCTGGACGAAGCCCGGCAGCACGCCCAGACCTTGGCGCAAGCGCAGCAACTCACCTTCGTGCACCCCTATGACGACGAAGCCATCATGGCCGGCCAGGGCACGGTGGCGCTCGAGATGCTGCGCGTGGTGCCCGATCTGGACGCCCTGGTGATCGCCGTGGGCGGCGGTGGCCTGATGGCCGGGGTGGCCACCGTGGCGCGCGCGCTGCGACCGCAGATCGAACTGGTCGGGGTGCAGACCTCGCGCTTTCCAGCCATGGTGAATGCCTTGCGCGGCACCCACCACCCGCAGGGCAGCAGCACGATT
>RXJO01000153.1:0-14788 GCA_003987795.1 Curvibacter sp.
CGTCTCCAGGCCCGCGATGAAGCCCTGGCCATCGGCGCTGCGGGCCACGCAGGCCAGCATCTCGGGGGCCTGCCAATGGCGGCTGTGTCCGGTGACGGCATCCCAGCGATGCAGGCGGCGGGCGGGGATGTCCACCCAGTACAGTGCCTGTTCAGCCGGGCTCCACAGCGGGCTTTCGCCCGTGCCGCAGCGGGTGTCCAGCACCAGGTCGGCGAGGGTGTTCATGCGGTGCCTACGGGGGGCAGGGTTTCGAAGGGGCCGGCGGCGCAGAAGTTGCCGCCCTGGTAACGGGCGGCCGGGGCGTCGGGGGGCACAGGGGGTTGCTGCTCGACCTGGGCGCGGAAGACTTCCGAGCTGTCCTGCGGCACAAAACCCAGGTGCCGGGCACCGCTGTTGTCCCACCAGCCGCCCGGGTTGTCTGACGCGCCATACACCACCGTGTGGCCCACATCGGGTGTGACCAGGCTGCGGCGCACCAACTCGGTCAGGTCGCGGTAGCTCAGCCAGGTGCTCAGCATGCGGCGGTCGCGGGGCTCGGTGAACGACGAGCCGATGCGAATGCTGACCGTCTCGATGCCGTAGCGGTCGAAGTAGAAGTTGGCGAGGTCTTCGCCAAACGCCTTGGACAGGCCGTAGTAGCCGTCCGGGCGGTGGGGCACCCGGTTGTCCAGCCGTTCGGTCTGCGGGTAGAACCCGATCACATGGTTGGAGCTGGCGAACACCACGCGCTTCACGCCGTGGCGCCGGGCGGCTTCGTACAGGTGGAACACGCCGCGGATGTTGGCTTCGAGGATTTCCTCGAAAGGGCGCTCCACCGAAATGCCGCCCAGGTGCACGATGGCATCGCAACCTTGCACCAGCGCGTCCACCGCGGCCTTGTCGGACAGGTCACACAGCTGGATTTCTTCCTGGCTGGAGGTGGCAGGCGCCAGGTTGGCGATGTCCGACAGCCGGAGCTGACGGGTGAAGGGCTTGAGGCTTTCGCGCAGGACGCGGCCCAGGCCGCCGGCGGCTCCGGTCAGCAACAGGCGTTGCGGCAGTTGTCTCTCGTTCATGGTGTTGTGATGAGCTTGGAATGATGTATGTCATCGGTTGTCGTACAACCATGGGCTGGATTATCATCACGCCATGTCAAAGTTGTCAACGGCCAATTTCACCGCGCCAGCGGGCAGTGCAACGGAAGCTTCTGCTGGGGTGTCGCCCGCGCGTCGGCGGCCGAGGGGCTTGGCCCATGAACTGGTGGAGGACTTCAGCGGGCGCATCCAGAGCCAGGTGCTGAAGGCCGGCGACAAGTTGCCCACCGAGTCCGAGATCATGCGGGCCTTCGGCGTCAGTCGCACGGTGGTGCGTGAGGCCTTGTCGCGCCTGCAGGCAGCCGGCCTGGTCGAGACCCACCATGGCATTGGCACCTTTGTGCTGGAGGCCCAGGCCCCGGGGATGTTCCGCATCGACCCGTCCGACATCGCCGCCTCGGTCGATGTGCTGGCCGTGCTTGAGTTGCGCATCAGCCTCGAGACTGAATCGGCGGGCCTGGCTGCCCTGCGGCGCTCGGAGCAGAACCTGCTGGCCATGCGCCAGGCGCTGGACGATTTCGCCTCGCATGTCGAGGTGGCCGGTGACACCGTGTCGCCCGATTTCCGCTTCCATCAGGAGATCGCCCGGGCCACCGGCAACCGCTATTTCGGCGACATCATGGCCCACCTGGGTACGACCATCATCCCGCGCACCCGCATCTCCTCGGCCATGCGCATGGCGCCCGAGTTGCGCGCCCAGTACCTGCAGAAGGTCAACCGCGAGCACGAAGAGGTGTATGACGCGATTGCCCGGCAAGACCCGGAATCGGCCCGGGCAGCCATGCGCATCCACCTGACCAACAGTCGCGAACGCTTGCGGCGGGCCCAGGCGCTGGCTCAGGCCGGTCAGTCGGCGGACGATCTGGCGCGTTGATCGGATTCGCCTCGAATTTCGGGGCGAGTCATCTTTAGTTGTCTTTTTCTAGACATTTCAAATTTTTGGTTGTACGATGACTGACAACAACATCAGATCAGTCATCCTGCCGCACTGAAAGACGGCTTTGGCGGGGGGCTGGTCTTCCAACAGGAGACCGCATGACCTTGTCACGACGCCGTTTGTTGGCCGCTGCCGCACCTGCTGCACTGCTGGCCAGCCCTGCCTGGGTGGGCGCCCAGAACTGGCCCGCCCGCCCCATCCGCATCGTGGTGCCGTACCCGCCGGGGGGCTCGTCCGACATCATCGCGCGGGCCTTGAGCCAGCCGCTGTCCGAAGCCTTGGGGCAGCCGGTGATCATCGACAACAAGCCCGGGGCCAACGGCAATCTGGGGGCCGATCTGGTGGCGCACAGCGCGCCGGATGGCTACACCCTGCTGTTGTGCGACGTGGGTGCCCTGGCCATCAGCCCCTCGGTGTACACGCGTCTGGGTTTCGATCCGTCCAAGGACCTGCGTGGCGTGACCATGCTCGCCTACTCGCCTCACTTGCTGGTGGTGCACCCCTCGGTCCCGGTGAACAACCTGGCCGAGTTGGTCGCGTACTCCAAGAAGAACGATCTGAACTTTGCCGTCACGGCCACCGGCAGCGCAGCCCATCTCGCCGGTGTGGCAGTGCAGCGCGCCAGCGGTGCGCGTTGGGAATACGTGCCCTACAAAGGCGGGGTTCAGGCCGTGGCTGACACCGTGGCCGGCCAGACCCAGGTGCTGATGAACGGCATGCTGGCCACCTACCCGCAGGTGCAGGCCGGCAAGCTCAAGCTGCTGGGCCTGTCGAAGTCCAGCCGCATGCCTTTGGTGGGGCAGGTGCCGACCCTGGCTGAACAGGGCCTGAGCGGTTTCGAGTCTGGCACCTGGCAAGGGGTGCGTGTGGCCCGCGGCACGCCCGACGCCATCGTCAACCGGCTCAATCAGGAGCTGATCCGAATCATCCGCTCGCCCGACATCCGCTCGCGGCTGGCCGGGCAGGGGGCTGAGGTGGTGACCATGACCCCGTCCGAGGAAGAACAGTTCTTCAACAACGAGCGCAAGCGCTGGGCCCAGGTGGTTCAGGCCGCACGGATCCGACTGGATTGACCGCCGCCATTTTTACCGTTTTCCATTCTTCTTTTCCCTTTTTTCTGGAGCAATCAAATGACCCCTCAAGAACTCAAGACCATCATGGGCTCTGGCCTGCTGTCCTTCCCGCTGACCGACTTCGACGCCGAAGGCAACTTCAATCAGAAGGGCTACATCGAACGTCTGGAATGGCTGGCCCCCTATGGCGCCAGCGCCCTGTTCGCCGCCGGCGGCACGGGTGAGTTCTTCTCGCTGACCGCCGATGAGTACCCCGGCATCATCAAGACAGCCGTGGACACCTGCCGTGGTGTGGTGCCCATCATTGCCGGCGCCGGCGGCCCCACCCGCTTCGCCATCCAGTGTGCCCAGGCCGCCGAGAAGGCCGGTGCCCACGGCGTGCTGCTGCTGCCGCATTACCTGACCGAAGCCGGCCAGGAAGGCCTGATCGCCCACGTCGAGGCCGTGTGCAAGAGCGTCAAGTTCGGCGTCATCGTCTACAACCGCGGCCAGGCCAAGCTGACCCCGGCTTCGCTGCAGATCCTGGCTGACCGCTGCCCCAACCTGGTGGGCTTCAAGGATGGCATCGGCGACATCGAGCTGATGATGTCGATCTACCAGACCATGGGCGACCGTTTCGCCTACCTGGGTGGGCTGCCCACGGCCGAGGTCTATGCCGCCGCCTACAAGGCGCTGGGCACCCCGGTGTATTCATCGGCGGTGTTCAACTTCATCCCCAAGACCGCCATGGACTTCTACGAGGCCGTTCGCACCGACGACCACGCCACCCAGCATCGCCTGCTGAAGGAGTTCTTCCTGCCTTACCTGGAACTCCGCAACCGGGGGCAAGGCTATGCCGTGAGCATCGTCAAGGCAGGTGCCAAGCTGGTGGGCCACGATGCCGGCCCGGTGCGCACCCCTCTGACCGACCTCAAGGCCGACGAAATGCAAGCCCTGGATGCCTTGATCAAGAAACTGGGTTCGCAATCCCTTTGATCCCCGCCTGAATCAAGGCAAGACAAGCAATCGGAGACAACAACATGAAGCGACGTCTGAATCTGGCCGCCCTGGGGCTGGCCGCCTTCCTCACCTGGGGGCTCGGGGCCCATGCCCAGGGCGTGTCCGACGAACAGGCCGTGGGTGCAGCGGTCGAGCGCCTGCGTCTGGCCATGATCGACCCGGATCGGTCTGCCCTGGACAAGTTGGTGACCGATGAGCTGAGCTATGGCCACTCGGGCGGCCGGGTGGACACCAAGGCCAGCTTCATCGGTGATCTGATGAGTGCCAAGTCGGATTTCGTGAGCATCGAGTTGACTGCGCAGAGCGTGCGTGTGGTGGGCGATGTGGCGCTGGTGCGCCATCGCCTCACCGGCGCCACCCTGGACCAGGGCAAGCCTGGTCAGGTGGATCTGCATGTGCTGCTGGTCTGGCACAAGCACGATGGCCAATGGCGCCTGCTGGCTCGTCAGGCCGTGCGCACCCCCGCATGATCGGAGACAAAGCAATGAACAAACTGAATACAAACGCATCACATCGCCGTGGTCTGCTGGCCAAGGGCGCCGCCCTCGGCCTCGCCTTGGGACTGGGCCTGGCGGCCGGGCTGGCGCCGGTTTCGGACGCCTGGGCCGCCTACCCCGACAAGACGGTGACCTTGGTCGTGCCCTTCCCGCCAGGGGGCACCACCGACATGGTGGCCCGCCTGCTGGCCACCAAGATGGGTGAAAAGCTCGGCCAGGCGGTGATCGTCGACAACAAGGCCGGCGCCACCGGCAGCATCGGCGCCACCTTCGTGAAGCGGGCCCCGGCCGACGGCTACACCGTGCTGGTCTCGTCGCTGGGCCCCTTCGTGATCGTGCCGCACCTGATCAAGGGCATCGGCTACGACGCCACCAAGGATTTCGACTACCTCACCGTGGCCGCGCAGTCGCCCAATGTGCTGGTGGTGCCGCCGCAGTCGCCCTTCAAGAGCGTGGCCGATGTGATCGCGGCCCAGCGCAAGAAGCCTGACAGCGTGACCTTTGCCTCTTCGGGCAATGGCTCGTCGGACCACCTGAGCGCGGTGTTGTTCTGGCAACAGACCGGTACCAGCGGCCTGCACGTGCCCTACAAGGGCGGCGGCCCGGCCATCAGCGACCTGCTGGGCGGCAATGTGGACGCCTCGTTCCAGAACGTGAACAACGTGATCCAGCACATCAAGGCGGGCAAGCTGCGCGTGCTGGCTGTGGCCGACGACAAGCGTGCCGCCGTGCTGCCTGACGTGCCCACCCTGGCCGAGAGCGGCGTGAAAGACGCCGATGTGCTGTCGTGGCAGGGCGTGGCTGCCCCCAAGGGCTTGCCGCCCGACGTGAAGAAGCGCCTGGTCGAGGCCTTGCAGTTCGCCTTGAAAGACCCGCAGATCAAGACCCGCCTCAATGAGATCGGTCTCGAGATCGTGGCCAACACGCCCGAGCAGTTCGCGGCCAGCCAGGCGAAGGAATTCGCGCGCTGGAAAAAAGTGATCGAGGACCGAAAGATCACCGCCGACTGATTGTTTTCTCATTCCCACCTGGGACGGCCATGGCCGTCCTTTCTCTTTGATTCACCATCGACTGCACACCATGAGCACTCCGCACCTGAACTTCATCAACGGCGAATGGGTCGCCGGCAACGCCCTGGCGCCCAACCTCAACCCGAGCAACCTGGCCGACGTGATCGGTGAATACGCCCAGGGCGATGCGGCTCAGCTGGATCTGGCGGTGCGTGCCGCCGAGGCGGCTTTCCCGGCCTGGTCCACCAGTGGCATCCAGGCGCGCAGCGACGCGCTGGACAAGATCGGCAGCGAGATCCTGGCGCGCCGCGAAGAGCTGGGCACGCTGCTGTCGCGCGAAGAGGGCAAGACCCGCGCCGAGGGCATTGGCGAGGCCACCCGTGCCGGGCAGATCTTCAAGTTCTTTGCCGGTGAGTGCCTGCGCCTGGCCGGCGAGACCATCCCCTCCGTGCGCCCCGGCATCGGCGTGGAAGTCACCCGCGAGCCCATCGGCGTGGTGGGCCTGATCACGCCCTGGAACTTCCCCATCGCCATCCCGGCCTGGAAGATCGCACCGGCTCTGGCCTTTGGCAATTGCGTGGTGCTCAAGCCGGCTGACCTGGTGCCGGGCAGTGCCTGGGCGCTGGCCGAGATCATCAGCCGCAGCGGCATCCCGGCAGGTGTGTTCAACCTGGTGATGGGCCGTGGCAGTGTGATCGGCGATGCGTTGGTCAAGCACTCCGGCATTGCCGCCGTCAGCTTCACCGGCTCGGTGGGCGTGGGCCGTCGCATCGCCGAGGCCTGCGTGCAGGGTCACAAGAAGGTGCAGCTCGAGATGGGTGGCAAAAACCCGCAGGTGATCCTGGACGACGCCAACCTGCAGCAAGCCGTCGAGCTGAGCGTGCAGAGCGCCTTCTTCTCGACCGGCCAGCGTTGCACCGCCAGCAGCCGCCTGATCGTCACCGAAGGCATCCACGATGCCTTTGTCGAAGGCGTGAAGGCCCGCCTGGCCGGCCTGAAGATCGGGGATGCCCTGACAGCGGGCACCGACATCGGCCCCGTGGTGTCGCAGGCCCAGTTGGAGCAAGACCTGAGCTATGTCGAGATCGCCCGCTCGCAGGGCGCCACCGTGCAGGCCGGCGGCCAGCGCGTGGCCTGCCACACCGGCAGCGGGGCTGAGGGCTTTTTCATGGCCCCGGCCCTGATCACCGACAGCACGCCCGAGCAGCGCATCAACCGCGAAGAGGTCTTCGGCCCGGTGGCCAGCGTGATCCGCGTGAAGAACTACGAAGAAGCGCTGGCTGTGGCCAACAACACCGAGTTCGGCCTGTCGGCCGGCATCGCCACCCAAAGTCTGAAGCACGCCACCCACTTCAAGCGTCACGCCCAGGCTGGCATGGTGATGGTCAACCTGCCCACCGCCGGGGTCGATTACCACGTGCCCTTCGGTGGCCGCAAGGGCAGCAGCTATGGCCCCCGAGAACAAGGCCGCTATGCCCAAGAGTTCTACACCACTGTGAAGACGGCCTACACCCTGGCTTGAGCCTGCCGCCCGCGGGCCGCATGGCGAGCGGCTCCGGTTAGGATGGGCGCCTGACCACTTCGGAGCAGTCCATGCGCCCGTTTCGCCCGCTTCGTCCGTCTCGTCGGCCTCATCAGATGGCGTGCTGCCTGTTGCTGCTCGCGGGCCTGGGTGTTGCCGGATTAGCCTTGGCGGCCAGCCCGCCCAGCCGCCAGGCCGAGGTCGCCGCGCGGGGGCCTCAGGTCATGCCCTTCGACCTGGCCGCCACCCGGCACGTCTTCACGGCCACCCCGACAGGAGGCGAGCAGCAGGTGCTGGTGCGCCAGAGCGGCGATCGGGCCCAGATCGCCCTCATCCGCCTGCACCTGAGCGCCCTGCGTGAGCAGTTCCTGGCGGGCGACTTCTCTGGCCCGGCCCAGTTGCACGGGCCCGACATGCCCGGCCTGGCAAGCCTGCGCCAGGCCCCGCGTGGACGCCTAAGCATCACTTACCACGATCTGCCCGAGGGTGCCGTGCTGCGTTACAGCAGCCATGATCCGGCACTGGTCGATGCCTTGCATCGCTGGTTCCGGGCCCAACTCGACGATCATGGTGACGATGCCATGGAGGGGCATGCCATGCAACATGGCCTGCACCACCACCACCTTGGCATGCAGGGCCGCGATGCGGCCAAAGAGGTCCCCTGATGCGACTCAGGAGGCCGCCAGATTCACCCGGAGACACCGATGACCCAAACCCTGCCAGCCACCAGCCTGCAATTGCGCTCGCTGCTCCATGCCAGTGGCGAGCTTGAAATCTCGCTGGTCGACCAGCCCCTGCCTCAGCCCGCTGAGCACGAGGTGCTGATCCGCATCGAAGCGACCCCCCTCAACCCTTCTGATCAGGGGCTGCTGCTGGGGCCGGCCGATCTCGACACCCTCGAGGCGGCCGGTACGGCCGAGCGCCCCGTGCTGCGGGCCCGGGTGCCGTCTGCGGCACTGGCAGGGCTGGCGGCCCGGGTGGGCCAGTCGCTGCCGGTGGGCAACGAAGGCGCCGGCACCGTGGTGGCTGCGGGCTCCTCCGCGGCGGCACAGGCCCTGCTGGGCAAAAAAGTGGCGGCCATCGGGGGCGCCATGTATGCCCAGCACCGTTGCGTGCCCGCGAACCAATGTCTGCTGTTGCCCGACGATGCCACGGCGGCCGAGGGCGCCTCGTGCTTTGTCAACCCGCTGACGGCGCTGGGCATGGTCGAGACGATGCGGCGCGAGGGCCACACGGCCTTGGTGCACACGGCGGCGGCCTCCAACCTGGGCCAGATGCTCAACCGCATCTGCCTGCAGGACGGCATCGGCCTGGTCAACATCGTGCGCTCGCCGGCCCAGGCGGCCTTGCTGCGCGAGCAGGGCGCACAGCATGTGTGCGACAGCAGCGCCGACGGATTCATCCATGATCTGACCGAGGCCCTGGTGCAGACCGGGGCCACGCTGGCCTTCGATGCCACCGGCGGCGGCACCCTGGCCGGTCAGATCCTGTCGGCCATGGAAGCGGCGCTGAGCCGCCAGGCCACCGAGTACAGCCGCTATGGCTCGCCCGTGCACAAGCAGGTTTACCTGTATGGCGGGCTGGACACCTCGCCCACCACCTTCCGACGCAATTTCGGCATGGCCTGGGGCCTGGGTGGCTGGCTGCTGTTCCCCTTCCTGAACAAGATCGGCGCGGCCGGTGCCGAGGCCCTCAAGCAGCGCGTGGCCCGTGAGTTGCGCAGCACTTTCCGCAGCCATTACGCCGGCGAGCTCAGCCTGACCCAGGCCCTGGCTCCGGAGCACGCGCGCCGCTATGCCCAGCGCGCCACGGGCGAGAAGTTTCTGATCCGGCCGAACTGATCAGGCCGCCAGGGCAGGGGCCTTCGCGGCCTCACTAACCCGCGTGCGGCAAGACCTGGCCACGGCACTCGCCGAAGCCGATGCGCGCAGCCCCTTCGCGCTGGCACCAACCCCGCAGCACGACGGTATCACCGTCTTCCAGCCAGTGGCGCTGGGTGCCGTCCGGCAGGGTCAGGGGACGACGGCCTCCCTGTGTCAGTTCGAGCAGGCAGGCTGCCTGTTCTGGCGCTGGTCCTGACAGCGTGCCGGTACCCAGCAGATCCCCGGCCTGCAGACGGCAGCCGTTGCTGCTGTGCTGGGTCAGCATCTGGGCTGCAGACCAGTAGGCGTGCCGGTAGTTGGTCAGGCACAGGCGCTGCAGCGAAGCCTGTCCGGCAGGTTGCAGCTGGGCTTCCAGCGCGATGTCGATGGCGCCTTGCCGGACTTGCTCGGGGTGATCGAGGTAGGGCAGGGTTGGCGGATCTTCCTCGGCCCGGGGCAGGGGCACCCTGAAGGGGGCCAGGGCTTCGAATGTGACCACCCAGGGTGAGAGCGTGCTCAGAAAGTTCTTGGCCATGAAGGGCCCCAGCGGCACGGCCTCCCAGGCCTGGATGTCGCGCGCTGACCAGTCGTTGAGCAGGCACAGACCGAAAAGGTGCTGTTCAGCCTGGGCCAAGGGCAGGGGCTGGCCCAGCGTGTTGCCCGTGCCGACCAGCACGCCCAGCTCCAGTTCGAAATCGAGCTGACGGGTGGGCGCGTAGACCGGCTGCGGTTGGCCCGGCAGCAGGATCTGGCCGGCTGGCCGCTGCAAGGGGGTGTCGCTGATGGCCACGGTGGAGGCCCTGCCGTGGTAGCCGATCGGCAGCCATTTGAATTGCGGCAGCAACTCACGGCCGGGCTGGAACACCCGCCCCGCATTCAGCGCATGGTGCGACGAGGTGAAGAAGTCGGTGTAGTTGCCCACCTCGACCGGCAGTTGGTACTCGGCCTCAGCCTGGGGCACCAGGCACGATCGCCAGGCGGCTGCCTGGGGCGCGCCCACGCGCAGCGCCCTCGACAAGGCCAGGCGCAGGGCATGCCAGGCCGTCGGCCCAAGCGCCATCAGCGCGTTCAGGCTGGTCTGGCTGGCGGCCAGCAGGGCCCGCGTCGCTTCATCGTCCATCGGGCGCTCGTCCGAGGGCAAGGCCGCTACGGCGGTCAGGTCCAGGATGGCATCGCCGATGGCGACACCGCCCCGCCAGGCCTCCTTGCTCTGCCGGCGCCGGAAGACGCCGTGCGGCAGGTTCTGGATCGGAAAGTCGGTATCGGCCTTGTGGGCCGAGGCGACCCAGCTTGGCAGGCCGGGGTCGTGGGTTTCGTTCAGCAGCATGAGGGGGTCCTGTTCGAGGCGGTGGGGGGGCGAGGGATCAGAAGCGGTGTCGAATGCCCACAGCAAAGCTGGTGCCGCTGGCACCGATCACGGTCGGCGGTGCAGGCAGGGTGCGGGTCTCGGTCTGGTCGCGCGACAGCAGCAGGTAGACCTCGGTGCGGCGCGACAGGAAGTGGTCGTAGCCCACGGTGAGCAGCTTGCGCGAGACGTTGCCGCCGGCCACCGTGGCCGGCACGGGGGCGACCGTGTCAGACGTATCGCGCGCCCCATAGGCCGCCAGCCACTGGCCCGCCCCCATGGGCAGGGCCAGGCTCAGATCCCACACCTTGTAGACCACGGATTGCGGTGCACTGGCCGTGCCTCGGTTCCGGATCTGGCCCAGGTGTCCGTACACCTTCAGCGGGCTGAAGTCGTAGCTGGCGGCCCATTGCCAGGCGCGGGTGTCGTTGGCCGAGGTGCCGTCGGCAAAGGTCTGTGGGTTGCGGTTCACGCTCTGCCACGCCAGCGAGGTGCTGAAGGCACCTGCGCTGTAGGCTGCCCGCACGGCGGTGTTGGGGCCGCCCTGGTTCTGCGAGGCCGCATAGGCCACCGATCCCGTCAGCCCGGCGCGCGTCGGACTGTCATACACCACCGAGTTGGCCCAGCCTGTGCCGCCTGAGAGCGGTGAGCCGATGAAGGTCAGCAGGTTCAGTGGCGAGAAGGTGGTGCTGTCACCCAGCGCGTTGCTGCTGATCGAGTTGAGGAACAGCAGGCTGGTGATGTTGCCCACGCGCACCCGGCCCCAGTCGGGGTGGCTCAGGCCCACCCAGGCGGCGCGTGAGAAGTAGGGGTCGGCCGCCACATTCACCGGGGCCGGCAGGGCGTCGCTGCGGCCCGCTGCACCCGATTCGTTGCGCATGAACGAGGACAGCTCGAACAAGGCCGAGGCGCCGCCGCCCAGGTCCTCCTGGCCTCGGATGCCCCAATGGCTGGTGGACAACCCGCCACTGCTGACCCGGCTGGTGGCCCGCTCCTGTGCATTGACTCCTGTGGCGCTGGTGAAGCGGCCGGCGGCCGCCTCGATCAGCCCGAACAATTGAACGCCAGGCTGTGACGCCGGTTGGGCGTGAGCCTGGGCGCTCAGGCCCAGGGCGGCCAGCGCAGCCCAAGCCGGTGACCAAGACCGACGGGGGGTGTAGAGGTGGGTTGAATGACTCATGTTGTCTCCTTCTGGTTGGATGAAAGCGCAAGGCGCAGGCGTGCCCTCGGGCCGCCCCTGGCGGGCTGGTCCGGTGTGGCGGGAACGTGGGGGGCTGATCTCGCGGGGCCCGGGCCCCACGGCTCAGATCAGGCTCAGCAAGTCAAGGCTGGCTCAAGTGCCGAACGTGTCGGTGTCGGGTCGGTCCAGGATGGCCACGGCGCGGGTCCAACCCGCTGAAGCGCCTTTGACCTTGACCGGAAAACAGCTGATGTGGAAACCGTGAGGCGGCAGGGCCTCCAGGTTGTGCAGCTTTTCGAGGTGGCAGTAGCCGATGTCGCGCCCCACCTTGTGGCCTTCCCAGATGCGCGATGCGTCCTGGTCTTCGGCGTAGCGCTGGGCAGTGTGTGCGAAGGGCGCGTCCCAGCTCCAGGCGTCCGTGCCGGTCAGGCGCACGCCGCGTTCCAGCAGGTACAGCGTGGCTTCACGGCCCATGCCGCAGCCCGATCGTGTGTAGTGCGGCGAGCCATAAGCGGCGCTGGCCCGGGTGTTGACCACGACGATCTCCAGCGGTTGCAGCGTGTGGCCGATGCGGGCCAGCTCGGCCTCGACTTCGGCCGCCTGAACCACATGCCCGTCGGGCAGGTGCCGGAAATCGAGCTTCACGCCGGGTTGGAAGCACCATTGCAGATCGACCTCATCGATGGTGATGGCGCGCTGGCCGCCGTCCATGGTCGAGGCAAAGTGCCAGGGGGCATCCAGGTGCGTGCCGTTGTGGGTGTTGAGTTGAACCTCTTCGACCGCCCAGGCCTCGCCGTCGGGCAGATCCTGGTTCTGCAGGCCCGGGAAGAAGCGGGCCAGGTCTGGCACGCTGCTGTGGTGGTCGATGTAGCGGATGCGGGGCTCCAGACCGGGTGGGTCGGTCGGGATGTCGTTGTCCAGCGGCATGGAGATGTCGATGAGGGTGCGGGCCATGGCGGTGGGGTTCCTGATCAGTGGGTGGGGGCGGCACAGGCGCCGCGCATGCCGTTGGCGATGAAGCGCACCAGCAGCGGACCGGCGCTGTCGTGGTCGCCGGGGAGGTTTTCGCCGCGAGACAGGCGCTCGATGCGTTGGTCAGTCACGTGGTGCAGCAGTGCGCCCAGGGCGAACTGGTAGCACCAGGCAGCCTGGCTGCGTGTGGCCTGTGGCAGCGCCTGGGCCAAGGCGTCGATGAAGGCATGGGCCAGGGGGTCGAACAGCTCGCGGATGATGGGTTCGTCTTCTTCGAGGTGGTCGCTCATGCCACGAGCCAGCATGCGCAGAAAGTGGCGGCCTTCCGGCTGGCTGGCCACCCGCAGGGTGGGCAGCACGAAGGCGGCCACGATGGCGTCCAGGCGTGCGGTGGCGGGTTCGCTGCGACAGGCCTCGGCCAGGGCCTGCAGGCGCTCGCCGATGTAGCCCGCCCGCTCACGGAAGATCGCGTGGTACAGCGAGAGTTTGGGCCCATAGTAGTAGCCCACCAGGGCCAGTGGCACGCCGGCCTCGTCGGCAATGTCGCGGATCGACACGCCATGGAAGCCACGGGCGGCGAACAGGCGCTCAGCGGCCTGCAGGATGTTTTGCTGGCGGTTGGGTGCCAGGGCGGCTTCACCGCTGGCGCTGGCGGCACGCACCCGGGGGCGTGTGGCGGCCCGGGGCGTGGGGAGGGGGGTCTTCTTGGTCGTCATGTTGTATTTGTACGTTCGTATAAATAAATTGAACACTCGTACAAACCACTAGCAGGAAGTGCTTGGATCGGAATTTGTACGTTCGTATAATTTTTGCACATCTGTACAAGACAAGCCAAACCAACGGAGACACCGCATGTTGACAAGACGCCATTTCAACCTTTTGGCCACCACCCTGGCGGCCGGTGCCTGGACGGGCGCCGGCCGGGCCGCAGAGACCGCTTTGCCGGTGGCCAAGATCATTTCCGGCTTTCCACCTGGAGGCACCCTGGACGTGATCGCCCGCCGCGTGGCCGACAAGTTGCGCGGCCAGTACGCCGGCGCGGTGCTGGTCGACAACCGGCCAGGCGCCGCAGGCCAGATCGGCGTGCTGGCGCTCAAAGACAGCCCGGCCGATGGCAGCAGCCTGCTGATCACGCCGTCGTCCATGCTCTCGATCTACCCCTACACCTACCCACGCCTGCGCTACACGCTTGACGACGTGACGGCCGTCTCGCTGGCGGCCCACATGGACCATGGTCTGGCGGTGGGCCCCGGCGTGCCTGAGTCGGTCACCACCTTGAAAGACTTTCTGGCCTGGGTGGCCACCCATCCCGATGGGGCCAACTTCGGCAGTCCGGGCGCGGGCTCGATGCCTCACCTGGTGGGCATCTTGCTGAACCAGTTGACCCGCACCGATCTGCGGCACATCGCCTACCGTGGCACGGTGCCCGGGGTGCAGGACCTGCTGGGCGGCCAGATCAGTGCGTTCTGGGGCCCCATCGGCGATTACCTTCAGTACCAGAAGGTGGGCAAGCTGCGTGTGCTGGCCGTGGCGGCGCCGGCGCGCTCGGTGTTCTTGCCCCAGGTGCCCACTTTGCGAGAGCTGGGTTACCCGCTCAATGTGCGCGAGTGGTATGGCTTCTTCCTGCCTGGCAAGGCCAGCGCCGATGTTCAGCGCCGGGCTGCGGAAGCCATCGGGCAGGCCCTGGCCCTGCCCGATGTGGTGGAGGCGGGGCGCTCCTACGGGCTGGAGATCAAGCCCTCCAGCCCGGCGGTGTTGCAGCAGATGCTGCAGGCCGATGCCCAGCAATGGCGGCAGCTGATCCGGCAATCGGGGTTCAGCGCCGAGTCGTGATGTTTTCGATCTGGGTCGGCTTCCTGGACAAGGGTTGGGTGAAATCCCTGCGCAATGCAGGGAAATTCCCACGTAAACTGATCAGCGGCGGTTGTTTGCGCGGCGTGCGGCGCTTTGGACAGCCTTTTCGTCTCTTCTGCCGGATCAACAGCCATGACGACCCTTGCGAGCATCGACCAGACCCGTGCCTGCCTGGCAGGCGCCCTGCAAGCCGGCGAGATCTGGCCCGCCTTCCAGCCCTTGGTGCGCCTGAACAGCCGGCGCATTGCTGGGTTCGAGGTGCTGGCGCGTTGGACCTCGCCTGTGTTGGGTGCGGTTTCGCCCGGGGTGTTCATCCCGCTGGCAGATGGTCTCGGCCTGTTGCACGACATCAGCCTGCACCTGATCCGCGAGGCCTGCACGGTGGCACGGGACTGGCCGGGCGATTTCCATCTGGCCTTCAATCTGGCGCCCAGCCAGTTTCTATTGCCTGACCTGGCCGAGCA
>RXJO01000153.1:14838-16431 GCA_003987795.1 Curvibacter sp.
GCACCTGGCTACGTGATGTGCTCTCCTGGATTCTGCCGGCGGTGGCCTTCTTCGGCGTCTGGTTCTTCCTGTTCCGCCGCTTCGCCGAGAAGCAGGGCATGGGCGGCTTCCTGAGCATCGGCAAGAGCCGTGCCAAGGTATTCATGGAGAAGAACACTGGCGTGACCTTTGCCGATGTCGCTGGTGTCGATGAGGCCAAGGCGGAGTTGGTTGAGATCGTCGATTTCCTCAAGAATCCGCAGGAGTATGGACGGCTCGGGGCGCGCATCCCGAAAGGTGTGTTGCTGGTTGGCTCGCCCGGCACGGGCAAGACCCTGCTGGCCAAGGCCGCGGCGGGCGAGGCCGGGGTACCGTTCTTTTCCATCTCAGGCTCGGAGTTCGTCGAGATGTTCGTCGGCGTGGGTGCAGCGCGCGTGCGCGACCTGTTCGAGCAGGCCCGCGGGCAGGCGCCGGCCATCATCTTCATCGACGAGCTCGATGCGCTGGGCCGCGCGCGCGGTGTCGGCGGCCCCATCGGCGGCCACGACGAGCGCGAGCAGACCCTCAACCAGCTGCTCACGGAGATGGACGGCTTCGACAGCTCGGTCGGGCTGATCATCCTCGCCGCCACCAACCGCCCCGAAATCCTCGACCAGGCGCTGCTGCGCGCCGGTCGCTTCGACCGTCAGGTGCTGGTGGACCGGCCCGACAAGAAGGGACGGCTGGACATCCTGAAAGTCCACGTTAAGAAGGTGACGCTGGCTCAGGATATCGATCTCGAACAGGTGGCTGCGCTGACCACGGGCTTTTCGGGTGCAGACCTCGCGAACCTGGTCAACGAGGCCGCGCTGGCCGCGACCCGGCGCAAAGCGTCCGCCGTGGAGTTGCAGGATTTCACCGCCGCCATCGAGCGCATCGTGGCGGGCCTGGAGAAGAAGAACCGAGTGCTCAATCCCAAGGAGCGGGAAACCGTGGCCTATCACGAGATGGGCCATGCGCTGGTGGCGCTGGCGCTGCCCGGCACCGACCCCGTGCACAAGATCTCGATCATCCCGCGCGGCATCGGCGCGCTGGGCTACACGCTGCAACGCCCCACCGAAGACCGCTTCCTGATGACGCGCGCCGATCTGGAACACAAGATCGCCGTGCTGCTGGGCGGTCGTGCGGCCGAGAAGCTCGTGTTCGGCGAGCTGTCCACCGGGGCTGCCGATGACCTCGCACGGGCCACCGACATTGCCCGCGACATGATCACCCGCTTTGGCATGGACGAAGGACTGGGCTACATCGCCTTCGAGGCGCAGCGGCCCCGCTTTCTCGATACACCGGAACTGGCCCAAGGCGGCTGCCGGGTGGCCGAATCGACCCAGGCGCGCATCGATCAGGCCATCCGCGACATCGTGATGGGCGTGTTCGAGCGCGCCTACCGGATTCTCGACACCAACCGCGCGGTGCTGGAGCGTTGTGCGCGCGAACTGCTGGCGCGGGAAACGCTCGACGAGAACGACATCCTTCAATTGACCCAAGGACTTGTTCTTGATGGAAACGAAAAGTAGTAGGCGCTATTCAGAGTAAGCCGGCGGCTCTGTTCGGTGCGTCATCCAATTCGCCGGCATT
>RXJO01000313.1:0-3000 GCA_003987795.1 Curvibacter sp.
GGGCCTGCCTGCCACCCGCCTGGTGCTGCTGGCCTGCGCCCTCGGGGGTGCCTGCGCCGGCCTGGCCGGCGCGGTCGAAGTGGCCGCCGTGCACACCAATGCCAATGCCTCGCTGATCGCCGCCTACGGCTATGCCGGCATCCTTGTCTCGTTCATTGCCCGCCACCAGCCCCTGGCCATCGTGCCGGTGGCCATCCTGTTTGGCGGTTTCGGCGCGGCCGGCAGCCTGCTGCAACGCCGGCTTGGCCTGCCAGACGCCTCGGTGCTGGTGCTGCAGGGGCTGACCTTTGTCTTCATCCTGGCCAGCGAAGCCCTGCGCCAGGGCGACCCTGCCGCGCTGTGGCGGCGCCTCTGGCCCACCCGCCCCGCCGTCAAGGAGTCCACCCCATGAGCCCTGATCAATGGATCACCCTGCTGGCGGCGATCGTGGGCGGTGCCCTGCGCGTCGGCGTGCCCTTCCTGTTCGTCAGCCTGGGCGAATGTCTGACCGAGAAATCCGGCCGCATCAACCTGGGCCTGGAGGGGGTGCTGGTGCTGTCGGCCATGGCCTCGTTCGGCGGAGCCTACCTCAGCGGCTCGCCTTGGATCGGGGTGCTGTGCGGGGCCCTGGCGGGCGCCCTGCTCGCCAGTCTGCATGCCGGTCTGTGCAGCTTGCCCGGGGTCAATGACGTGGCCACCGGCATCGCCCTGATGCTGCTCGGCACCGGCCTGGCCTTCTACCTGGGCAAGCCCCTGATCCAGCCTCAGGCACCGCAACTGCCGGCCCTGCCCCTGGGGCAATGGAGCAGCAGCCCAGCGGTGCAGGCCGCCCTGCAGGTGAATGCCCTGCTGCCGCTGGGCCTGGTGCTGGCCGCCGTGATGGCCTGGTCCTTTGCCAACACCCGCATCGGCCTGCTGGTGCGCCTGGCTGGTGATTCGGCCGACGCGGCCCGCGCACTGGGCTATTCGGTGGGCGGCATCCGCTGGGCCGCCACGGCTGGCGGCGGCCTGATCGCGGGCCTGGGCGGTGCCTCGCTCACGCTGTTCTATCCGGGCAGCTGGAACGAGGGCATCTCGAGCGGCCAGGGCCTGATCGCTGTCGCCCTGGTCATCTTCGCGCGCTGGGACCCGCTGCGTTGCGTGGGGGCCGCTGCCCTGTTCGGCGGTGCCGGTGCCATCGGCCCGGCCCTGCAATCGGTGGGCATCGGATGGGGCTACCACCTGTTCAACACCGTGCCCTATGTGCTGACCCTGCTGATCCTGGTGATCACCTGCCGGCCCGGCAGCGTGGCTGCCGGCAGCCCGGGAGAACTGTCCTCGCGCTGATCCGTCCTTTTTCCTCTGCCCCCCACCCTGCCATGAGTCCTCTTCTTTCCAACCTGCCGGCGCTGCATGTCGATGCCCAGCCCTATGCCTGGCCCTGGAACGGCGCCTTGCGCGCCGACAACACGGCCCTGATCGTGATCGACATGCAGACCGATTTCTGCGGCCCCGGCGGTTATGTCGACGTGATGGGCTACGACATCTCGCTCACACGGGCCCCGATCCAGCCGCTGCGCCGTGTGCTCGCCCGCTTGCGGGGCTTGGGCTTCACGATCATCCACACCCGCGAGGGGCACCGCCCCGACCTGTCCGACCTGCCTGCCAACAAGCGTTGGCGGTCACGGCAGATCGGGCGGGATGGTCTGGGCATCGGAGATGCCGGCCCCTGCGGGCGCATCCTGGTGCGCGGTGAGCCGGGCTGGGAGCTGATCCCCGAGCTCGCCCCCCTGCCGGGCGAGGTGATCATCGACAAGCCCGGCAAAGGCTCCTTCTACGCGACTGACCTGGAGATGGTGCTGCGCCTGGCCGGCATCGAGAACCTGATCCTCGGCGGCATCACCACCGATGTGTGCGTGCACACCACGATGCGCGACGCCAACGACCGGGGCTTCGAGTGCCTGTTGTTGTCCGACGGCACGGCCGCCACCGACCCGGCCAACCACCGGGCAGCCCTGGACATGATCACCATGCAGGGCGGTGTCTTCGGCGCCCATGCGAGCTCAGACCAGTTGCTGCACGCCCTGGCCGGGCTTTCCTCGATCTAGCGCGTCTTGCCGTTTTCCAACCCGGAGCCCGCCATGCAAGAGACGACCATCCTCCATCGGCCCCACCCGCCACAGCACCCCATCGGCGGTCTGCCCCCAGGCACCGGCGCCCTGGCACTGGACACCTACCGGCTGACCAAACGCTTTGGCGCCTTCACCGCGCTGGACAGCGTGGATCTGAAGGTGGCCTCAGGCAGTGTCCATGCCCTGCTGGGCGAGAACGGCGCCGGCAAAAGCACCTTGGTGAAGTGCGTGGCCGGGTTCCAGCGCGCCGAAGAGGGCAGTGTGCTGATCGACGGCCGTGAGCAGGTCATCAGCAACCCCGTGGTGGCCCGAACGCTGGGCATCGGCATGGTCTACCAGCACTTCACACTGGCGCCCGGCATGAGCGTGGCCGAGAACCTGCTGCTGGCCGGAGGCCAGGTGCCCGGCCTGATCGACTGGCGCGAGCGCCGGGCCGAGCTCACCCGCTTCATCGAGTCCACGCCATTTCGCCTCGACCTCGACGCCCGCCCGGCCGAACTGGCCGCCGGAGAGAAGCAAAAGCTCGAACTGCTCAAGCAACTGTACCTGCGCCCGCGCCTGCTGATCCTGGACGAGCCCACCTCGGTGCTGACCCCCCAGGAAGCCGATGAAGTGCTGGGCCATGTGCGGGAGCTGGCGCGTCAACGCCTGTGCACGGTGCTGATCATCACGCACAAATTCCGCGAGGTCATGGCCTATGCGGACGCGGTGTCGGTGCTGCGCCGCGGTCGGGCCGTGCTGCACAGCAGCGTGGGCGACACCGACCCCGCCCGACTGGCCCGCGCGATGATGGGCGAGGCAGAGGGCCTGCCCTCCGACCCGCCCGGCAGCGCCGAGGCGACGCAGGCCCGCAGCCCACGTCGGGCCGTGGCCTCTGACGCCATCGTGGCCCTGGAAGTACAAGACCTGC
>RXJO01000313.1:3050-16390 GCA_003987795.1 Curvibacter sp.
GCGGCCTGCCCGCTGTTCACGGCCTGAGCCTGCAGGTGCGGGCCGGCGAGATCCTGGGTGTGGCCGGCGTGTCCGGCAATGGGCAGCGTGAGCTGGTCGAGGCCCTGGTGGGGCAGCGCGCGCGCAGCGCCGGCAGCGTGCGTGTCGCAGGTCAGGCCTATCGGGCTCGGCGCGAGGAAACCCGGCGCCTGCGCGTGCGCAGCCTGCCGGAGGAGCCGCTGCGCAACGCCTGTGTCGGTGAGCTCAGCGTGGCCCAGAACATGGCCCTGCGCGATTTCGACCAGCCGCCGCTGAGCCGCCACGGCTGGCTCAGGCCAAGCCTGTGGCGCGAGCGCGCTCGGAGCTGGATCGCGGCCTACGGCATCAAGACACGCAGCGAGAACGCCCCCATCAAAAGCCTGTCGGGCGGCAATGTGCAGCGCGCCGTGCTCGCGCGCGAATTGGCCGGCGACATCCAGGTGCTGATCGCCGCCAACCCGGTGTTCGGCCTGGACTTCGCCGCCGTGCGCGAGATCCATCAGCGCATCGTCCAGGTGCGCGCGCGCGGCGGTGCGGTCTTGCTGGTCAGCGAAGACCTGGACGAGTTGCTGGAGTTGGCCGACCGCGTGGTGGTGATGAGCGAAGGCCGCATCGTCTTCGAGACGGCCGCCGAGGGAGCCGACCGGCTGCAGCTGGGCGCCCACATGGGGGGCGGTGCCCATTGATGGCAACCCCTCCCGCCACCCCTGCCCTTCCCACTGCACGGAGCCCCCATGACTGAACTGACACTGCCCGCCCGACCCTTCGACTTCGGCTTCGACCCGGCCCGCACCGCCCTGCTGATCATCGACATGCAACGTGACTTCGTCGAGCCCGGCGGCTTCGGCGAATCGCTGG
Source organism: Curvibacter sp. (assembly GCA_003987795.1). Lineage (GTDB taxonomy): Bacteria > Pseudomonadota > Gammaproteobacteria > Burkholderiales > Burkholderiaceae_C > Curvibacter. The sequence continues at coordinate 3,927 of RXJO01000313.1, forward strand.
GCAACGATGTGAGCCTGCTGCAGGCCATCGTGCCGGCCTGCCAGGCCGTTCTGCAGGCCTGGCGCGACATCGGTGCCCTGGTGGTGCACACCCGCGAAGCCCACCGCCCCGACCTCAGCGACTGCCCGCCTGCCAAGCGCCTGCGGGGCCAGCCACGGCTTCGCATCGGCGACGCCGGCCCGATGGGGCGCATCCTGGTGGCCGGGGAGCCCGGCAACCAGATCATTCCCGAGCTGGCCCCACGGCCTGGCGAGATCGAGATCGACAAGCCCGGCAAGGGGGCCTTCTACGGCACCGGCCTGCATGAACTGCTGCAACAGCGCGGCATCAGCCACCTGATCGTGATGGGCGTGACCACCGAAGTCTGCGTTCAGACCAGCCTGCGCGAGGCCAATGACCGCGGCTACGACTGCCTGCTGCTCGAAGACTGCACAGAGAGCTACTTCGCGGCCTTCAAGGCAGCCACCCTGGAGATGGTGACCGCCCAGGGCGCCATCGTGGGCTGGGTCGCACCCAGCCCTGCCCTCCTGGGCCTGCTGCGTCCGCAGTCCCTGGCAGCCTGATAAAGTCCGGTCGTGCACACCACAGGTCAACAGATTCCCCGCGCCCCGCGCGCTCCCGCCCGGCGCTCGCGCGCCGACGACGTCTACGATCAGCTCAAATCGGACATCGCCGGCTTTCTGCTGGTGCCTGGCGACCGGTTTTCCGAAAACGAGTTGTGCGACCGCCTGCAGGTGTCACGCACGCCCGTGCGGCAGGCCCTTGTGCGGCTGCAGCAGGAGGGCTATGTCGAGGTGCAATTCCGCAGCGGCTGGCGTGTGCTGCCCTTCGATTTCGAGCAATTCGAACAGCTCTACGACCTGCGCCAGGTGCTGGAATCGACGGCGGTGCAGCGCCTGTGCTCGGGCGACGAAAAGGTCGACCAGGCCCTGCTGCGCCAGTTGGAAGCCATCTGGCTGGTGCCTGAGGCCCAACGAAGCCAGGATGGCACTGAGGTGTCACGCTGGGACGAAGGCTTTCACTGCGCTCTGGTCGAGGCCGCCGGCAACCGCGAGATGGCCCGCGTGCACCGCGAGGTGACCGAGCGCATCCGCATCATCCGACGGCTGGACTTCACCAAACAGGACCGGATCGCCGCCACCTATGAAGAACACGGCAAGATCCTGAGCGCCATCCGCTCGCACCGCAGCGACCAGGCGGTGATGCTGCTGCGCGCCCACATCCAGACCAGTCAGGCCGAGGTGCGCAAGATCACGTTGCACCAGGTGCACCTGGCCCGGGCCGCCTCCGCGCCGCCGGGCTGAGCCCTCAGCCCAGGCCCACCAGGCAGGCGTTGTGGAACCGCGGCAGCCGGGGCAGGCCCACGGCGTCCAGGGTGTCGATTTCCCCCAAGGTCAGCGCCCCAACCAGATCGGACTGTCCACTTTGCAGTTGCAAGGCCTGCAACTCGTGCAAGGCCGAGTCGCCCAGATGCATGCGCCGTCCGGCACAGTAGAAATGCAACCAGGGGCGGGTCGGCGAAGCGGCGCGCCGCTCGGCCACAAACGCGGCCAGCTCGGTGACCGCCGAGCCCTGGGCGGCCGCGGGGGCACGCAGCAATCGCATCAGGCTGTTGGGCGGGATCTCACCCACGCAGATCAACGAGCCGTCATCGCCCAGGGCCACCGGGATGCGCACCAGCACATCGATCATCGTCACCAGGCCGAAGGGAAAGTGCACCGCATAGTCGTAGAAGTTCTCACGTGTCAGGTGCACGCCGTACTCTTCGAGGATCAGTTGCTGGTAGACCTCGAAGGCGGGTCGGTGGTCGATGGTGTCGATGCGGTTGCCCTCGCCCGTGGTGGCGGTCATCAAGGCACGGCTGACAGGGTAGCCATGGCGGGTCAAGGCCTCGACCGAATGCGGCAGCAGCAGACTGATCACGCCCATGCCGGCCTGTCGCTCGGCATCGAACAGGCAGGCCATGGGCTGGAAGGTCTCGCTGCCCGCGTTCACCCCCGAATAGCGCAGCGGCTGTTGGAGCGACAGATGAAGTTCGTCCACCAGCGAGCCGACATCGGGGAGCATGCCGTCGAAGATCATGAACAGCAAAGGCTCGGCACCGGGCTCGCCGCCGTGCATGGCCTGCATGAAACGGACCGCCTCGTACCAGGCCTCCCGCCCCGCATCATCCAGCACCGGTTGGAACAGCCACGGGGGCATGGGCGCCAGGCACAGCAGCAGCACCTGATCGGTGACAAAGCCCTGACCGGTGAACAGGCTGGGAAAGACCGCCCCCAGCAGGGGCACACCCCGCTCGCGAAAGGCCGTTTGCAGCAACGGCACGCGGTCGCTCAAGGCTTCAGGCAACAGGGCCAGCACGCCCATATCTGGCCATCGTGATCGCCAGGCCGCGAGCGTGGCGGACAGGTCATGGAGATCGGCGGAGGTCAGGTGCTGAGCGGAAAACATGGGCACATGGAAGTTCAAGCGTGAGGTTCTCATTCTCACACGCTTGGCCCCCATCCATGGGCCCCCGATCCGATCGTCGAGCGCTCGGGCTCACTGGGGCCTGGCCTGCCAACTGCGCAGCTTGCCCGGATTGAGCAGCCCTTGCGGATCGAAGCGGCGCTTCATGTCGAGCACCCCCTCGGCCAGCTTGCCGGCCTGCTTGCCGTCCTCCACCACGAAGACATGCGGGTTGTTGATGAACACACCGTGCTCACGGTAGATCTGCATGATCTGGTTGAGGCGCTCTTCGGTACTGTAGCGGATGATCTGCAGACCGCTGCAGGTAAACACACCTTCCTTGGTGCGCAAAAACTCCAGGTGGGTCATCACCTCGCCGGCCAAGGCCTGCTCCAGGGCCAGGACCTGATCCACATGCCGCGCCGGGTCGAAGCCGCTCTGGATGTAGGTGAGGCCCTTGTCGACCTTGAGCGCGTGCAGCGTGCTGTGGTTCCAGGTGTACTCCAGCAGCGTGCGATGGCTATCGGCCACCTCTTCGGCGCTCTTGCGGTAGCTGATGCGTCCACCATGGCGCGCCAGCAGGGCCAGCATGCCAGCCTCGGCCGCCGGGGCCAGGATCAGCAGCGCAGCATGGCTGCCGGCCGGCAGATGATCGGCCAGGTTGACAAAGTACGCTGGGATCGGCGCCCCCAGAAAGCACACCTCTTTCTTGAGCAGGCCCGGCGCGGCACCGAACTCACTGGAGAAACGCAAGCCGGCCTCGAAGTCTTCGAACACCGCGATGCACTCCAGCCAAGGGGTGGCAGGCGCCAGCGCCACCTCCAGTTCGAGCACGATGCCGTTGGTGCCGTAAGTGTGGTGCAGCAGCATGGCATCGTCGCCGCGCAGTTCGGTGATCTGGGGCTCGGGCTCGACCGACATCACCCGCACCCCGAGCACATTGCCACTGGCCGCCAACGGCCCCCAGGTGATGGAGCCGGCGCCCCCAAAGCCGCCGCCGAACAGCCCGCCCAGGGTGGCACTGCGGTAGGTGGAGGGTAGCCAGCGCAGCTCCCAACCCAAGGGCTGGCTGCGCTGGTCGAAATCAGCCAGGCGGATGCCGGCCTGGGCCCGGCCCACACCGTCACGGCACCACATGAAGCCGTTGTAAGCGCTCAGGTCCAGCACCACGCCACCCGCCAGTGGCGTGCTCTGGCCGTAGTTGCCGGTGCCGCTGCCGCGCACCGTGATGGGCACGCCCTCGCGCGCACACAAAGACACCACCTGGCGGATCTCTTCCTCGGTGCGCGGGCGCACCACGACCTCGCCCACCTTGCCACCCAGCTCACGCTTGAGCACAGGGCTGAACCAGGCAAAGTCCTGCGACAGGCGAGCCACCCGCGACGGATCAGTGATCCAGTCGATCTGGGGCAGTTGATCGGGCAGTTCGGCAGCGCTCAGGCTGGAGGCGGTCATGGTCGGGTCTCCGGAAAGCGGGGGATGGACGTCAGGGACAGGGAAAGGGTCACTCATGGGCGGTTTCACTGGCGTGCCAGCCGCTGAGGGCCCGTCGGCTCAGCCAGGCCATCAGCGCAAACAGCGCCACACCGGTGAGCGAGATCAGCAGCAAGGCCGCAAACATGCGCGGGATGTTGAGCTGGAAGCCGGCCTGCAGGATCTGGTACGCCAGACCAGCCCCGGTGCCACCGGTGCCGGCCACGAACTCGGCCACCACCGCCCCGATCAGGGCCAGGCCGCTGGAAATGCGCAAGCCACCGAAAAAGTAAGGCAAGGCACTGGGGATGCGCAGGCGCACCAGCGACTGCCAGCGCGTCGCGTGGTTGAGCCGGAAGTAGTTCTGCAGATCGGGCTCGACGCTGCGCAGGCCCAGGGTGGTGTTGCTGATGATGGGAAACAGGGCCACCAGGGCGGCGCAGATCACCATCGACAGCGTGGCATCGCGCACCCAGATGATGATCAGGGGGGCCACCGCCACGATGGGGGTCACCTGCAAGAGCACCGCATAGGGGAACAAGGCGGTCTCGATCAGGCGACTCTGCACGAACAGGAACGAGATCAGCACGCCCACCGCCACCGCCAGGGCGAAAGCGAACAGCGTGATCTTGAGCGTGACCCACAGGGCCAGGCCCAGCGTGGCCCAGTCCTGGATCAGGGTCTTGAACATCAGCCCCGGTGAGGGCACCAGGTAGGGGGGCAGTTCCAGCCCGGTGACCAGTCCCTGCCAGAGGGCCAGCAGGAACAGACCGACCAGCAGGGGATAGACCACTCGCTGGACCTGGGGGCGGTGCAGCCAGGCCACAGGGGCCTTCGACGGGGGTGCATTCGAGCTCATGGCTGGGGCTCCTCGGCGCTGGCACGCAGCAAGCTGTCCTGCAACTGCCGGGCATAGTGGCTGAACTGGGGCGAGACCATGAAGTCGGCCTGGCGCGGATGCGGCTCATCGATGAAGAACTGCTCCACCACGCGGCCAGGCCGGGCCGCCATCATGACCACGCGGCTGGACAGAAACACGGCTTCGTGGATCGAGTGGGTGACAAAGATCACCGTGAGCTTCTTCTTGCGCCACAGCTCCAGCAGATCGGCATCGAGTTTGTGGCGCGTGATCTCGTCGAGGGCGCCGAAGGGCTCGTCCATCAGCAGCAGATCGGGCTCGGTGACCAGGCCACGGGCGATCGAGACCCGCATCTGCATGCCGCCCGAGAGGGCCCTGGGCAAGGCCTGGTCGAATTTGGACAGGCCCACCAGGGCCAGCACCTCGCTGACCCGGGCTTCCGCCTCGGCGCGGGGCACACCGGCCAGGTCCAGCGGCAAGCGCACGTTGGCGCGCACCGTGGCCCAGGGCATCAAGGTGGGTGACTGGAAGACAAAGGCCATGCGGCGGCCCGTCTGCGACAGCTCGGCCACCGGCTTGCGCCACAACAGCAGACGCCCGTCGCTGGGTTCGAGCAGGCCGGCCACCATCTTCAGCAAGGTGCTCTTGCCACAGCCCGAAGGACCCAACAGCGTCACAAACTCGCCTTCGCGAAGGCTCAAGTCCACGGGCAGCAGGGCCCGGGTGCCATTGGGGTAGATTTTTTCGGCCGACAGGATGTCGACGGCAGGCACTTCGGGCGCCGGCACCGGCGAGGGATCGGCGGGCGCGGATGCCAGCGAGGCCCCTGGCGCGGGCGGCAGATGGCTGGGGTCGGGTTTCATGGCGTGGCCTTCCGGGTCGAGGCGGCCTGCGGCTGGGCGCAGGCCGTTGGCAGCAGGATCAGGGCAGGACCTTCACGTCCTTGACGAACTCGGTGGTGTAGGCCTCGTTCATCTTGACCTTGGCGGGATCGATCAGCTGGGTGCTGACCAGGAAGTCGTAGCTGGCCTTGATGCGCGCGTCGGTCATCACCCCGATGCCCAGTTTGGCCGCGTCACCGCCACCCACCATGCCGGTCTCTTTGAGCTTGGCCACGCTGTAGGCCAGTTGCTCGTCGGTCATCTGCGGGTTGTCCTTCTTGATCAGGGCGTTGCCGGGCGCCGGGTCGGCCAGGTAGCTCTTCCAGCCTTCGATGGAAGCCTTCACGAAGGCGGCCACCGCCTTCTTGCGGGTCTGGGTGGTCTTGTCCATGCACGAGATGGTGGTGGCGTAGGCCGGGAAGCCATGGTCGCTGAACATCAGGGTGTTGGCCTTGACGCCGGCCTTCTGGATGGCGAAGGGTTCGCTGGTCAGGTAGCCCTGCTGGGCCGTGTTCTTGTCAGCCACGAAGGGCTGGATGTTGAAGGTGTAGGGCCGGGTCTGGGCGTCGGTGAAGCCGTATTTGGCCTTGAGCCAGGGCCAGAAGCCCTTCTGGGCCGAGCCCGCGATCAGGATGGTCTTGCCCTTGAGGTCCTCGAACTTTTTCACGTCCTCATGGGCGATCAGCACCTGCGGGTCTTTCTGGAACAGCGCGGCCACACTGACCACCGGTACCCCGCCCTCACGGATCTGCACCATCTGCAGGTCGCTGGAGCCCATCACGCAGTCGGCCTGGCCAGCGGCCATGATCTGCACCACATTCACCTGGGGCCCGCCCATCTTGATGCTGACGTCGAGGCCGGCCTTCTTGTACAGGCCGGTGGCGAGCGCCTGGTAGAAGCCGCCGTGCTCGGCCTGCGCATACCAGTTGGTCATGTACACGAAAGGCTCGTCGGCGCGCGCGGCGCCGGTGCCCAGGGCACACAGCGCCAGGCTGGCCAGGGCCAGGGGACGCAGGCTGCGACGAAGTGGGGATGGCACGGCAGAGAAGTTCATGGCATAGCTCCGGTGGGTTGTTGAAACAGGGGTGAATGGCGTGGGGATAGGCAGCCGAGGCCTCAGGCCTCGATGTGCCCGCTGTGCTGGACCCGGCCCCAGGTGGCCTCGGTGCGCGGCGCCCAGCTCAGCTCATGCAGCTCGGTGATGGCCTGGGCCCAGCTCTCGGCCAGCGAGTCGAGGATGGCCTGGCCTTGCTCGGCCGTGGCCGGCAGCGGGTCGCCGATCACGCCACTGGGGCCGAAATCACGCGCGCTCCAGGCGCAGGCGGGGCGGCCATCGGGCGACAGCAGGCGCGAGGGGAACTCGGGCGGGTAGTTGCAGACCGCACGCGACATGTCCACGTTGTCGGGCGCCAGCGCCAGCATGAGCGCGGTCTCGGCGTGGCCGGCGTGCATGGCCAGCTTTTTCTCGCGCTCCGACAGGTAACGCCCGGCCACATGGGGCACGCGCCAGGTGAAGCTGGGCACCACGATGAAATCGCCATGGCGCAGGCGCAGTTCGCGGGCCGCCATCTCCATCACCTGGGGCTGGCCGCCGTGGCCGTTGACGATCAGCAGCTTGCGAAAGCCGGCACGGTACACCGACTCGCCCAACTCGTTCATGGTGGCCAGCAAGGTCTCGCCGCTCAGCGTCATGGTGCCTGGAAAATGGAGATGCTCCTCGCTCTTGCCGTAGGTGATGGGCGCCATCGCGTAGGCCGGCACCGATTCGGGCAGGCGGGCCAGCGCGTGGCCCACCACACCGGCGGCGATCACCGAATCGACCGCACATGACAGATGCGGGCCGTGCTGTTCGGTGGCGCCGGTGGGCAGCACGATGACGGTGTTGGCCGGGTCAGGCAGATCGGCGATCTGGCGCCAGCTCAGGTAAGGCAGGTAGCGTTGAGGCGGGTTGTAGCCGTGCAGCATGAAGGGTCCTTGAATTGAAAGCTGGGTTCAACGCAACGGCAGGTAGGCCGTGGCCTCGACCTCGATCACGATGTCGGGACTGGGCAACATGCCGCTGACCTCGACCACGGTGGAGGCCGGCGGTTCGCCCGGAAAGAACAGCCGGCGCACCCGGCTGTAGCGCGGAAAATCGTCCAGGCACTTGAAGTACTGGACCAGCTTGAACACATCGCTCATCTGGCCGCCGGCGGCTTCGACGGTCAGCCGGATGCGGTCGAGCACGAACCAGCTCTGGGCCAGGATAGGACCGTCCTTGTAATCGCTAGAGAACTCACCGGTGCGACCGATCAGGTCTGCCGCCTCGTCGGGGATGTCGGAGAAGCCGCGCACGATCTTCTGCTGCGCCGGCTCCACCGCGATCACGCCCGACAGGAAGATGAAATCGCCGGCACGGCGCCAGGCGGCATAGCGGGCCAAGGGCTGGGCGATGGTGGCTGGCGGGTTCATGAGGGGATCTCCTGCAGTGGGCTCGTGGCGCTCAGGCGACGTCCTTGACGCAACACCACCCGGCTGGCGGTACGCGAGGGGAAGCCCCAGGCATTGGCCTGCGGAAAAATCAACAGATCGGCGTCGCTGCCCAGGCCCCAGGGCCGGGCGGCCCCGGCACGGCCCAGCCAGTCACGCCGGCACAGGGTGTCGGTCCAGTCGTCAAAGGCCTGGTTCATCTGTCCCATGGCCACCCCGACACCAAAGGCCTCGAGCGGATCGAAGCTGCCCACGGGGCAGAACGGGTCTTGCACGTTGTCGCTGGCCAGCAGCAGCGGGATGCCACGCGCCCTCGCCTCTTTCACCAGGGTCAGGCCGCGTTGACGGGGCGTGCGCCCGGTGACGGCGTCTTGCAGCAGCAAGTTGGTGATGGGCAAGGTGACCAGGGTCAGGCCGGCGCGGGCCACCGCGTCGAGGATGTTCAGCGCCCGGTCCTCGGGCATGGCAGCCAGGGCGCAGGTGTGGCCACAGACCACGCGCCCCTGCAGGCCCAGGGCAGGCACCAGTTCGGCGATGTGGGCCAGGCCCTCGGCGCCGGCATGCAGCTCTTCGTCGACATGCAGGTCCACGTCGAGATCATGATGACGCGCCGCCATCAGCAGGTGCTTGAGGGCCTGAGGGTTCCAGTTGGTGCTGTGCACGAAGCCCCCCAGACAGGCCCCGGGCCCGGAGGCGGCCACCCGGGCCGCCAGCGACAGCGCGGTATCGAGCTCGGCAAACAGGTGCAGCGGGATCAGGCTGACACGGTCGAGCTGCACCCGGCCGCGCCAGTCTTCGGCCAGTTCGCGCAGCACCGGCCAGGCCACGGGCGTGACCTCGGGTTCCCACCAGTCGCAATGGCTGCGCAGATGCACCACCCCGGCGGCATGGGCCCACTGCAGGCCCTGAGCGGCCCGGTCGCGCACATCGTCGGCCGTCCAATGGATCCGGTCGACCATCATGGCGTCGATGGCACCCAGCAGCCCGGGCCGGACCTGGCCCATGCGCTGCAGGGTGAAGGCCTTGTCGAGGTGGGTGTGGGCATCGACCAGACCGGGCAGCACGGGCGCCCCGGCCAAGGCCCAGGCGCCTGCCGGCAAAGGAGCACTGCCCTGGGGTTGCAAGCCGGTGATGCGACCGTCTTGCAGCAACAGGTCGGCCAGCACCGGCTGGCCCTGGGAGCGCGGCCAATCTGAGGGCAAGGCCCAGGCCGGCAGGCGGGCCCCCCCCAGTGCAGAGGGCAGATCGCCCGGCATGGCGGCGTGAGGCATGGCGGTGGCGATCATGCGAAGCGCCTCATGGCCAGGCCGACGCGGGTCTTGAAGGCTTCCAGTGTGGTCGGCGTGGCAACGTTCATGTGGTAGTAGGCGTGGTAGCTGACCTTGGCCCCGCCGCCGGTGAGCAGGCGCAGGTAGCGGGAGATCACCTTGCGTGGCGGGTCGCCCATCAGCAGTGCGGTCCAGCGCGGACGGCCATAGGTGACGACAGCCGAGATGTGACGGATGTGGGTGAGCGAAGGCTTGACGTTCTGCGGGTCGCTGATGTCGAAGGCCACGCCCGGCATGAGCACCCGGTCGAAAAAGCCTTTGAGGATGGCCGGCAGGCCGAAGCACCAGGTCGGAAAGCAGAACACCAGGGCCTCGGCCCACAGCAGGCGGTCCACATAGCCTTGCACCGGTCGCCGGTTGTGCGGCACCTCGTGGTAGCCCAGGCGCTCCTCGCGCGACATCACAGGGTTGAACTCTTCTGCGTACAGATCGCAGTCGTCGACCTCGTGACCGGCCTGCCGCAGGCTCTCCAGCACCTGGCGGTGCAGCGCCGCATTGAAGCTGGTTTCCACCGGGTGGGCGTAAATCACCAGAATCCGCATCGACTTCTCCCCTTTCGTGGCGAAGGAATCAACCCCAGCAAAACCCGATCGGCTGAAAGTTGACCACTTGATTTGATCGATCGGTCAAATCACTTGCAAACGCTGTGCCAGGCCTGTCTGGCGGAATCAGCGGGCATGACCCGGGTCAAGCGGGGTCGGATGCCCCAGGCCGATGCACAAGGGCCTCATCGGCGGGCAGACCGCAGCCCAGCAGCACGAAATTGGTGAGCTCTTGAACAATGGGGCCGCGTTCGATCGGTGCGTCGGGGGGCAGGCCGAGCATCACCCGAACCTGCACGCCGTAGTCGGCATAGTGCTGGGTCATGCCCCAGATCTGCATGAGCAGCACGCGGGGGTTAAGGGCTCGGATCAGCCCGTGTGCGATCCAGCCTTCGATGATGGCCACCTTGTCGTCGGTGGACTTTCGCGCCACCGGCCAATAGCGCCCCAGCTTGTGGCCACCGGCCAGCACTTCGCTGGTGAAGATGCGCGACAGTCCTGGGTTGTCCAGTGCGTAGTCGAGCTTGCGCCGCACGTATTCGCGCAGTACCTCGCGCGGGTCGTCGGCATTGCCGTCGAACACGAAGGCATTGCTCCAGCCCGCCAGCACCGAGCCCAGCAGCTCTTCGTAGAGCTCGTCTTTGCCCCGGATGTAATAGTGCAGCTGAGGCTTGGTGAGGCCGGCCCGCTCGGCGATCGCCTGGGTGGAGGCCCCCTTGAAGCCGTGCAGGCTGAACTCGGCGATGGCCGCCTCGCGGATCAAGGCCAGCGTGCGCTCCCGACCCAGGCGGTGGCGAGCCGGCGAAACCGGCTTGTCGGGGGCGTACAGACCGGCACTCATCGGGGGCCTGTCAGACCTTCCAGGCGCCGACGTGGGAACGGCTGGCCTCGTCGATCAGGGACGGGCCGATGCATTCGATCGCATAGGGCGAAGCATCGAACACATCGCGGCACGACAGCTCGGCGTCGCGCTGATCGAGCCGTTCGCCCCGGAACACCCGCAGACGCCAGGCATCGATGCCGTACACCACCCGGCGGATGTTGGCCCAGTAGATCGCCCCGGCACACATCACACAGGGCTCGCCTGAGGAGTACAGCGTGGCCTGCGCCAGTTCGTCGCGCGAATACCGGGGGCTGACGGCGCGCACCAGGCTGGTCTCGGCATGCCCCGTGCAGTCACCCGTTTCGGTGGTATTGCACCAGGCCGTGCCCATCACCTCGCCCGCAGGCGACACCAGCACCGCTCCGAAAGGTCGATTGCCCCGCGAGCGCCCGACATCGGCCATCGCAATGGCCTGGCGCAGGTACAGGCCATCGCGCTCGTCCAAAGGCACTTCGGCGGGCAGAGGTTCGGAGGAGGCAGAGACTGCCAGAGCGGGTTCAGAGGTCATCAGTTCAGGGCCCAGAAATCATTGAAACACAGCAGACAGGTCCTCGGAGGCGCCCTGCCCTGTCTGGTTCGAAGCATTTCCCATGCCATTCAAAGAACGCCTGACCCGCGCTCCACCGTCAGGAAAGCCCCCTTGACCCAAGACCGACCACCCCAGGATACTCGCCGCTGATCCAGAAAATGATCATTATTAACAATTCAGACCGCCCTATGAACACAGCGCAGAAGACCCCTCGCAAGCAGAAGATTGCGATTCTTGGAGGCGGCGTCGGCGCCATGACCAGCGCCTTCCAGATCACCAGTGAGCCGGGCTGGCAAGACCGTTACGAGGTCACGGTGTACCAGATGGGTTGGCGCCTGGGCGGCAAAGGGGCCAGCGGCCGGCGCGCCCCGCACTGGCGCATCGAGGAGCACGGCCTGCACATCTGGCTGGGCTTCTACCACAACGCCTTCCGCATGATGCAGCAGGCCCTGACCGAGCTGAATCCCGAGGCCGCGCCGGTGGCCGTGGGCCACACCCCGCCACGCATCGCCCAGGGGGTGTTTCTGCTCTGTGAAGACGCCTTCGAACCGCACAGTTATGTGGGCGCCTACGAGGCCTTCGATGGCGATCCGACCCCGTGGATGATGCAGATGCCCACCAACGACCAGAAACCCTGGCAAGGAGGGGCCCTGCCCTCGCTGTGGTCCTATCTGTCCGAGCTGGTGCAATTGCTGCTGGGGCAGGCCGGTGAGTCGGTGCATGCGCGGGTCTACCGCAACGAGCATCCGATCCACCATCACAGCCTGATCGGCTGAGTCCTGCACGCCCAGCTCGGCCGGGTGGGCACTGGCCTGCACTGCCACGCTGCGTGGCTGGCCGCCTTGTTCAAGGCGCAGGCCATGCGCCTGCAGGGCCTCCAGTGTTGCGCCCCGGGCCACCACGCTGAGGGTGGCGCCCGCGCCGGCCAGACCGGCACCGATCCAGCCGCCGATGGCACCGGCGCCGTAAATGCATGCTTTCATGAGATGTCCAAGGCCCCCCGCGGAGGCAAAAGATGAGCGAGTCTGCGATTGTGGCGCGCGGCCGGGTTC
>RXJO01000580.1:0-15683 GCA_003987795.1 Curvibacter sp.
CCGACCCGGTTCGCATCCACGGCATGGCAGCCGCCGCAACGCGATTCGTAGAGGGCACGCCCCTGCGCCAGATCATTGGCAGGGACCGGGCCGGCGTGGCCGATGGCGCTGCACACCAGCAAGCCGCCCACCCACCAGGAGGCCAATCGCTGGATCCCCCGCGGGCGTGGGGTCAGGTTCAGTGCCGGCATCATTTGGTGATGATGTCCCGGTGCATGGGGGCCAGTCGCGCCAGCATCTGGTTCTGTGCCGAGAAGGGAATGTTGCGCGCATCCATGGCCTTTTGCAGGTCTTCCACCAGCGCGTTGAAGTTGCCCTTGGTCACGCCCATGTCGGCGTGGGCGGCCGCCATGTCGGGGCCTTGGTACTGGCAGGGCCCACCTGAGACCTGGCACAACTGCTCGGTGAGCTGGTGCTTGAGGTGGTCGAGGTTGGTGTTCTTGAACTTGTCGGCGATGCGCGGGTCGGCGGCCAGGCGGTTGACGAAGTCGTCCATCAACTGGGTCAGGCCGGTCTTTTCACCGAAGGATTTGTACAGGGCCGCCGGATCGGAGGGGGCGGACATGGGGGCTGCGGTCTGGGCCATCGAGGGTGCAGCGGCGGCGATGCACAGGGCGGCCGCAGCCAGGGCGATGCGTTTTTTCATGGTCATACTCAACAATTTCAGAGGAATGAGGTTGGCAGGGATTCAGAGCGCCGGACAGGCCGGTCTCAGAACGCGATCTGGGTCGACAGGTACAGCCCGCTCTGACGACGGTTGGCCGTCACGCCCGGCACCACCTGGCCCAGATCGACATAGGCCGCGGTGATCGACACGTTTTTGGTCGGCGCCCAGGCCACGAACACATCCTTCCAGTTGTCCTGATGGAGCGCGTTGCCCAAGCCCGCCGCGCGTCCCAAGGCTTCGAGGTTGTTGGGCATGAAACGGTACTCCGCACCCACGACCAGGTTCTTGCTCAACAGGTAGGCCGCCGAGAACTCGGGTTGCAGGCTGCGACTGTCGCGCCCAGGGGCCGCCGAGCCAAAACCGAGCAGACCGCCCTGGTTGGCATTGGTGTAGCGCAAGGTGGCATTGAGCAAGATGCCCTGGGCCAGAAACAGCTTGGTGGCCGAGGCATACAGGTCGGTGCCGGTGGTCTTGGCGTGCAGGAAATCAAGCACCGGTCGGATGGTGCCCGCATGGGTGCTCTTGTATTCCATACCCACCGCGATCTGCGGCATCAGCGTGTCGCTGTCGAGCACGGCGTCGCCGGCCACACGCACCTTGGCGCCCAGCACAGTCATCTTGATGTGCTGGCCATTGGCCACGCTGAAGCCCAGACCGTTGAGGGCCACGGCAGGGCTGGCATTGAAGTCCTGCTCCGCCACCGACAACTCGACGCGCTCGCGCCAACCCAGGGCCGCACCGTAGGTGGTGAGGCCGTAATCCTGGGTCTTGAGGCGGCTGATGCTGGCACTGGCGCCGACTTCATCGGCCGAGGCATTGCTGCCGATCACGGCCCAAGGGGTGATGCCGCCGCCGGCGGGCCCCTCGACCGTCGACACACCGCCGGTCAACAACAGCTTGCCGGTGTCGGCCCAGGCCGCCCCGGTACCCAAGGCGCCAGCGGCGAGCAGGGTCAGGGAACAGATCAATCCACTTTGCTTTTTCATCGATGCGATCTCCACACAGGTTGAACACAGCGCATGCCCCATGCGCCCTTGCCCACCTAGTACGGACCGCCCTCGGGATTGGATTCAGACCCGGATGAAAAAAACAGAAAAACCCGGATCAGATCAGTTTGCGAACCAAGGGGCCCTTGTAGAGGATCGGCCCCTGCGGCCCACCGGCCTCGGGCACACCGCCCTGCACCTCCAGACTGAGGGCCAGCACCACCGCGCCCTGGACCTGCGCGCTGGCCGTGGTGAGCACCCGGCCCGCCTCGTCTGCGCCCAGCACGCCGAGCGAGCGAGGTGCCCCCTGGGCCGGCACAGCCCAGAGTTGCAGCGAGCGCCCGGCCGGCACGGCTTGACCGCTCAGATCCTGCAGGCGCAACTGCACGCGGCCTGCTGCCGCGCCCTGCGCCGGACCACCGGACCAGGAGGCCAGCCAGGCTGGCCGGTTCTCGCCATCGAGCAGCAGGGCCAGCGTCTCCTGGGTCGCACCAGACGGGGCCCGTGCCTGGGTCGAGCCATCATTGACCGCCTGCCAGGGCTGCCACCAGGCCAGCAAGGCGAGCGACAACGCAGCCGCACTGACGCCTTGCCAGACGAACAACTGGCGCCACCAGGGCAGCGAAGTCGCATCAGGCGAAGCGGCCGTGCGCGTTTGGCGACGGGCATCCGAAAGCCGAGCGGCCTCGCGCTCAAAGTGCAGTGCGATCTCGATGCGTTTCCAGACCACCTCAGGTGCGGGCTGAGCAGCCTGCAGCTCGGTGAGCCCGGCCAGACGCTCCTGCCAGTCGCGGATGGCCTGCCGCACCGGGGCCTGGCGGCGGGCCAGGGCCTCGAAACGACGCCGTGCCGCACCTTGCATCGTGCCCAGGCCGTAGTCGGCAGCCAGCCTTTGCAGCAGGATCTTGTTCTGGACGATGTTCATGCCAGTCCCCTTTCAGCCGCCATGGCGACCCCGTTTGCGCGGCCTCTCAATTGAAAGCCCCCATGCACAGCCGAAGCTGCTCGAGCCCCAGGCGGATCCAGCTCTTGACCGTGCCCAGGGGCAGCTTGAGCTGCTCGGCCAGATCGCCATGACTGAGCTCGCGCAGATAGGCCAGGCTCAAGACCTCACGCTGCGGACCTTTGAGCTGAGACATGCACCGGTGCAAAGCCTGCGCCTGCTGACTGGCATCCGCACACTGAGCCGGATCGGGCGAATCGCCCTCGAGCGTCTCTTCCGTCAGTTCGTCGAGCGTATCGGTCAGTTGTGCGCGCTCACTGGTTCGCCGACGCAGCAGATCCAGCGCGCGGCTGCGCACGATCAGTCCCATCCAGGCCAGGGGCGGACTCAGGCTGGCACGGTAATCGGCCGCCGAGCGCCAGATGCTGAGGTAGCTCTCCTGGAGCACATCTTCGGCCAGTTCTCCAGCCCGAACGATGCGCAAGGCCAGGCCGTAAAAGCGTCCCGAAGTCAGGTCGTAGAGTTGCTTGAGGGCCAGCTCGTCAGCCTGGGCCACGCGGGCGAGCAGGTCGATGAGCAGGGCTTGGTGCTGGTCGTCTGGAAGGGTCATGTTGGGGGGCTGGTTCGGCACGCAGCACAGGCCCGCGACTGCGGGCCCGCGCATCTTATCGGAGTGTGGCCAGGTAAGCGATCAGGTCTTGGCGGTCCTGCGGATGGGCCACCTGCTCGTCCATGGCCTGCCCGGGCACCAAGGCCTCGGGGTCGCGCAGCCAGGCGTCCAGCGACTGGCGTGTCCACACCAGGCCGCTGGCCCGCAAGGCGGACGAGTACTCGAAGCCGGGCACCGTGCCCGCCGTGCGGCCCAGCACACCTCGGTGCATCGGGCCTGCATCGTTGGCATCCACCGAGTGGCAGCCTGCACAGCGCTCACCGTACAAGGACTGCCCCCGGACAGCACTGCCCCTCAGGAGCTTGTGCTCGGCAGTCTGACCCGTTGTTGAGCGCGAAGGCTCCTCGGCGCAAGCCACGAGAAATGCGGGAACCAGGCTGGCCCACAGCAGCCCCACCCACAAGCGTTTGAAGTTCTGCCGCAGCATGCCCTCAGGCGCCGAAGCTCAAGGCCTGGCTCGGCAGCGCCTTGCCCAGGGCCGAGATCAGCACGGTGTAGTGCATGGTTTCATCGGCGGCCAGACGGGCGGCCACTTTGGCCAGGTCGCGATTGCCCAACGAAGGCAGCACGCCCAGGTAGGCGTTGGTGGCACCCAGTTCCAGGCGGGCGGCCAGCTCCAGCACATCGGCCTGAGACTTGAGGGTGTTGGCCTTCAGCGCGGCGGCGTACTCCTCGAGCTTCTTCTCGGCCACAGGGCTGCCGCCAAGCTTCTGGATGGTGGCCACCAGGGCATCGCGGTGAGCCTTGTGGTGGCCTTGGAACTGCACGGCCACATCGAGCACCGGCTTTTGCAGCAGTCCGCTGCCGGCCCCCAGTTGGTAGGCATTGATGGCTTCGTGCTCCAGGCCCAGGGCCACATTGAGGATCTGCACGTCCTTGGCGGTGTCGCCCATGGCGCCCTGTGCCAGGGCTTCGCGCCCGCCCAGCAGGGCCACGGCAACGGCAGACAGTGTGGCACCCGTGCCCAGGAATTGACGGCGGGCGGTGGTTTGACGGATGAGGTTCATGGTGGTGTCCTGTGGAAATGGGTTGAAGTGACTTGGCTGAAGCAAGCGTCATCGCTCGCCTCTGCCCCCAGTACGGGGGGGCTGTGGCCGCTGGATTCATGTCCTGGCAGCGCACTCGGGTATTGATCGGCAGCAGCTTCGCCGACCGAGGCCGACCTCAACGACGCCGTGCCACCACGCTCAGCTGCCGCGACAACACCACGGGTTGCGGCCCCAGCACCACCGGCACCGGCGCCAGCTCGGCCACCTCGTCGGCCTGCCAGAGCTTGACCGTCGCCGCGCCTGAGGGCAGATCGTCCAGCACCGCGACGCCATCGGCGCCTGTCACGGCCACCCAGGGCGTCTCAGCCACCACCACATAGCCGCGCATGGACGAATGCAGAAAGCAGCCCAGCAGCGTCACGCCCGGTTTGTCGAACACCACCTCGCTGCTGGCAATGGGCTTGTTGTCGGCCCAGCCGGCCAGGCGGAACTGGAAGCCCACCGCATCGAGCATCTGGGCCAGTCCCGCGAGCGTGCCGCGCACGTGGTGGTCCCAGCGATCCTGGTTGGTGAACACCACGCGGGTGCCGGGCTGCACCACCGTGACACGGGGCACGAACTTCATCTTGCTCTGGTTGATGGTGACCTGGCCGGGCGCCGGCACCCGAGGCACGGCCGCCGAGGGAATCTGCACCTCGAGCACCGCATCGGGCACGGGCTGACCCTCGCGGTCGGTGACCTTGAATTGCAGCGAGGCCGCAGGGCTCAAGAGAGGTGTCAGGGCTGCAGACAGCGCAGCCAGCCAAAGACTGAGTGATTTCATGGGCGAGACGTCAGGGTGAAGGGCCATTGATCCACCTCGGCCACAGGCCGAGACAGGGCGGGTCAGGAGCCTGTACGCACGGGACGGCCAACTGGATGCAGCCCGACGCAAAAAAATCTCAAACCCTTCAAGGCCCAGGCGACAACGACACGACCTCAACGCCGCCCTGCATCAGCGGACGCACCAGGATCTGGTAGCCGTCGGCATCAAAACCAGCCGCCTGCCGGGTGAGGCCGGCTGCCTCTTGCGGCGTGGCCACACTGCCCAGATAGCACCAGTTGTTCACCACATGCACCTGGCTGAAGTCGCCCCAGCGCTCGATCAAGCCCACCGGCCCGGGGTGGGGCCAGCAGACCACGCGCAGCTGTTGCAACGCACCCAGCAGGCGGGCGTCGTGGGCCTGGGGCGCTTCATCGCCCCGGCACACCCCTGCGCACTGACGCAACGCGGCCCGGAAGCAGCCCCGCCCCGCCGGCAGCTTCTCCAGCCCCAGGTGCCCATAGCAAAGACGCTGCTCGTCGGCCACCTGGCGCAGGCGCTCGATGGCCGCATGGCGACTGGCAAACAGCCCGAAAAGATCTGGCGCCTGGGCGAAATCGATGTCTTTGGAATACACCAGCTGCAGCTGCTCGCCCTGGCGCTGCCAGGCGCACAGCTGCTTGTTGCGACGCAGCTTCTGGTTGAGCAACGGGTGCTGCGTCTTGATCATCTGCGCCTCCAGCAACTGGGCACCGATGTCGCCCGCCGTGCAGATGTGGCTGATGCGCCGGGTCTGGCGCAGCAGGCGGTCTTCATCAGGGTTGCGCAGGTGCGAGAGCACCCGCTGACGCAGGTTGACGCTCTTGCCGATGTACAGCGGCATGGCCAGGTCGTCGCCATGGAACACATAGACCCCGGGCGCTGCCGGCAGGTCGGCGATGGCGGCCTTCAAGTGGGCGGGGTAGACAAACTCGGTCGTGGGGGCGAAGTCGGCTCGGCGGCGGCGGGGGAGTTGCATGGGTCAGCCGTATTGTCGGGTTGGCTCGGCCTAACGCTTGCGTCGCGGTGCCGCCAACAGTTCGGATCGGCCGATCGTCACACGGGCCGGCTCTGCCGGCGCAGGGGCGGAGAAGCCAGCCTCGGCGATGGCTGCGTCCAGCCCCCGCCAGGCCACGCTCGCCTTCGGGTCACGCAGTGATGCCATGCCCTCATTCCAGGCGTGCACCATCTGCTTGGCCACGGGGCGCCATCGCCCTTCGTTCAGAGATGCCTCGATCACTTCTTTGCCAACCTCTACGGCCGACTCGCAAAGGCGCTCCACCATGGCGGTGTACTGCCTGGGCGATATCCCGAGGCGGGCCGTGAAAAAGCGCTGCAAAGCCTTGCCTGCAGCCCAGGTCTGACGACCATCGATGGACAGACCTGGCGGGTTGTTTGCGTAGCGCGGATAGGCTTGCGTGGTCACGGTGTCATAGACCGGCGTGAAACCCACGTCACCGAGCCGGGTGTAGTACAGCGCAATATTCTTGGCATGGCAATCGGCGTTGCGCACCACGTAGTTGCTCAGCACATGCCAGCCGAACTGCTCCAACTGTGCACGCATCTGGGCAGGAGGCAGGTAAGCCCTGGTGGCGTTGAGCACTTTCTCAAGGGTGGTGGCGTACTTTTCGTGCGGAGGCAGGCCGAGCAATCCGCACGCATCTTCCAGACCATGCGTGGGCGTGCCATGTTCGTCCACGTCAAAGCGCTCGACCACCAGAACCCGGCCATCGTCAGACATGCGGGTGTGCGCCACGGGCACCACACCCAAACGCTGCAGCACGCGCATGCTGTAGTGCTCGTTGAAGCCCAAGTAGGGTGTGGCGTCGTCCGAGCCCTTGATGATGTGGCGGCTGGTCCGCAAGGTAGGCTTGCCCATGGGACCCAAGCCCTCAACGGACAACTCGCCAATCCCCTCTTCCGGCGCCATGAATTTGGGCACCATGCCCGAGATCGACGCCCTGGCATAGCGACGCACCAGCGATGCAAAGTGCTCAGTGGTGTTGTCCGCCTTCAGCAGGCTGTCGATCTGCAGCGGCGCCAAGGCGAGACCGGGCGCTGCGCCTGGGGGCGTGACCGTGACCCGACCGATGCCCATGCCCCCCACCACGGCCAGCAGCGACAGGTCGGTGCCGTCGAGCCAGGGCCCAAACTCTTCGCGGATGATGTTCAGCAGGTAACCCTCTGGCAGGTTCTGGCGGAAAAAGGGATGCAGGTCGCGAGGCCAACGCCAGGGCGCTTCCCGAACCGGCATGGTCAAGCTGACGAAATCGGCCACATCGGTGCCAGGGTGGTAATGCAGCAGGTACTCGTCGCGCTCTCGGTACAACTGGGCCACGGTTCTGCCGCTGACCTGGACATCCAGCCTCATGGCGAATCGCCTTGGCGCTGCTCGACCAGGATGTCCTCGACGGTACGCTGGTGCCCGGGCCTGACCAGTCTCATGTCGTAGCCGGCAGCCTCCAGCAGCCGCAGCAAGGCCGAGACGCTCATATCGCCCTTGGAGAGGTTCTCCATCCGCGCCACGGTGGTGCGCGACACACCGGCCCGACGGGCCAGTTCATCCTGGCTCAGTCGCGCTTCACGGCGGGCACTTTTGAGCATTTCGGCAACATCAGAGAGGGTTGTCAATGTGGCCCCCGGGCATCAAAAATAGGCAGTCATCGGGAAAATGTAGCCCAAGTGACGCAAATTCTCAATTTTTCAAATTGAAAAACATGGCTCAACCCGGAAACCACGCGCTCGACTTGACCGGCCCCGCAGCCGGCCCCGGCCGGCGGCTGCCGGCCAGCGCATAAGACAGCTGGTTGGCCGCCTGGATGATGGTCTGGGCCAGTTCGAGCAGACGGGCCTCGCTCAGGCGCGAGGTGGGCCCCGAGATGCAGACCGAGCCCAGCAGCTTCCAGTGCATGCCGAACACCGGCGCCGACACGCTGGAAACCTCAGGCTCGCGTTCGCCCAACGAGAGGTGGTAGCCGCGCTGGCGGATCGATTCATAGGGCTCGCCCGGCTCGCCCGAAAACGCCAGGATGACCCGCCCGGGTGCGCCCCGGTCCAGGGGCAGGCCCAAGCCCACGCGCACATGGTGGCGGATGGTGCGCGGCCCATCCACCCGGGCCAGACAGGTGCGCAGATGGCCCTCACGCACATAGAACGACGCGCTTTCACCGGTCTGCACCGTGAGTTCGCGCAGCACGGGCTCGACCAGGTCGTGTACATCGAAGGTGGCCTGGTAGCAGGCGCCCAGCCACCCCGCCGCGCGGCCCAGGCGCCAGGCGCCGTCTTCGCGCTGCACCAGGTAATGCTCGGCCGCCAGCGTGCGGGCCAGACGCAGCGCGGTGGTCTTGTGCATGCCGGTGCGCCGGCTCAGCTCGGCCAGGGTGAGAAAGGCGTCGTCCATGCCGAAGGCCTCGAGCAGGCGCAAGGCTCGGGTGACGGCCACCACGCCGCCCGCGGCAGCGTTGCCCCCCTCAGCGGGGCTGGCTTCAGAGTCGTCGGAGGTGGAGGAGTTGTTTCGCATATCGGCACATAGACCACTGTGTGCAACGGCATTGTACTAGCTGAAACGCTCTTCTAAAGTTCGCTCCCAACAAGGGGCGCTGCATGCGGCAGCCCGACCCCGACGGACCGCACACAAGGAGACGACATGAAACTGTGCCCCCCTGGCCTGCGCCAGATCGCCCGCCTGGGCCTGCTGCCGGCACTGAGCCTGGCCCTGCTGAGCGCCCCAGCCCTGGCCCTGGCCGACACCTACCCCAGCAAACCGATCCGTCTGGTGGTGCCCTTCCCGGCGGGCGGCGGCACCGACATCATTGCGCGCGCCATCGGCCAGCAACTGACCGAGAGCCGTCAATGGACGGTGGTGGTCGACAACAAGCCCGGCGCCGGCGGCAACCTGGGCGTGGATGCGGTGGCCAAGGCCGCCCCCGATGGCTACACCGTGGTGCTGGGCCAGACCAGCAACCTGGCCATCAACCCGGCGCTGTACGCCAAGCTGCCCTACGACCCGCTGAAAGACCTCAAGCCCGTGGTGCTGGCGGCTTCGGCACCGCTGGTCATCGTGGTACCCAACAGCTCCAGGTACAAGAGCCTGGCTGAGGTGTTGGCCGCCGCGCGCCAGACGCCCGGCGCCCTCGTCTTCGGCACCCCGGGCAATGGCACGGTGGCCCATCTGGCCATGGAGCAACTGCAGAAAACCGCCCAGATCCGCCTTCAGCACGTGCCCTACAAAGGCTCGGCCCAGGCACTGACCGATCTGATGGGGGGCCAGATGGACCTGTACGTGTCCTCCATCCCCACCGCCATCAGCCACCTCAAGGGCGGCCGCATGAAGGCCCTGGCCGTGACCTCGGACAAACGCTCGCCCCAACTGCCCCAGGTGCCCACGGTGGCCGAGTCGGGCGTCAAGGGCTTCGAGGCCAATACCTGGTTCGGTTTCATGGCTCCGGCCGCCACGCCGGCCCCGGCCCTGGCCACCCTGAACACCGCCATCAACCAGGCCTTGCAGACCCCCGCCGTGCGCAGCCGCCTCATGGGCGAAGGCGGCGAGGTGCTCGGCGGCACCCAAGCCGAGTTCGCCGCCCTGCTCAAGACCGATCTGCAGCGCTGGGGCCGCATCGTGCGCGAGGCCGACGCCCGCATCGACTGACGCCTGATCAGAACGACATCACCCACTTCACCTTCAAGGACCCCGCCATGAGCACACCCGACATCATCAAAGACTTCCCCCGCGTCAGCCCCGAGGACGTGGCCCAGGCCAGCCAGTACCAGCCCGCCAGCTTCTCGGACATCGCAGGCCGCCGTGGCGCAATGCACGGCCGCATCCAGGCCCTGCGCCCCCGCATGAAGGTGGCGGGCCCGGCCTTCACGGTCGAAGTGCGCCCCGGTGACAACCTGATGATCCATGCCGCCCTGTCGCTGGCCAAGCCCGGCGATGTGTTGGTGGTCGACGGCAAGGGCGACCAGACCTCGGCCCTGATGGGCACCATCATGATGACCGCGGCCCGCCAGTTGGGCCTGGCCGGCGTGATCCTCGACGGCGCGGTGCGCGACAGCCTCGAGATTGACGAGATGGATTACCCGGTCTTTTCGGCCGGCACCAACCCCAACGGCCCGACCAAGAACAACGGCGGCCGCATCGGCCACCCCATCTCCTGCGGCGGCGTCACGGTGCGCCCGGGCGACCTGGTGATCGGCGATGCCGATGGCGTGGTGGTGGTCGAGCGTGAGGCCCTGCCCAGCCTGCTGCCGTTGGCGGCGCACAAGGTCGAGGCTGAGGCCAAACGCATCGCTGCGATCAAGACCGGCGACACCGCGGCCAAGTGGCTGACGGCCTCGCTGGTGGCGGCCGGGGTGCTCAAACAAGGCGAGGTGCTGTGATGAACCGCCCCGTCATCCTGATCACCGCCGCCGATCTGGCCCCCGCCGCCCTGGCGCTGCTGAGCGACTATGAGATCGTCTTCGCCGGCAAGACCCCGCAACCGGCCGACATCGAGGCCCTGGCCCGTCGCCACAACCCGGTGGCCATCATCGTGCGCTACAGCGGCGTGAACGCGGCCACGATGGATGCGGCCCCGGCCCTGAAGGTGATCTCCAAGCACGGCAGCGGCACCGACACCATTGACAAGGCCGCCGCCGCCGAGCGTGGCATCGCGGTCACCGCCGCCGTGGGCGCGAACGCCGCCGCCGTGGCCGAGCAAGCCTTGGCCTTGATGCTGGCCGGCGCCAAGTCGATCGTGACGCTGAACCAGCGCATGCACGCCGGCCATTGGGACAAGGCCACCCACAAGAGCCTCGAGCTCGGTGGCAGCACCGTGGGCCTGGTGGGCCTGGGGGCCATTGGCCGCCGCTTTGCCCGCATGTGCCACGCGATGGACATGCGTGTCATCGGCCACGACCCCTTCGCCCGTGACCTTCCCGAGACCATCACCCCGGTCAGCCTCGACACCCTGTGGGCCGAATCGGACGTGATCTCGCTGCATTGCCCGCTGACGCCCGAGAACCGCCACCTGCTCAACGCCGACACCCTGGCCCGTTGCAAGCGCGGCGTGATCGTGGTGAACACCGCGCGCGGCGGCCTGATCGACGAGCCGGCCCTGCTGGCCGCCGTGCAGTCGGGCCAGGTGGCCTCGGCCGGGCTCGACAGCTTTGCGGTCGAACCCATGACCGCACCGCACCCCTTCCATGGTCAGCCGGGCTTCACGCTCAGCCCGCACATCGGTGGTGTGACCAGCGACGCCTACGTGAACATGGGTGTGGCCGCTGCCCGCAACACCCTGGCCGTGCTGCAGGCCAGCCCCGTGGCCGCCTGAGAGGCTCACCATGACACCGAAGCGATGGAAGCAGGCGCCCCCGGGCAGCAGCTGGGGCGAGTTCGGCCCCGATGACCAGCGCGGCCGCATGAACCTGGTGGATGCCCGCAAGGTGCTGCAAGGTGTGGCCGAGGTGAAGGTGGGCCGCACCTTCTGCCTGTCGCTGCCGCTGGATGTGCCCGGGGGACAGACCCTGAACCCGCGGCGCATGCCACCGCGCCGCTTCAGCGTGCTGCGCGATGGCAAGAGTCAGGGCCAGCAAGGCTTTTGCTGGTCCTACCAGGGCGAAGACCCCGACCTGAGCGACGTGGTCAACGACGACGTGCTGCTGATGAGCCTGCAGTACAGCACCCAGTGGGACAGCCTGGCCCACGTGGGCAGCCATTTCGATGCCGACGGCGACGGCGTGGCCGAGGCGGTGTTCTACAACGGCTTTAGGGCCGGTACCGACATCCGACCCGGCACGGAAGACCCGCAGGCACCGGCCGACTGGGCCCGCTACCCCGCCCCCGAGGCCGCCGCGCTCGGTATTGAGCGCCTGGCCGAACACGGCGTGCAGGGCCGCGGTGTGCTGATCGACCTGGCCCACCACCTGGGGCGGGAGCGTCAGGCTGTGGGCTATGACCGGCTGATGCGCCTGCTCGAGGCCGACCGCATCGAAATCGACCCCGGCGACATGGTGTGCCTGCACACCGGCTTTGCCGACACCCTGCTGGCGATGAACCGCCAGCCCGACCTGGCCCGCCTGCACGCCACCGGCAGCGGCCTCGACGGTCACGATGACCGCCTGCTCAACTGGATCACCGACAGCCGCCTGGCCTGCCTGCTGGCCGACAACCCCGCAGTGGAGCTGGTGGTGCCGAAGCTGACGAGTCCGAGCCCGATTCGCCAGCCCCGGCTGCCCTTGCATGAGCACTGCCTGTTCAAGCATGGCATCCATCTGGGTGAGCTCTGGTACTTCACCGAGCTGGCCGCCTGGCTACGCCCCCAGGGACGGCACCACTTCCTGCTGACGGCCCCGCCGCTGCGCCTGCCAGGGGCCGTGGGCTCGCCCGCCACCCCGATCGCGACGGTCTGACAACCCTCCCCGCCCGCCAGCGTGAACCCCGACTCCAAAACATGAGACAAGACACATGCCTAATCTTCTTGACCGCCGAGCCCTGCTGGGCGCCGGCCTGGCCAGTCTGATCCCGGCCACCACGACTGCGGCCAGCCCGGCGGCCGACTGGCCGAGCCGTCCGATCCGGCTGATCGTGCCCTACCCGGCGGGCGGTGCGGCCGATCAGACCGCACGCAGCTTGTCGACCGTGCTGGGCGAGCGCCTCAAGACGCCCCTCATCATCGACAACCGCCCCGGGGCCGGGGGCTCCATCGGCGCCGCCGCCGTGGCCCAAGCCCCAGCCGACGGCTACACCCTGCTGCTCGATGCCACCGGTTTCACGGTCAACCCACACCTGATGCCCAGCCTGCCCTTCGACCCGGTCAAAGACCTGGCACCGATTTCGCTTCTGATGCAGGTGCCCATGCTGCTGGTGGTGCCCCCTCAGGCCCCCTGGCGCAGCTTGGGCGAGCTGGTGCAGGCCGCCCGGGCCAAGCCGGGCGGCCTGTCGTTCGCCTCGGCCGGCAATGGCAGCGCACAGCACCTGGCCGGTGAGCTGTTCAAGCAACGCCAGCAGTTGTTCATCACCCACATTCCCTACCGAGGCGGCGCCCCGGCCCTGAACGACCTGATGGCCGGGCAGGTGGACATGATGTTCTCGGCCATGCCCGCCAGCGGGCCTCTGGTCAAGGGCGGAAAACTGCGCGCACTGGCGGTCACCGCCAGCACCCGCGTGCCCAGCCTGCCGGCCCTGCCCACGGTGGCCGAGTCCGGAAGCCCTGGTTTCGTGGCCCAGGAGTGGAACGGCCTGTGGGCGCCGGCCAGGACGCCCGCCGAGATTCTGAGCCGCCTCGAGACCGAGGTGCGTGCCGCCATGGCCAGCCCCGAGCTGCAACAACGGCTGATGGCCCAGGGGGCCCAGCCCGTGGGCAGCAGCCGTGCCGACTTCAACCGCTTTGTGCAGACAGAATCACGCCAATGGGCCCAGGTGATCCGCACTGCCGGCATCACCCTCAACTGAAGCGCTCTCCACCACAACCAAAAGAGACACACCATGCAACGCTCCTCCACCCCTGACCTGACCGCGTCCTTGTCCCGTCGCAGCGCCGTGCTCATCGGCACCGCCCTCCTGGCCCTGGCCGTCGATCCCGCCTTCGCCCAGAGCGCTTGGCCCGCCAAGCCCGTGAAGATCGTCGTGCCCTACGGGCCCGGCGGCGCGGTCGACGTGGTCACCCGCAAGATCGCCCAGAAGCTCACCGAGCAGACCGGCCAGAGCTTCTACATCGAGAACAAGGCGGGCGGCACCGGCACCATCGGGGCCGCCCAGGTGGCCAAGGCCGAAGGCGATGGCTACACCTTGATGGCCAACGACACCACCTTCTCGCTGCTGCCCCACATCTTCAAGAAGCTGCCCTTCGACCCGAGCCAGGACCTGCAGCCGGTGAGCGCTTTCGTGTTCTCGCCCATGGCGCTGGCCGTGAACGCCAGCTCGCGCTTCAGCAACCTGCAGGAGTTGCTGGCCGCGGCCCGCAAGGAACCGAACCAGATCACCTATGGCACCGGTGGCCCCGGCACCACACCGCACTTTGCCAGCGAGGCCCTGGGCATGCCGCGGGCGTCAACTTCATGCATGTGCCTTTCAAGGGAGCGGGCGAAGCCACCCAGGCCGTGCTGTCCAACACGGTGGACTTCCAGATCGCCTCGCCTGCCGGGGTGATGGGCAACGTCAAGGGGGGCAAGATGCGGGTGCTAGCGGTGAGTGGCGACAAGCGCCTGCCCGCCCTGCCCGATGCCCCCACCTTTGCCGAGGCCGGCGTGCGCTGGAACGGCGTGATCAACTGGACCGGCCTGTGGGCCCCCAAGGGCACCCCCGCCCCGGTGCTGCAAAAGCTGCAGGCCGAAATCGCCCGGGCCGTGGCCAGCCCCGACCTGCAGGCCTTTGCGGCCAACATGGGGGCCGAGCCGCGTCAGATCGGCGGCGCCGACATGGCCAAGATGCTGAAGGACAGCACCGAATCGTGGGGCAAGGTGGTGGCCAACACCGCTTTCGAAAAGCAATGAAGGCGAGCAACACCGTCATCTTGCTGAGCATCGGCCTGCTCGCCGCCACCTCAGCCCAGGCTCAAAGCCCTGCCCCCTGGCCCACCCAACCGGTCAGGCTGCTGGTCGGCTTCACCGCGGGCGGGCCCACCGACATCGCGGCCCGAGCCCTCGCCGAGCCCCTGGGCAAAGCCCTGGGCCAGCCCGTGATCGTGGACAACCGGCCCGGGGCCAACACCATCATCGCGGCCCAGGCCGTGGCACAGGCCAAAGACGGCCACACCCTGCTGATGGCGGCCACCAACCACACCATGATCAGCGCGCTGTACAGCCGCCAGATCCAGTTCGACCCGGTCAAGTCTTTCAAGGCCGTGTGCCGGATCGGCGCCTCGCCCACCGTGCTGGTGGTGGGGCCGCAAGCCGGCCTGCCCCGCCTGGCCGATTTCCTGGCTCGGGCCAAGAGCCAGCCCGGCGCCGTCACCTACGCCTCGCCGGGCCTGGGCAGTTCGGTGCACTTTGCCGGTGAAGACTTCGCCCAGCGCGCCGGACTGCAACTGACCCATGTGCCCTACAAGGGCGCCGCACCGGCCATTGCCGATGTGATGGCTGGTCAGGTGATGGCCTCGTTCGCCTCGCTGGGCTCGGTGCTGCCCTCGATCAAATCGGGCAAGCTGCTGGCCCTGGCGGTGGCCAGCCCGCAGCGGGTGAGCGCCCTGCCCCAAGTACCCACCTTCGAAGAGTCGGGCATCAAAGGCTACCGCGCCGACGCCTGGTATGGCGTGCTGGCCCCGGCCCAGACGCCTGAGGACGTGCTGAAAAAGCTGCAGACCGAAGTCAGCCGCTTCGTGGTCTCCAGCGCGGGGGCCGACCGGCTGCAGCAACTCGGCATGGATCCGATGTTGAGCTGCGGCGACGAGTT
This sequence comes from Curvibacter sp., assembly GCA_003987795.1. GTDB lineage: Bacteria > Pseudomonadota > Gammaproteobacteria > Burkholderiales > Burkholderiaceae_C > Curvibacter. The sequence continues at coordinate 15,466 of RXJO01000580.1, forward strand.
CGACCGCCAGATCGCGGCCGAGACCAAGCACTGGAGCCAGCTGGCCCGCCAACTGAAGATCAGCGATGAATGAGTTCAATCCCCGCCTGGCGCCGGCCACCCGCCGGCATGTGCTGACCCTGGGTGCCAGCGCCCTGCTGAGCGCCTGCGCCCAGACACCGGCCCGCCCGACCTCGCCCAGCCCCCTCGCGCCCCGGCCCGAGCCCCTGAGCGTGCCG
>RXJO01000580.1:15869-16056 GCA_003987795.1 Curvibacter sp.
CCCTCGACCTGGCCGTGGGCGTTCCAGTCGCCGACCACGAAGCCCTGGAAGCCCATTCGGCCCTTCAACACGTCGGTCTGCAGGCTCTTGTTGCCGGTGTGCTTGACCCCGTTCCAGCTGGAGAACGAGACCATGACGGTCAGCACGCCCGCGTCGATGGCCGGCGGGTAGCCCTGGGCGTGCAGGC
>RXJO01000508.1:0-5302 GCA_003987795.1 Curvibacter sp.
CCTGCCCGCTTATGCCCGTGTGGCCCTGCACCGACGGGGGCGTTTGCCGCTGGCCTTCCTCAGTGTCGTCTGCACCGGCATGTGGCGCCATGATGTCGATCAGGCGCTGCGACGCGCCAGACTGCTGGAGGTGGCGGAGGTGAGCCTGCGCTACGGGGCACGCCGACTGGTGCTGGCCCTGGAGCGCTGGCGGCGCAATCTCGAGCGGCGTCAGCGCCGGCTCAAGGGCGAACCGCCGACAGGCCAGACCATGCTGTGAGTGCCCCGCTCAGGGCAGGATCGAGTTGCCCATGCGGCCCTGGATCACACCGCTGCGGCTGCTCAGGTAGGGCGAGTTGGGCAGTTGTTCAAAGTATTTGGGCCGCGGCAGCATCACGGCCAGCCGGGCCGCTTCGGCCGGGCTCAGCCGGGCCGCCGATTTGCGGAAGTAGTGCTGGGCCGCGGCCTCGGCGCCGAACACGCCCTCGCCCCATTCCACACTGTTGAGGTAGATCTCGAGGATGCGTTGCTTGTCCAGAAACGCCTCCAGCAGCAGGGTCAGCACCAACTCCTGGGCCTTGCGCGGCAGCGTGCGCTCACCCGACAGCAGCAGGTTCTTGGCCAACTGCTGGGTGATGGTGGAGCCGCCGACCACCTTGGGCGAACGGGTCTTGTTGCCGCTGCCCGGGCGCAGGCCCTGCACGCGGGCTTCAGCCTGGGCGTTGCGCTTCCAGGCCTTCTGGATCGCTTCCCAGTCCACGCCGTCGTGCTGGGTGAAACCATCGTCCTCGGAGGCGATCACCGCCCGCTTGAGGTGGTCCGAGATCTGGCCATAGGCCACCCACTGCTGCTGCCATCTCAGGTGCCCGGTTTCGCGGCGGATGCGCACGGCCTCGGAGCGCTGGAAGGCGGTGGAGGCCGGGTCGAGCACCGCCAGCGAGGCGATCCGCACGACGAAGAACAACTCCAGAGCCAGCCAGGCCAGCAAGAGGCAGGCAATCCAGCGCAGCAGGGCTTTCATGGCCGAGTGACGGGCTCAGAGTTGACGGCGCAATTCGGCCAGCACCTGGGCTGACGGCGGGCGCACGCCGCGCCACAGTGCGAAGGCCTCGGCGGCCTGTTCCACCAGCATGCCCAGGCCGTCGCGGCCCTGGGCTCCATGGGCACCCGCCCAGTCGAGAAAACCCTGGGCCGCGGGCCCGTACATCATGTCCAGGGCCAGACAGCCCGGGCGCAGGACGCTGGCTGGCACCGGGACGGCGGCACCGCTCAGGCTGCTGGCCGTCGCATTGATCACCACATCGAAGCTGCCTTGCAGGGTTTCGATGGCGGGCGCGTCGAGTGCCACGCCATGACTGCGGGCCAGCGCCTGGTGGCGGGCCACCAGGGCGGTGGCCTTGTCATGGGTGCGATTGACCACGGTCAGGCGCGCCGGGCCGGCCTCCAGCAAGGGGCCCAGCACCCCTGCGGCGGCGCCGCCGGCACCGATCAGCAGCAGCGCCTTGCCCTGCAGCGCCACGCCGGCGTTGTTTTGCAGGTCGTTGACCAGGCCGATGCCATCGCTGTTGTCGGCATGCAGCCCATCGGCGCGCAGGGTCAGCACATTGGCCGCGCCGGCCAGTTCGGCGCGCGGGCTCCGCACCTGGGCGGCCTGGGCGGCTTCGAACTTGAAGGGGACAGTCACGTTGCAGCCCTTGAAGCCTTCGAGCTGCAGTCGGTGCAGGGTTTCGTGGAACTTGTCGAGCTCGACGAGCTGGCGCCCGTAGCTCAGGCTCTGGCCGGTCAGCTCGGCAAAGCGGGTGTGGATCCAGGGCGAGCGGCTGTGTTCAACCGGGTTGCCCAACACGCAATAGTGGTCTTGGCTCATGAGGGGGCTGGCTGGGGCCTGGGGAGCAGGCGGGGTTTGTCTCGTTGACGCACCAGTTCAGTCCCGGAGGGGGACTGGGCGCCGAGCGTGATTATCGGACGTTGGCTTCCAGGGTTTCATCGCGTGTGAAGCGAAAGCGTGACACGACCACGATCTGGTCGGCCTGACGCCGCATCGCCGGGCTGAAGGCACCAAAGGGTTCGGCCGAACGGGCGATGGCCTCGGCACGGCGGTCCAGCGTGCGGTTGCCCGAGCTCTGCACGATCTCGGTGGCCAGCAGGCGGCCACTGGCGTTGATGGTCAGGGTCATGGTCAATTCGCCATAGAGCTTCTTGCCGTCTTTCTCGGGGAAGTTCTCGGTGCCCTTGTCCTCCACCTTGTGGCGCAACTGGTCGTAGTAGGTGGCATACACCTCTTCACGTGTGGCCGGGCTGATGTAGCGCTTCTTGGGACGGGCGTTCTCTTCGTTGATGCGACGCTCGATCTCGGCCAGCAGCTTGAGCAACTGGCGGCGTTTCTCTTCCTGGGCCTGTTCCTGCGGGGTCAGGGTACTGCGGTTCGGGTCGGGCTTGGGCAGGCTGGCGAGCTGCTGGTGAACGCTGGTCAGCATTCGGGCCTGCAGTTGCTCCAGGGCCGCAAGTTGGCGCTGGCTCTCCTCGAGCGTGTCGCCCACGCTGGTCAGGGCCGAACTGGGCAGGGGCGAGGTGGCCCGCCCGCGGCTGGCCTCGCCACCGCCGGCCAGGTTGGCCTGGGCGATGGCGGTGGGCCGGTCGGCACGGGCATCCGACTTGGCATTCACCAGGATCACTTCCAGCGGCGTGTCCTGGAACACCCGGTTGAAGGATTCGGGGTCCACGATGCGCAGCGTCAGCAGGCCGGCATGGACCAGTGCCGACACCGCCAGCGTGATCTGCAGGGTGCTCAGGCGTCGCAGGGGGGCAAGGGCGCTCACGGCTCGGGCGTCTCCTGACGGGGCCGCCTCAGGCGGCAGAGGGGGCCGCCTCGCCAGCGGCTGGGTCGGCTTCGTTCACATCCACCGCGATGGCGATGGGGCCGGCCACCGGCTCGTCATCGCCCTCGTCTTCATCGGCGGTATCCAGGGGCAGTTCGGCATCCAGGCGTTCCACGATGGTGCCGCTGACATCGAGCGCGATCTCATCGATCTCCCCAAGCTTGACCCGCACCCGTGCGCCGCGCGGCAGGCCGCTCATGCCATGGGCGGCCAGCACCAGGGGCAGCTCATCGGCACGCACCAGCACGCTGCCATTGGGGCCTTCCTTGAACACCGCCGCCGTCAGCTCGGTGATGGCGTTCTGCTGCACGTACTTGAGCGTCCAGAAGCGTTCCATGCCGGCCTGGTAGCCGTTGTAGGCGCTGTAGGCTGCATCGAAGCCGCTGATGATCGAGAACAGCTCGGCATCCTTGGGCTTGAAGGGGGCCGCCAGGGCCGCCGTCTTGCCGTGGCGGGCGCAGGCAATGATCTGCCACTGGTTGACCAGGTCGGTGTAGCGACGCAGGGGCGAGGTGCTCCAGGCATAGGCCTTGACCCCGATGCCGGCGTGCGGCTGGGCCTTGGTGCCCATGCGCACCTTCACGCCCGGGGCCAGGCTGGCCTGGCTGCGGTAGATGCCGGGCACGCCGCATTCGGCCAGCCACAGGCCCCAATGGCTGTTGGCCAGGATCATGGCCTCGGCCACGATCAGATCCAGCGGGGCGCCGCGCTGGCGCACGCTGATCTGCACGGTCTCCTGCCCGGTGGGCTCGGCGCCGTCGTTGCCAACCAGGCGGAAGTTGTAATCGGGCCGGTTGAAGGTCTCGGGCTTGCCTCGCACCTCCTCGCGACGCGACTTGAGGGTCTTGGCCAGGCGCCACAGAAAGGCCATGGTAGCGTGCGTCATGCCGCCGGGCAGCTCGGTCTGACCCGGGTTGTCGCTCTCCATCCAGGCCTCGGTGACCACCTTGTCGAGCTGGTCGTGACGAAGGTTGGCTGCGATCGGCACGCGTTCGAGCTTGGTTTCGCTGGATTGGATCTCCAGGCTGGCCTCGTCAAAGCTCACGTACAGCGACACCGCCGGGCAGGCGCGCCCCTCGGACAAGGTGTAGCGCTGCACCACTTCGTCGGGCAGCATGGTGATCTTGTAGCCCGGCATGTAGACGGTGGACAGGCGATGGCGCGCTACCTGGTCGATCGGCGTGCCGGTCTGCAAGGCCAGGCCGGGCGCGGCGATGTGCACGCCGAGCGTCACCCGGCCGCTGCCCAGGCCCTGCACCGACAGCGCGTCGTCGATCTCGGTGGTCTGCGAGTCATCGATCGAGTAGGCCTGCACCTCGGCCAGTGGCAGTTCGTCGGTGATGTCGGGGGCCTGCAGGGCGGGGAAGCCCGTGCCCTTGGGGAAGTTGTCGAACAGGAAGCGCTTCCAGTGGAACTGGTAGGCTGAATCGATGGCGCCGGCCTGGCGCAGCAAGTCCAGGGGAGCGGTCTGGGTGGCGCGAGAGGCCTCGACCACCGCCTTGTACTCGGGCGCGTTCTTGTCGGGGCGGAACAGGATCTTGTAGAGCTGGTCGCGGATCGGCTGCGGGCATTCGCCCCGGCCCAGTTCGGCGGCCCAGTCGGCAATCTGTTGCAGCAGCAGCTTTTTCTTTTCGATGGCGGCCAGCGCCTGCTGCACGATCTCGGCGGGGGCCTTCTTGTAGCGGCCCTTGCCGGCGCGGCGGAAATAATGCGGGGCCTCGTGCAGGCGGAACAGGGCGGCGGTCTGCTGCACCAGGGTGGCCTGGTCGCTGAAATAGTCACGGGCCAGTTCGGCAAAGCCGAAGTCCTCCTCGGGGGCGAACTCCCAGGCCAATTCCAGCTCGATGCCTTCGGCGGCGGCCTGGGCCTGGGCGATCAGCTCGGCCGGGGCGGGCTTGTCAAACTTGAGCAGCAGGTTGGCGGCCTTGACCTTGACCCGCTTACCCGATTCCAGTTCCACCTGCAGGGAGCTATCGGCTTCCGACAGAATGCGTCCGGCCTGAAACTTGCCGGCTTCATCAAACAGTGCGTACATGGGGCGATTGTCCATGAGAACGGTTCAGGCCATGACCGGTCCGGGATCATGGGCACCCACTCAGACCAGATCCAGAAAGCCCAGAACCTCGTCGAGGTGGGCCGGAAAATCACTGAGCGCGTGGTCGCCACCCTCGAGCACCCGCAACTGCGCATGCGCGTAGCGGGCGCTCATCTCACGCCAGTCCAGCACCTCGTCGCCCTTGGCAATCAAGGCCAGCTCCGGGCCTGGCTGGCAAAGGCCATCGGCAGCCATGGCCCGCAGTTCGTCGACAAAGTGCGGTTCGAAATAGAAACGCTGTTCAGGCTGGTGCCAGAAGGTCTGCTCTCCGATGTAGCGGGCCAGATCGCGCGCCGGGTCCACCGCCGGGTTGATCAGCACCGAGCGGCAGCCGGTCTGGCGGGCCACC
>RXJO01000508.1:5352-16391 GCA_003987795.1 Curvibacter sp.
AGAACCCGCCCAGCGATGAGCCCATCACCGCCATGGTGGCCGACGGCCACTCGCGCAGGCCTTCGCTCAGCAGCTCGGCGGCAGCACGCGGCGAAGGCGGCAACTGAGGGCACCACCAGTGCACCCGAGGGTGTCGCTCGGCCACCACCTCGGCCATCTGGCGGGCTTTGGCCGATTGAGGGGAAGATCGGAATCCGTGCAAGTAAAGCAGATGGGTGGTCTGAGGCATGGGCTGGATGGGCATGGGAGAGGTGATGACCGGTGGGGGTGGCGCTGAGGTTTGGTCGGTTGTAGCGGCCGGAGCCGCTCAACTGGCCCTAAACTGGGCGACATGGACGGTGCGCAGCCTGCGCCGCCCCGAAAAGGCCTGTTTCTTCCATTTTGCGACATGAGTGAGTCCCCGTCCGCCGCCAGTCCGCCCGACGCAGGGATCCTGCTGCCCCACGAGGCGGTGGCCGCTGCGCTGGCCTGGCCCCAGGCCCGCTGGGAGCAAGGCCTGGCCGAGGCGCCCGAGGAGGGCGTGTTCGCCGCCGGGGTGCTGCTGGCCGAGATGCTCACCGGCACGGCCTCCGAAAGGCGCGCCGCCGATCGTTCGCATGACGCACTGGCGCGCCGATTCCAGGATCTGCCCGAAGACTGGGGGCGCAACCTCGATCCTCCGTTGCAGGCCCAGATCACCCGGGCCCTGCACCCCGAACCCGAGCAACGCTTTGCCCAGGTCAGCGAGTTCCAGGCCGCCTTGTCGGCCTGGGCCGGCACGGCGGCGGCCCGCACCCTCGAGACCCTGCTGGCACGCATGCGCCGCCAGGGTGATTTCCCGGCGCTGTCCGATTCCATGGGGCGCATCCTGCAGGTGGCCAGCTCCGATGATCACAGCCTGGAAGACCTGGCGCGCGAGATCCTGCGCGATGTGGCCCTCACCCAGCAATTGCTGCGGGTGGTCAACAGCGCGCAGTATGCCCAGGTCAGCGGCATGGTGACCACGGTCTCCCGGGCTGTGGGCCTGGTGGGCTTCAATGGCGTGCGCAACCTGGCGCTGAGCCTGAAACTGCTGGAGCGCATGCCCGACCAGACCCATGCGGGACAGCTCAAGACCCAGTTCCTGCGGGCCCTGATGGCGGGTTCGCTGGCCAGCGAGCTCTGCGCGGTGCAGCACCTGCGCGAAGACGCCTTCCTGGCCGCCCTGTTCCAGAACCTGGGCCGCATGCTGCTGGGCTACTACTTCCCGGCCGAGGCGGTGCAGCTCGATCGAGCCGTGGCCGAGGGCCGCTTTTCGGGCGGGGAAGTCACGGCCGCCCTCCATTACCTGGGGCTGAGCCTGGAGGATTTCGGCTGCGGCGTGGCCCGCAGCTGGGGCCTGCCCGCTGACCTGCTGTTCTGCATGCGTCGACCCTTTGGTCGTCCTCCGGCCCGCCGCCCTCACAATGGGCGCGAGTACCTGCGCTGGCTGGCCGTGGCCGCCAACGACCTCACGGCGGCTCTGATCGGACCCGACACGGTGGAGCCGGCGCAGCGTCTCAAGACCGTCACCGACCGCTATGCCCGCGTGCTGGGCCTGGCGGCCGAAGATTTCCAGGAGGGCGTGATCCAGGCCCAGGCGCGCCTCAAGGGCCTGGCCGATGCCTTGGGCTTTCCGGCCAGCCAGACCGGCAAGCTGACACAGCCTGCGCCTTTGGCGGCGGCCACAGCCCGTCCGGAGCCGGCACCTGCGGCGGTGGCTCCGCCGCCCCAGGTTCAGCCTTCCAGGGCTGCCGTCACACCGGCCCACCCCCCAGCACCCGCCAACGCCGGAGCCCCCCCGCCACTGGCCCCGACGGTGCCTGTCGTCGTCGCGGCCGAGGCGCAGCCTGCGGCCCCGGCCTTTGCATCGTCCCGGCCCGCGCCGCTTGGGCCGGCGACCGGTCCCTCGTCCACCCAGGCCCGCACCAGCCGCCTGGCCCGCCAGCACGAGGCCCTGCGTGCGCTCGAGCGCAGCCTGCAATCCTGGCTCGACGAGTCCGATGTCGCGCGTCAGGTGCCTTTGGCCGAGGGATTGCGCAAGCTCGTGACCGGCCTGCACGGTGCCTTGGAGACCGACCGGCTGGTGTTTTGCCTGCGCGACCCTCAAGGGGCCGCCGTCGCGGCGCGCCTGGCCGTGGGCGCCGGTGCGGCGCCCTTGCAGGCCGTGTTCCGCGTCGAGTTGGGGCCAGGGCAGGGCGGCGCGCTCGGCCAGGCCTGCCGCAGCGGCGAGCTCACGGTGGTGCCTGATGTGGCCGCTGATCCGGTGCTGCGCCGCCAACTGCCGGCGTGGCTGTGCCAGCCTGCGGCCCCGGCCGCCTACTGGCTGCTGCCGCTGCGCCATCGGGATCAGGTGTTCGCCCTGCTGTACGCCGACGCGGCCACGCCCGGCTCGCTGCTGATGGACCCCGGTTCGCGCGAGCTGCTGCGCCGGCTGGGCGCGCTGCTGGTGCAACTGTTCCGCCAGCGTCAGGCCCGATCCGACAAGGCCGCCTGAGCGCGCCGCCCGGGCCGCGTCCGGAAGCCTTGCCGGCCGGTCTGGTTTGCTGCTGGGCCGATAATCGCCGGATGTCCGCTGTCTTTGAAAAGCCGTCCCTGCGCCAACGTCTGCTGCCCCTGTTCCAGGGCTTCGACGGGCCTTTGGCGTTTGCCGTCTTTCTGCTGGTGTGCGCCGGCCTGCTCACCATGTATTCCTCGGGCTACGACCATGGCACCCGCTTTGTGGACCATGGGCGCAACATGATCCTGGCGGGCATGATCATGTTCGTGGTGGCCCAGGTACCTCCCCAGCGCCTGATGACCTTTGCCGTGCCGCTTTACGTGCTGGGCGTGTCGCTGCTGGTGGCGGTGGCCTTGTTCGGACTGACCAAGAAGGGCGCCCGGCGCTGGATCAACCTGGGGGTGGTGATCCAGCCCAGCGAGATCCTGAAGATTGCCATGCCGCTGATGCTGGCGTGGTGGTTCCAGCGCCGCGAAGGGCAGTTGCGCCCGCTCGATTTCCTGGTGGCCGGCCTGCTGCTGGTGCTGCCGGTGGGCCTGATCATGAAACAGCCCGACCTGGGCACCTCGCTGCTGGTGCTGGCCGCCGGCCTGTCGGTGATCTTCTTTGCCGGCCTCAGCTGGCGCCTGATCCTGCCACCGGTGCTGCTGGGCGTGGTCGGCGTGGCCCTGATCGTCTGGTTCGAGCCCCGGCTGTGTGCCGACGGCGTGCGCTGGCCGGTGCTGCACGATTACCAGCAGCAACGCATCTGCACGCTGCTCGACCCTTCCCGCGATCCACTGGGTAAGGGTTTTCACATCATCCAGGGCATGATCGCGATCGGCTCGGGCGGGGTGTTCGGCAAGGGCTTCATGGCTGGCACCCAGACCCACCTCGAGTTCATCCCCGAGCGCACCACCGATTTCATCTTCGCAGCTTTTTCGGAGGAATTCGGCCTGATCGGCAACCTGTGTTTGATCGTGTCGTTCCTGTTCCTGGTCGGGCGTGGCCTGATGATCGCCCTCGACGCGCCCACCCTGTTCTCGCGCCTGCTGGCCGGTGCTGTCTGTTGCATCTTCTTCACCTACGCCTTTGTGAACATGGGCATGGTCAGCGGCATCTTGCCCGTGGTGGGCGTGCCGCTGCCCTTCATCAGCTACGGCGGCACGGCCATGGTCACCCTGGGCATGGGGCTGGGCATCCTGATGTCGGTGGCCCGGGCGAAGCGGCTGGTCCCGACCTGAAGCTTGGAAGGCGGCTGCAAGCCAGCGGTGGGCAGCCTGGCGCCGGCCGGGGCCTTGCCCCCACAGGTCGGTCGGGGGCCGGGTGAGCCCTAAAATGGCCAGATGATTTCACGCGAACCCACCCTCGAGCGCCTGGCCATTGCCCGGCAACTGCTGCTGGAACCCTTTGGCCTGGATGAGACCCATCTGACCAAGGCGCTCAACGAGATCCGGGCGCACCGGGTGGATGACGCGGATCTCTACTTCCAGTACACCCGTGCCGAGGGCTGGAGCCTGGAAGAGGGCATCGTCAAGACGGGTTCCTTCAGCATCGATCAGGGCGTGGGCGTGCGGGCCGTCAGCGGCGAGAAAACCGCTTTTGCCTACTCCGACGACATTTCCCTGGCCTCGCTGCTCGATGCAGCGCACACGGTGCGCACCATCTCCGGTCAAGGAGGCAGCGCCCGGGTGCGGGCGGCGGCCCGCAAGGTGGCGCCCAGTCGTTCGCTCTACCCCGGCCTTGATCCGATTGCCACGCTCGACAGCACCGCCAAGGTGCGCTTGCTCGAGAAGGTCGAGCAGCGTGCCCGTGCCCGCGATCCGCGCGTGGTGCAGGTGATGGCCGGCCTGGCCGGCGAGTACGACGTGGTGCTGATCGCCCGCGCCGACGGCACCCTGGCGGCCGATGTGCGCCCGCTGGTGCGCCTGTCGGTCACTGTGATCGCCGAGCACAACGGCCGCCGCGAGGTGGGCTCCGGCGGGGGCGGTGGTCGCTTTGGCATGGCCTATTTCGACGACGCCGTGATCGACACCTATGTGTCCGACGCGGTGAACGCGGCCCTCACCAACCTGGAGGCCCGCCCGGCCCCGGCCGGCGAGCTGACCGTGGTGCTGGGCCCGGGCTGGCCCGGCGTGCTGCTGCACGAGGCCATCGGCCACGGCCTGGAGGGCGATTTCAACCGCAAGGGCTCGAGCGCCTTCACCGGCCGCATCGGCCAGCGCGTGGCGGCCAAGGGCGTGACCGTGCTGGACGACGGCACGATTGCCGACCGTCGCGGTTCGCTCAATGTGGATGACGAAGGTCATGCCACCCAGCGCAACGTGCTGATCGAGGACGGCATCCTCAAGGGCTACATTCAGGATTCCATGAACGCCCGTCTGATGGGCGTGAAGCCCACCGGCAACGGTCGTCGCGAAAGCTATGCCCATGTGCCCATGCCGCGCATGACCAACACCTACATGCTGGGTGGCGACAAGTCTCCCGAAGAGATCGTGGCCAGCATGAAGAAGGGGCTTTACGCCGTCAACTTCGGCGGCGGCCAGGTCGACATCACTTCGGGCAAGTTCGTGTTCTCGGCCAGCGAAGCCTACTGGGTCGAAAACGGCAAGATCCAATACCCCGTCAAGGGGGCCACCCTGGTCGGCAGCGGCCCCGATGCGCTCAAGCGCGTCTCCATGATCGGCAACGACATGCGCCTGGACAGCGGCGTGGGCACCTGCGGCAAAGAGGGCCAGAGCGTGCCGGTGGGCGTGGGCCAGCCCACCCTGCGCATCGATGGCATGACAGTGGGGGGCACGGCCTGACGCACCGCCGTGACCGCTTGGCAGACCCGGCCTCAGGGCAGGGCGAAGGCCATCACGTAGTCGCCCTGATGCTTTGAGTAGGCGGCCCCGCCGGCGGTCACCAAGACGTACTGCCGGCCGGTCTTGGGGGACACATAGCTCATGGGGGTGGCACTGCTGCCCACCGGCAATCGATGCTTCCAGAGCTCGGCCCCGGTCTGGGCGTCGTAGGCGCGCAGGTAGAAATCCTGGCTGCCCGAGAAAAACACCAGCCCACCCGCCGTGCTCAGGGTGCCCGCATAGCTGGGCATGCCGATCGGCATCGGCAGACCCAGGCGCAGGCCCATGGGCCCCAGTTCCTCGGCGGTCCCGGCGGGCACCTGCCATGCCACCCGACGTGTCTTCAGGTCGATGGCGGTCAGGGTGCCGAAGGGGGGTTGCACGCACGGCACGCCCAGCCTGGACAACCAGATCGTGGTGTAGACGCCATAGGGCGTGCCCAGTTGGGGCGAGGGCCCGTGGCCATCGCTGACCGGCGGGTTGACCTTGGAGAACGCTTCGTAGTCGGCACGGGGTATCAACTGGAACACGCTGGGGATCCGGATGTCGTTGAGAAACACCCGCTGCCGCTGAGGGTCGACTGACACGCTGCCCCAGTTCATGCCACCCGCATTGCCAGGGTGCTGGATGGCGCGCTGCAGTCCGGGAGGCGTGAAGTCGCCGTCGTAGCGCCACTGTCGGTACTCGATGCGGCACAGCAACTGGTCGAACATCGTCATGCCCCACATCCTTGTTTCGCTCAAGCGCTCTGCGCCAATGGTGGGCATGCCCACCGAGTAGGGCTGTGTGGGGGCCAGGCGCTCTTCGGGCACGGCCCCGTTTTGCGGCACGGGCTTTTCGGACACCTCCGACAGTGGCTCGCCAGTGGCACGATTCAGCAAGAAGATCTGACCCCGCTTGGTGGTCTGCAGCACCGCAGGCACCTCGCCGCCCTGGCCATCCGGCAGGTCGATCAAGGCCGGTTGCGAAGGCAGGTCGTAGTCCCAGAGGTCGTGGTGCACGGTCTGGAAGTGCCAGCGTGGGCGCCCGGTTCGGATGTCCAGGGCGACCAGCGCCGAGCTGTACTCATCCGAATGAGGCGGCCGGTCACGGCCGTAGTAGTCGGGGGTGGCATTGCCCAGGGGCGCGTAGATCAAACCAAGCCGGTCGTCGTAGGCCGCCGTGCTCCACATGTTGGGGGTGCCCCGGGTGTAGGTCTGTCCCTCGGGTGGCCGGCGGGTGGTGGCCGGGCGCCCCAGGTCCCAGGCCCAGACCAGCTCTCCGGTGCGGGCGCTGAAGGCGCGGATCACACCCGAGGGTTCGCCGCGCATCTGGTTGTCTACCACCCAGCCGCCCACCACGATCAGGTCGCGGGCCACGAGCGGGGCCGAGGTCTGGAAGTAGAAGCCCGGCTGCACCGGGCCCATGTCCTGGGTCAGTGACACGGTGCCCTGCTGTCCGAAGCCTTCGCAGGGCTGTCCGGTGCGCGCATCCAGGGCGATCAGTCGGGCGTCCATGGTGGTCTGGACAATCCGTTCGCGGCACGAACTGCCGGTCATGGCACGGCTGGATGGGGCCGCACCCAGCGCGTCGGAGCGGGTTTCTTTCCAGTAGCCCAGGCCGCGGCAGCGTTGCCAGAACGGCGCACGGGCCTGGGGGTCGAACACCCAGCGTTGCTTGCCGGTGTCGGCGTCCAGGGCGATCACGCGTTGGCGCCGAGTGCAGCTGTAGACCCGTTCGCCGATCTGCAGCGGGGTGTTCTGGTCCACCCCGGGCTCGGTGTCGCCGCTGCGGTAGGTCCAGGCCAAGCTCAGGCGGTGCACGGTGTCGCGGTTGATCTGGTCGAAGGGGGCATCGCGGCGCCCTTCGGGCGTGCGGCCATAGGCGCCCCAGTCGACGGGTTGGTTGTCGCCGCGCGGCGTGTCATCGGCCTTCGTCGCCTCTGGGGCGACCCCGCCATGCGGGACGAACGCCATCCCGAATCCCAACAGGCAGGCCAGGCCGAACCCCAGCCCACACAGCGCGGCGGCACCGAGGCCCGGCCTGCGCCCGGCGTCATCGGCCTGGCGAGGGGCCAGCAACAGGGACACCGCAGCCAAGGCGAAGGGCGCCATCAGTCTGGGAAAAAGGGCCCAGAAGTCGAAGCCGCTCTCCCACAGGGCCCAGGGCACGCTCAGCAGTGCCCAGCTCGCAACCCACCATGCGCCGCTGGAGCGACCACGCCACATCAGACTGGCCGCCCCGGTCAACAGCAGGCCGGCCACCAGGTAATAGGGTGAGCCATCCAGCCACAGCAGGTAGGCCCCGCCAATGCCCAAGCCCAATCCCATCCAGGCCACGAGCCAGGCCCAGCTGCGTCTGATCCAGACCATGTGCTGCTTCCTCCGCAAGATGAAGGCTGAATCTTTGAAGCACATCCGACCTGGACGAGGGGAAGGACTCGGCAGCCCGGTTGGGCGGTTGGGCTGGGTGGCGAAAAGGTCTTTGGTCGGGCTGTGAAGGCCAGCGCCATGGGCTGGGTTGAGGCGCGGGGGCAAGCCGTCCGGCCGTCTGCTACACAAAAAAGCAAAATTTCGGTGCCGTCGTCTTAACCGAGGTCTGGGCGCTCATCTGCGTGTTTTTGATGCAATTTCATGTATTTATCGCGCCAATTGCGCGTAATGCGCACGCAGAGGATGTCTGGCGCGCAAAAAAACCGATGTGGCGTGCGGGCGACAGGCGGCAATTCGGCCTGTCGCTGTGCTAAATTGCCTGACATGCAATTCCGCGCAGCCTTTTATTTTTACTTTTGGTTCTCTGTCCCCGGCGGACGAGAGGCGAGCGCGTAAGCACCCGAACACCCCTCCCAGGAACCGCCGAAGCTGAAAAGCCCGGCGGTTTTTTTCTGCCCGACCGAAATCTGATTCCAACCCGTTTCAAATCCAAAGGAGCCCCGCCATGAACAAACCCAGCACCAAGGCTGATGCCTGGTACGCGAATGTCGACAAGACCAGCCAGACCGACGACAAACGCATCAAGGACATCACCGTGCTTCCCCCGCCCGAACATCTGATCCGCTTCTTCCCCATCCACGGCACGCAGGTCGAGTCGCTGATCACCGAAACCCGTCACAACATCCACAACATCATGGCCGGCAAGGACGACCGCCTGCTGGTGGTGATCGGCCCCTGCTCCATCCACGACCCGGCCGCTGCCGTCGAATACGCCCGCCGTCTCAAGGTGGAGCGCGAGAAATACGCCGACACGCTGGAGATCGTGATGCGGGTCTACTTCGAAAAGCCCCGCACCACCGTGGGCTGGAAGGGCCTGATCAACGACCCCTACCTCGATGAAAGCTACCGCATCGACGAAGGCCTGCGCATTGCCCGCCAGCTGCTGATCGAGATCAACCGCCTGGGCCTGCCGGCTGGCAGCGAGTTCCTCGACGTGATCTCGCCCCAGTACATCGGCGACCTGATCAGCTGGGGCGCCATCGGGGCGCGCACCACCGAAAGCCAGGTGCACCGCGAACTGGCCTCGGGCATCTCGGCCCCGATCGGCTTCAAGAACGGCACGGACGGCAATATCCGCATCGCCACCGATGCCATCCAGGCAGCCGCACGCGGGCACCACTTCCTGTCGGTGCACAAGAACGGCCAGGTGGCCATCGTGCAGACCCAGGGCAACAAGGATTGCCACGTGATCCTGCGCGGCGGCAAGACCCCCAACTACGACGCCGCCAGCGTGGACGCCGCCTGCAAGGAGCTCGAAGCCTCCAAGCTGCCCGCCACCCTGATGGTGGATTGCAGCCACGCCAACAGCAGCAAGCAGCATCAGCGTCAGATCGATGTCGCACGCGACATCGCCACCCAGATCGAAGGCGGCTCGCACCAGGTGTTCGGCCTGATGGTGGAGAGCCACTTGCAAGCCGGCGCCCAGAAGTTCACGCCGGGCAAGGACGAAGTCGGCGCGCTGGAGTACGGCAAGAGCATCACCGACGCCTGCCTGGGCTGGGACGATTCGGCCGATGTGCTGGCCCTGCTGTCCGAGGCCGTCAAGACGCGCCGCGCCCGCAAAGCCTGAGCCTGGTCATCGCCTCGCCAAGAGCACCCTTGCGGTGCTCTTTTTGCTTCTGCGGGCCGGGTTCGGCTTGGGCTTTGTATAGTGGGTGGGCTACTTCAGGAGTCCCGCATGAACCCGCCCGTTGCAGCTTGCTCTCCTTCAGCGCCGGTCTGCCTGATCGGTGCCCCCACCGATGTGGGGGCCAGCCGTCGGGGCGCCTCGATGGGTCCGGAGGCCCTGCGGGTGGCAGGTCTGGCGGCGGCCTTGCAAGGCCTCGGCCGTCAGGTGGTGGATGAGGGCGACCTGTCCGGGCCGGCCAACCCGCTGGGGCCGGTGCAGGCGGGTTACCGCCATCTGGACGAGGTGATCGCCTGGAACCGCGCCGTGTACCGGGCCACCCTGGCCAGCCTGGGCGCGGGCCAGTTGCCGGTGCTGTTGGGCGGCGACCACAGTGTGGCGATCGGCTCGATCAGCGCGGTGGCCCGGCACTGTCGCGAGAAGGGTAAGCGCCTGCGCGTGCTGTGGCTGGATGCCCATGCCGATGTCAACGTGGGCGAAACCACCCCCAGCGGCAATCTGCACGGCATGCCCGTGTCCTGCCTGTGCGGCCTGGGCCCCGAGGCCTTGACCACCCTGGGCGGCCCGCTGCCCGCGCTGCAGCCCTCTGAGCTGCGCCAGATCGGTCTGCGCAGCGTGGACCCGGCGGAAAAGCTTGAACTGCGCCAGTTGGGCATCGAGGCCTACGACATGCGTTTCATCGACGAGCATGGCATGGCCGAGACCCTGCGCCGTGCCCTGGCCGGGCTGGACGAACACACCCACCTGCACGTGAGCCTGGATGCCGATTTTCTCGACCACGACATCGCGCCGGGCGTGGGCACGGCCGTGCCCGGGGGCCCGGGCTACCGCGAGGCCCAACTGTGCATGGAAATGGTGGCCGATACCGGTCGGCTGGGCTCGCTTGATGTGGTGGAGCTCAACCCGGCTTGTGATGTGCGCAACCAGACCGCCGAGTGCCTGGTGGCGATGATCGAAAGCCTGCTGGGCAAGTCGGTGCTGCTGCGCTGAGCGGATTTTCAGGTCGCGGTCTGATCTGCCGGCCCGCCAGCGGCTCGCTCTTCCAGATAGGTCAGCAGGCGTTGCGCGGCCGGCGGCAGGTCCTGCTGGCGCTTGAAGCAGATCGAGAACCTGCGGTGGGCCCAGTCGTCTAGCAAGGGCACGGTCACGATGCGACCGGCCTCGGCATGCAGGCGACTGATCTCCAGGGGCACCACGCTCACCCCCAGGCCAGCGCCGACCACCCGGAAGGCCGCGTCGAAGTTGGACACCACGGCCCGGTTGCGCAGCGTTTTGCCGGCTCGCACCGCACAGCGGTGGAGCAGGGTATAGACCGCCGTGGAGGGGGGCAGGCCCACGTGCTCGAAATCGAGCGTGTCTTCAAAGTGCAGGGCCGCCGACCCGGCCAGCGGGTGGCCCTGCGGCACGGCCAGGACCAGCTCGTCGTGGCGGTAGGGTCGGCTTTCGAGGCCGCCCAGATCGACCTGGCTCCAGCACACGCCCAGCGACACCACGCCATCGCGCACCAGGCTCACGATGTCCTTGGACACCCGCTCCTCGATGTCGACCTGGATGTTCTGGTGCCGGGGTTCGCGCATTAAGCCGGCCAGGTCGTCCAGCAGCGATTCGGCGATCGCCGA
>RXJO01000123.1 GCA_003987795.1 Curvibacter sp.
GGCCCGCATCTTCAATGCCGACCACTGCTTCTTCGTGACCAACGGCACCAGCACCAGCAACAAGATGGTGTGGCACCACACCGTGGCGCCCGGTGACGTGGTCGTGGTCGACCGCAACTGCCACAAGTCCATCCTGCACTCGATCATCATGACCGGGGCCATCCCCGTGTTCCTGAAGCCGACGCGCAACCATTTCGGCATCATCGGCCCGATCCCGCAGAGCGAGTTCACCCAGGAATCGATCCAGGCCAAGATCAAGGCCAACCCGCTGCTCAAGGGCACCGATGCGAAGAAGGTCAAGCCCCGCATCCTGACCATCACCCAGTCGACCTACGACGGCGTGCTCTACAACACCGAGACCATCAAGGGCATGCTCGACGGCTATGTCGAGAACCTGCACTTTGACGAGGCCTGGCTGCCGCATGCGGCCTTCCACCCGTTCTACGGCCCCTACCATGCCATGGGCAAGAAGCGGGCGCGCCCGAAGGAAAGCGTGGTGTACGCCACCCAGTCCATCCACAAGCTGCTGGCCGGCATCAGCCAGGCCAGCCATGTGCTGGTGCAGGATTCGCAGAACACCAAGCTCGATCGCCACCTGTTCAACGAGGCCTACCTGATGCACACCAGCACCAGTCCTCAGTACAGCATCATCGCCAGCTGCGACGTGGCCGCCGCGATGATGGAGCCGCCCGGCGGCACCGCGCTGGTGGAGGAAAGCATCGCCGAGGCGCTCGACTTCCGCCGCGCCATGCGCAAGGTGGACGACGAGTACGGCAAAGACTGGTGGTTCAAGGTCTGGGGTCCGGACAAGCTGGTGGATGACGGCATCGGCCGTGCCTCCGACTGGATCATCAAGGCCGACGCCAAGTCGACCAAATGGCACGGTTTCGGCAAGCTGGCCGATGGCTTCAACATGCTCGACCCGATCAAGTCGACCATCGTCACACCGGGCCTGGACCTGAACGGCAAGTTTGCCAAGACCGGCATCCCGGCCAGCATCGTGACCAAGTTCCTGGCCGAGCACGGCGTGATCGTCGAGAAGACCGGCCTGTACAGCTTCTTCATCATGTTCACCATCGGCATCACCAAGGGCCGCTGGAACTCGCTCTTGACCGCGCTGCAGCAGTTCAAGGACGACTACGAGAAGAACCAGCCGATGTGGCGCATCCTGCCCGAGTTCTGCCAGAAGAACCGCCGCTACGAGCGCATGGGGCTGCGCGATCTGTGCCAGCACGTGCACGAGCTGTACGCCAAGTACGACATCGCCCGTCTGACCACCGAGATGTACCTCAGTGACCTGACCCCGGCGATGAAGCCCTCGGAGGCCTATGCCTGCATCGCACAGCGCAAGACCGAACGGGTCGAGATCGACGAGCTCGAAGGCCGCATCACCACCAGCCTGGTCACGCCTTACCCGCCGGGCATCCCGCTGCTGATCCCGGGCGAAGTGTTCAACAAGAAGATCGTCGACTACCTCAAGTTCTCGCGCGAGTTCAATGCCCAGTGCCCGGGCTTCGAGACCGACATCCACGGCCTGGTCGAGGAAGAAGACGCCAACGGCCACGTGCGCTATTTCGCCGACTGCGTCAAGCAAGGCGTTTGAGTCTGGCCTGAGATCTGTCGACTGACCCGCCGGCTAACCCGCCGGCTCGCCGCACTTGAAAAGGCCCCGCCCTCCAACAGGGGTGGGGCCTTTTGCATGCCAGCGTGCAGCGCGTCAGAGGTCGATGTCGGGAATCACGCGCACAAAGCTGGCAAAGCGGGGCACGCCCCCCAGGTGCAGGCCTTGGTAGCGGAAGCTGACCCAACTGCCCACGGGTGGCGGCTGGCGGCGCTGGGTCTCAGACAGGCCGCTGCCCAGGCGCAGGCGGTGACCCTCGGTGGTCTGCACCAGCAGGGCGCCGGCCAGGCCCTGCCACTGGCCTTTGCGGGGCAGGATCTGCACCACGCGGGCTTCGGCGTCCAGAAAGGGCTTGTACTTCAGCAGGTCGTTGGAACGGCCCGAGCGGTAAAGATTGCTGGCGCGGTGCAGCATCAGCCCCTCACCGCCAGCTGCCACCACCTCGTCGAGCCAGGATTGCAGGTCGGCCGTCGATGTCACGGGGCGTTGGGGGAGTGCCTGCAAGCCAGTGAGTGCGGCTGTGGGCGGTGTGCCCAGTGCCGCCTGCAGCAGGGCCAGGCGACCGTCCGGGCCGCCGAAGGGCCGCACCGGGTCGGGGGTGTCGAACACCATCATGCGCAGCGTGCTCCAGGCTTCGCTGCCGGCCCCCTCGCGCACGGCGGCCACAGCGCGTAGAAACTGGCCCCGGCCAGCCCACAGCTCGTCATCCAGGGCCAGGGCGGGCCAACCAGCGGTGAAGTCAGCCGGTGGCGTGATCCGCCGGCCGCTGCGGGTCCAGAGTTGTCGGCCGTCCCAGCGCGCGCGCACACCGTCGAGCTTTTCGCTGACCAGAAAGCCATCCACCGGCTGTCCTGCCTGGTAGCGGCCCGCCTTCATGAGGGGGCCGGGGGCGGGTTGAGGGCTCAGGGCCCGGGCATGTGGCGCCATCGACCCCAGGGCCGCGAGTGCCAGCAAAGTTTGGCGCCGTGCTGGATGGCGCGAAGCCGTGGAGGCGCCTTGGGGGCGCGAGATGGGAGAGGCAGAGGGCATGGCAGCGTCCGGTGCGAAGGGATCCAGGTCGATCGGCACCGCACCGGTGCCGCCAGGCAACGGCGCGGTGGGCTTCTGCCCGGGCGCTGCAGGGCGGCGCTGGGGCCGCCTTCGATTGTGGTGCTCAGCCGGCCACTGCAGGCTCGGCGATGCCGCCGACCACCTGGCTGAAACCACCGTCCACATAGGTGATCTCGGCGCTGACGCCGGCGGCCAGGTCGCTCAGCAGGAAGGCGGCCACATTGCCGACGTCGTCGATCGTGACGTTGCGGCGGATCGGCGAGTTCTCGGCCACCACCGACAGGATCTTGCCGAAACCCTTGATGCCGCTGGCGGCCAGGGTCTTGATCGGGCCGGCCGAGATGCCGTTGGCACGCAGGCCGCGGTTCTGGCTGCCCAGCGATTCGGCCAGGTAACGCACCGAGGCTTCGAGGCTGGCCTTGGCCAGGCCCATGGTGTTGTAGTTCGGCACCGTGCGCAGCGCGCCCAGGTAGCTCAGGGTCAGCACCGACGATTTGTCGTTCAGGTAGGGCAGGGCGGCCTTGGCCATGGCCGGGAAGCTGTAGGCGCTGATGTCGTGGGCGATGCGGAAGGCTTCGCGGCTCAGGCCATCGAGAAAATCGCCGGCGATCGCTTCACGCGGGGCGAAGCCGATAGCGTGCACAAAGCCGTCGAACTTGGGCCAGTGGGTGGACAGATCGGCGAACAGCTTCTCGATCTGGGCGTCATCGGCCACATCGCAGTCGAACACCAGGTTCGAACCGAAATCGGCGGCGAACTCGGTGATGCGGTCCTTGAAGCGCTCGCCGACATAGCTGAACGCCAGTTCGGCGCCCTGCGCGTGGCAGGCCTTGGCAATGCCATAGGCGATCGAGCGGTTGGACAGAACGCCGGTGATCAGCAGTTTCTTGCCGGTGAGAAATCCCATTCTTGTTCTCCAGGTCGGGGCCCGGGCTGCGTTGCCGGGCGGGTTTCAGGGGCCGGGGCGCTTGGGCAGGCTTCTGGCGGCGGCATGGCCGGCAGAGGCCCGCTTGCCTGTGGCGGCACCCGGACTAGGGCAGAATTGTCGCATGCGTGCTTTGAGCTTTTGCCTCCTGCTTGCCGCTTCGGCGTTGAGTGCCTCCCCGGCCGGGGCCGCCCCGGCCTACGCCTTGTGGGGCCAGCCCAAGTACCCGGCGGGTTTTGCGCATTTCGACTACGTCAACCCGCAGGCCCCCAAGGGGGGCGAACTCCGGCTGGTCAGCAACTCCCGTGCCTCCACCTTCGACAAGTACAACCCCTTCACCCTCAAGGGTTCGGCGCCGGCCTACCTGAGTGCCTTGATGTTCGACAGCCTGCTCACCGGGGCCATGGACGAGGTCGGCTCGGGCTATGGTCTGCTGGCCGGCGATGTGACGGTGGCCCCCGACGGCCTGAGTGCCACCTTCGAGTTGCGGCCCGAAGCCCGTTTTCACAACGGCGATCCGGTGTTGGCGCTCGACGTGAAGTACAGCTACGACATGCTGATGGGGCCGGACACCTCGCCCGCCTACAAGACCACGCTCGAAGACGTGGCCGGCCTGGATGTGCTGGGCGAGCGCACCGTGCGCTACCGCTTCAAGAAGCCCAACCGCGAACTGCCTCTGACCGTGGGGGGCCTGCCGGTGTTCAGCCACCAGTGGGGCGCGGGCAAGCGCTTCAGCGAGGTGGTCACCGACATCCCCATCGGCAGCGGCCCCTACCGCATCGGTCCGGTGCGCTTCGGCAAGGACATCACCTATGTGCGTGATCCGAAGTACTGGGCGCGCGATCTCAACGTCAAACGCGGCAGCGACAACTTCGATCGCATCACGGTCAAGATCTACAAGGACAACACCGCCCGGCTGGAGGCCTTGAAAGCCGGTGAGTTCGACCTGATGCGCTTTTACTCGGCCGGCGACTGGGCACGCCGTGTCAATGGCAAGCGCTTCGATTCGGGTGAACTCGTCAAGAAAGAGTTCAAACACCAACTGCCCTCAGGCTTCCAGAGCTTCTTCCTCAACACCCGTCGCCCGCCGCTGGACGACATCCGGGTGCGCCAGGCCCTGGGCTTGGCCCTCGATTTCGAGTGGATGAACCGACAACTGTTCTATGGCAGCTACCAGCGCGTGACCGGCCTGTTCGGCAACACCGCCTGCGCGGCCACTGGCAGCCCGGGGCCCGATGAACTGGCCTTGCTCGAGCCCTGGCGGGGCCAGGTGCCTGAGACCGTGTTCGGCCCCATGGTGCAGCCGCCGCGCACCGACGGTGATCAATCGCTGCGCGGCAATCTGCGCTGGGCCCAGGCCCTGCTGGCCGAGGCCGGCTGGCAGTACCGCGATGGCGCGCTGCGCAATGCCAAGGGCGAGCCGCTGGTGCTGGAGTACCTGGACAGCAGCGAAGGCAAGATGGCCACCTTTGCCTCCTGGGGGCGCAACCTCGAGAGGCTGGGCATCCAGCTCAAATTCCGCTCGGTCGATTTCGCCCTGTACCTGCAGCGCATCCAGAAGTTCGACTTCGACCTGATCACCCTGGCCGTGCCCGGCACCCACACCCCGGGGCAGGAGTACGCCGACCTGTTCGGCAGCAAGGCTGCCGACACCGAGGACTCGGGCAACATGGCGGGCGTCAAAAGCCCGGCGGTCGATGCGCTGATCCGTCGCATGACCGCGGCCAAGAGCGAGGCCGAACTGCACAGCGCCTGCCGCGCCCTCGATCGGGTGATCATGCACGGCCACTACCTGATCCCGCAGTACACCGCGGTCACCCACCGGCTGGTGTTCGATGCCTGGCGTCTGCAGGGCCCCGCCACCATGCCGCCCTATGCCCCGGGCGAAGAGTGGATCATCGACACCTGGTGGGCCCGGCCTGCGACCTCCCGTCAGCCCTGAGGCCTTTTTCACTTCCACCGCCCCATGCTTGCCTACATTGTCAAACGCCTGCTGTTGATGGTGCCCACCCTTTTGGGGGTGCTGCTGTTGACCTTCGCGGTGATCCAGTTCGTGCCCGGTGGCCCGGTCGAGCAGTATTTGGCCGAGGCCAAGGCCGGTGCGCAGCGCGGTGCCGAAGGTGGCGGCAGTTACCGGGGCAGCCAGGGCGTCGATCCGAAACGGCTGGAGCAGATCAAGGCCTTGTACGGCTTTGACAAGCCGCCTGCCGAACGCTTTGTGCAGATGCTGGGCCAGTTCGCCCGCTTCGATCTGGGCAAGAGCTTTTTCCAGAACAAGGATGTGTGGCAGCTGATCCTCGACAAGCTGCCGGTCTCGGCCAGCCTGGGGCTTTGGACGTTTTTCATCAGCTACGGCGTGGCCGTGCCTTTGGGCGTGGCCAAGGCGGTGCGCGCGGGCTCGCGCTTCGATCTGGTCACCACCTTGCTGATCCTGGTGGGTTATGCCATTCCGGGCTTTGTGCTGGGGGTGGCATTGCTGGTGATCTTCGGTGGGCAGTTGCAGTGGTTCCCGCTGCGGGGGCTGACCTCCAGCAACTGGTCCGAGCTGGCCTGGCCGGCCCGCATCGTCGACTACCTTTGGCACATCGCCTTGCCGGTCACGGCCATGGTGCTGGGCAGCTTTGCGGTGACGGCCATGCTGACCAAGAACGCCTTCCTCGAAGAGATCCGCAAGCAGTATGTGGTGACAGCCCGCGCCAAGGGCCTGAGTGAGCGCCAGGTGCTCTGGAAGCATGTGTTCCGCAACGCGCTGATTCCCATCATCACCGGATTCCCGGCGGCTTTCGTGGGGGCCTTCTTCACCGGCTCGCTGCTGATCGAGACCCTTTTTTCGCTCGACGGCCTGGGCCTGCTGAGCTACGAGAGCGTGATCCGGCGCGACTACCCGGTGGTGCTGGGCACGCTGTACCTGTTCACGTTGATCGGCCTGGTGACCAAGCTGATCTCCGATCTGTCCTATGTCTGGGTGGACCCTCGTGTCAAATTCGACTGAAACACCTGCCGTGTCCGCTGCCCGCAGCCTCAGTCCTTCTCGTCGCGCCTGGTTGCGTTTCAAGCGCAACCGACTGGGCTACTGGAGCCTGCTGCTGTTCTCGGCCCTGGTGCTGCTGAGCCTGGGGGCCGAACTGGTCTCGAACGACCGGCCGCTGATCGTGCGCTACGCCGGACAGACCTATTTCCCGATGTGGAACGACTACCCCGAGAAGGTGTTCGGTGGCGATTTCGAGACCCCCACCGACTACCTGGATCCGTTCATCCGCGAGCAACTCGCCCGACCCGGCCACTGGGCGGTGTTCGCGCCCAATCCCTACGGACCCAAGACCTTGAACTATTTCGCCAAGGCACCCAACCCCTCTGGCCCCAGCAGCGACAACTGGCTGGGCACCGATGACCGTGGGCGCGATCTGCTGGCCCAGCTGATCTACGGCTTTCGCGTCAGCGTGCTGTTTGCCTTGGCACTGACCGCTTCAGGGGTGCTGTTGGGCGTGCTGACCGGGGCGGTTCAGGGCTATTTCGGTGGGCGCACCGACCTGGCCTTCCAGCGCTTCATCGAGATCTGGGGCTCCATGCCTGAGTTGTACCTGCTGATCATCTTCAGCG
The DNA here is from genome assembly GCA_003987795.1 of Curvibacter sp. Classification (GTDB taxonomy): domain Bacteria; phylum Pseudomonadota; class Gammaproteobacteria; order Burkholderiales; family Burkholderiaceae_C; genus Curvibacter. Next base: position 7,197 of record RXJO01000123.1, read on the forward strand.
CGGTGTTCGCGCCCAGCGTGGCCCTGCTGCTGGTCCTGCTCAGCCTGTTCGGCTGGATGGGCCTGTCGGACTATGTGCGCGCCGAGTTCCTGCGCAACCGCCAACTCGACTACGTGAAGGCGGCCCGCGCCCTGGGGGTGTCGAACACCCAGATCATCTGGCGCCATATCCTGCCCAACAGCCTCACGCCGGTGGTCACCTTTTTGCCCTTCCGCATGAGCGCGGCCATCCTGGCGCTCACCTCGCTCGATTTCCTGGGGCTGGGGGTGCCGCCCGGCACGCCCTCGCTGGGGGAGCTGCTGAGCCAGGGCAAAGCCAACATCGACGCCTGGTGGATCTCGCTGTCCACCTTTGGCGTGCTGGTGATCACCCTATTGCTGCTCACCTTCATGGGGGATGCGCTGCGTGATGCCCTCGACCCCCGTCAGGCGGAGGCCCAGGCATGAACACCCCGACCACCGATGCACCGCTGTTGCAGGTGCAAGACCTGCGCATCGCCTTCGACGACAAGGAGGTGGTGCATGGCATCAGCTTCCAGCTGGGGGCCGGCGAGAAACTGGCCCTGGTCGGCGAGTCCGGGTCGGGCAAGTCGGTCACGGCCCTGAGCCTGCTGCGACTGGCCGCGCATGCCCGCTGCCAGGGCTGTGTGCTGCTGCGCGACACTGCGCCGGGTGCTCCGCTGCGCGACCTGCTGAGCCTGCCTGAGCGCGAACTGCAGGGCCTGCGGGGCGATGACATCGCGATGATCTTCCAGGAGCCCATGACCGCCCTCAACCCCTTGTTCACGGTGGGTGAGCAGATCGTGGAGGTGCTGCAACTCAAAAAAGGCCTGAGCCGCCAGCAGGCCTGGCCGCTGGCGGTCAAAGCCCTGGCCGACACCGGCATCCCTGAGCCCGAGCGGCGCGCCCGCAGCTACCCGCACCAGTTGTCGGGTGGTCAGCGCCAGCGCGCCATGATCGCCATGGCCCTGGCGACCGAGCCCCGGCTGCTGCTGGCCGATGAGCCCACCACGGCCCTGGATGTGACGCTGCGCGCACAGATCCTGGATCTGCTGTCCGAGCTGCAAAAGCGCACCGGCATGGCCGTGCTGTTGATCACCCACGATCTGCAGATGGTGCGTCGTTTTGCCGACCGCGTGGCCGTGATGGAGAAAGGCGTGCTGGTGGAGCAGGGCGCCGTGAACGAGGTCTTCAGCCGGCCGCAGCATGCCTACACCCGCAAGCTGCTCGACAGCCTGCCCCGGCGCGATGTGCTCGAGGCCGACCCGGCCGATCCCGCGCCAGCCGTGGTGCTGCAGGCCGAGGGCTTGCGTGTGGTCTACCCCGTGCCGTTGCCGGGTTGGCGCGGCTGGTGGCAGCGCGGCGAGTTTGTGGCCGTGCAGGGCGCCAGCTTCGAGCTGGCGCAGGGGCGCACCCTGGGGGTGGTGGGTGAGTCGGGTTCGGGCAAATCCACCCTGGCCCAGGCGGTGCTGGGTCTGCTGCCCAGTCAAGGGACCTTGCGCTTTGGCGAGCAAGCTTGGCAAGGCGTGGGCACGCGCAATACCCGGGCACACCGGGCCTTGCGTCGCCAGGTGCAGGTGGTGTTCCAGGATCCGTTTTCATCGCTGTCGCCGCGGCTGACGGTGGAAGAGATCGTGGGTGAAGGTTTGCTGGTGCACGAACCCGCGCTGAGCGCTGAACAGCGTCGTGCCCGCGTCGCCCAGGCCCTGGCCGAGGTGGGGCTGGGCGAGGTGCAGTTCCCGGGCCTGCTGGCTCGCTACCCGCATGAATTCTCAGGAGGCCAGCGTCAGCGGCTGGCGATTGCCCGCGCCTTGATCGTGGGGCCGCGCCTGCTGGTGCTGGACGAGCCCACCAGCGCGCTCGACGTCAGCATCCAGAAGCAGGTGCTGCAGTTGTTGCAGCACCTGCAACGTGAACACGGCCTGAGCTATCTGCTGATCACCCACGACATCGCCGTCATCCGCGCCATGGCGCATGAGGTGCTGGTGATGAAGGACGGCGCGGTGGTCGAATCCGGCCCGGTACGCCAGGTGCTGGAACATCCGCAAAGCGACTACACCCGGACCCTGGTGCACGCGGCGCTGGACTGAGGGGCGCCCCAGCCGGGGCCGCTTCGCCGCCTGCCTCGCAGGTGAATCGGGCCTCCGCAAGCCGCCTGCTTTCGTGCGATAGGATCAACCACCCCCGTGAAAACAAAAGGAGACTCCGCATGTTGAATCATGTCTTGCTTGGTACCAATGACATCGAACGGTCCAAGCGCTTCTACGACGCCGTGCTGGCCGTGCTGGGCGCAGGCGAGCCGATGCGCAACGTGAACGCCACGGGTCAGACCCGCCTGTTCTACCGGCATGACGGCAGCACCTTCGGGATCACCGAGCCGATCGATGGCCAGCCCGCCACGGCCTCGAATGGCTTCACCCTGGGTTTCAAGTGCGACTCGCCTGAGCAGCTCAAGCAGTTCCATGACACCGCCGTGGCCCATGGGGGCGTCTCCATCGAAGACCCGCCAGGTCTGCGCGAAGGCAAGATGGGCTCGATGTACCTGGCCTATGTGCGCGACCCGGACGGGCACAAGCTCTGCGCCCTGTACCGTCCCAAGTGATCAGCGATCTGGTGAGGCGGGCGGCAGGGCCTGCCTGACCAGCACGCACTCGCGGATGTGCTGCTCACCGAGAGCGCGCACCGCGGCATAGCCCATGGCCGCCGACAGGGCTTGGCCGGCGATGGGCACATAGCGGGCCGCCTGGCCCGCGCTCAGGCGCAGGCCGGCCTTGGCTGCCAGGGCCGGCAACAGCTCGGCACTGAGAAATCGCCCGATCAGCAAGGATCCGACCACGGCGACCGCCTGTTGCACTTGCTCGCGCCGATCCGGCGACAGGCGATCCAATTGCACGGCCGAAAGACCGAATTCGTGGCTGATCTGCGGGATCAGGCGTGACAGCAGGGCGGCGTCCACTGCGAAGTCGAGGCCCGGAACCGGCAGGGCGGCCGCCGCCGCTGCCCACAAGGCGCGCTTTTTCAGCAGGCGCCGGCTGTTCAGCACGGCACGTTGCAGATCGGCTTGGCCGTGGGTCAGGGCCAGGGTCTTGTCAGGCATCGGAAGGCTCCAGGCAGGTCGCATGCCCCATTGTGCGACCGCTGGCGCGCTCGGGCGCTCAGGCCGCTTGCGTGATGGTTTCGATCTGTTCGTTCAGCGCCAGCCAGCGCTCTTCCAGGCGCTCCAGTTCATCGCTGAGCGCTTTCAGCTTCTTGCCGCTCTCGGCAATCTCGGCTGGGGGCAGGGGGGTGCTCAGGCGTTCTTCCAGTGCGGTCTTGTCCTGGCCCAATTGAGCCATGCGTTGGTCCACCTGCTCCAGTTCTTTTTTGAGCGGGCGGGTCTTTTCGGCCAGCGCCTGGCGGGCCTGGGCATCGAGCTTGCGCTGATCGCGTGAGGCGATGGCCGGGGCGGCCGGCTTGGCCGCCGCTTCGGCGGCCCGGGCCGCCTCGGCTGCGGCGGCCTGGCTGGCCAGTGCCTCGGCTTCGAGGTTGCGCTGGGTCTCCTTGGCCACCTCGCGCAGGCGCTTGGATTCGTCGAGCAGGTAGCGCTGGTAGTCGTCCAGATCGCCATCGAATGGCCCGACCACGCCGCGGCCCACCAGCCAGAACTCGTCGCACACCGAGCGCAGCAGGGCCCGGTCGTGGCTGACCAGCATCACGGTGCCTTCGAACTCGTTGAGCGCCACCGACAAGGCCTCGCGGGTGGCGAGGTCCAGGTGGTTGGTCGGCTCGTCCAGCAGCAGCAGGTTGGGGCGCTGCCAGACGATCATGGCCAGCACCAGCCGCGCTTTTTCGCCGCCGCTCATGGTGCCCACGGCCTGCTTGACCATGTCGCCGCTGAAATTGAAGGTGCCCAGGTAGTTGCGCAGGTCCTGCTCCCGGCCGGATTCCCGGGCGTTCGGACCCAGTTCCTTGGCCAGCCGGATCATGTGCTCCAGCGGGTTCTCGCCGCTGCGCAGCACATCGAGTTCCTGCTGGGCGAAGTAGCCGATGGACAGACCCTTGCCCTCGGTCACGATGCCGCCCAGGGGCTTCATCTCGCGGGCGATGGTCTTGACCAGGGTCGATTTGCCCTGGCCGTTGGCTCCCAGGATGCCGATGCGCTGACCGGCCAGCACGGTGCGGTTGACGCCGCTGAGGATGTACTTGTCACCTTCGTCCGTCTGATAGCCGAAGGCCGCATCGTTGATGGCGAGCATCGGGTTGGGCAGGTTGCTCGGCTCCTTGAATTCGAAGGTGAACTCGGCATTGGCCAGGATGGGCGCGATCTTCTCCATGCGCTCCAGGGCCTTGACCCGGCTCTGCGCCTGCTTGGCCTTGCTGGCCTTGGCCTTGAAGCGGTCGATGAACTTCTGCAGGTGGGCGATCTTGTCCTGTTGCTTGGCAAAGGCCGCGGCCTGAAGCTCCATCTGCTGGGCCTGCAGGGTCTCAAACGCGCTGTAGTTGCCACCGTAGCGGGTCAATTGGGCATTGTCGATGTGCAGGGTGACATTGGTCACGGCGTCGAGGAACTCGCGGTCGTGGCTGATCACGATCATGGTGCCCGCATAGCGCTTGAGCCAGGCTTCGAGCCAGACGAGGGCGTCCAGGTCCAAGTGGTTGGTGGGTTCGTCGAGCAGCAGCAGGTCGGAGGGACACATCAGCGCCCGGGCCAGTTGCAGGCGCATGCGCCAGCCACCCGAGAAGCTGTTCACCGGGCGGTCCAGTTCGTGGCTCTGGAAGCCCAGGCCCAGGATCAGCGACTGGGCGCGCGGCACGGCGTCGTGGTCGCCTGCATCGGCCAGGTCGGTGTAGAGCTGGGCCATGGCCATGCCGTGGTCATGATCGTCGTACGAGGCGTCGGAGGCCTCCAGGGCGCGCAACTGAGCGCGCAGCTCGGCCAGGCGGGTATCGCCGTCGAGCACGAAGTCGGTTGCGCTCTCCTCGGTCTCGGGCATGTTCTGGGCCACCTGGGCCATGCGCCACTGGGCCGGGATGTGGAAATCACCGCCGTCTTCATGCAGGCTGCCATTGAGCAGCGCAAACAGGGTCGACTTGCCAGCCCCGTTGCGCCCCACCAGGCCAACCTTCTCCCCCGGGTTGAGGGTGACGGAAACCCGGTCGAGCAGCACTTTGGCGCTGCGTCGCAAGACGATGTTCTTGAGCGTGATCATGGCAAGGCCCGGCCGGCGCCGGTGTTGGAAGGCAAAACAGGCGATTTTCGCATGCCCGGGCCCCAGGCATGCGCGAACGGGGGGTCAGCGGCTGATCTTGAACGTGGCCACCACCGCGGCCAGGTGGGCGGCTTGCTCCTTGAGGCTTTCGGCGGCGGCTGCCGATTGCTCGACCAGCGCGGCATTCTGCTGGGTCATCTGATCGAGGTGCGACACGGCGGCATTGATTTCGCCGATGCCGCGGCTCTGGTCGGTGGTGCCGGTGCTGATCTCTTGCACGATGGTGGTGACCTGCTTCACGCTTTGCACGATCTCGGTCATGGCCTGTCCGGCTTCGCCCACCAGCCGCCCCCCGTCCTCGACCCGCTCCACACTGGCACCGATCAGATTCTTGATCTCACGGGCGGCCTCGGCCGAGCGGCTGGCCAGCGAGCGAACCTCGGAGGCCACCACGGCGAAGCCGCGTCCTTGCTCGCCTGCGCGGGCCGCTTCGACGGCTGCGTTCAGGGCCAGGATGTTGGTCTGGAAGGCAATGCCATCGATCACCGAGGTGATGTCCGAGATGCGGCGAGAGCTGTTCGAGATGTCGTTCATGGTTTCGACCACCTGGGTCATCACCAGTCCACCCCGGTCCGCCATGTCGACCGAGCGGGTGGCCAGGTCGCGCCCATGGGCCGCATTCTGCGCACTGTGGTTGACCAACTGGGTCAGTTGCTCCATGGATGCCGAGGCTTCTTCGAGGTTGCTGGCCGTCTGTTCCGTGCGGCTGCTCAGATCCTGCGAGCCCAGCGCGATCTCGCTGGAGGCGGTGGCAATCGACTCGCTGGTGTTGCTGACATCGCGCATCACGGCTTCGATCTTGCCCACAAATTCGTTGAAGGCGGTGGCGATCTCGTCGATCTCATCGCGGCCCTTGATGGGCAGGCGCTGGGTCAGGTCTCCCGTGCCTGAGCCGATCTGGCGCATGGCATTGCGCACCCGGGTCAGGCCGCCCAGCAGGGCGTGCACCGTGCCCATCGCCAGCAGGCCGGCCAGCACGCCGACCACCACGAGGGCGCCTGCAACGCTCAGCAGGAGCCGGTCGAGGCGGCTCAGGGCCTCGCGGCGCTGGGCCGCCGTCACCAGCACCCAATCGGTTTCGGGCACGGGGGCTGCCTTGAGCAGGTAAGACTCGCCGGCAATGGTGGCCACTTCGGGCTCGTGCTCGCCCTGGCTGGCACGGCCAAGCAGATCAGGGCTGATGTCCTTGGACAGATCTCCCACCGGTTTGAGGATCAGCTGCTTGTCGGGATGGGCCAGGATGCGTCCTTCCTTGTCGAGCAGAAAGGCGAAGCCGCTCGGCGTGGGATGGATCTGGCCCAGTCCTTTGACCACATCTTCCACCGTGACATCGGCTCCGGTCACGGCGCGGGTCTGTCCGCCGGCCTTGACCGGAAAGGCGAAGGTCACCACCAGTTTCTGGCTGGACGCTGCGATGTAAGGGGGCGTGAGGATGGCCTTGCCGCTTTGGTCGGCCAGCTTGTACCAGGCGCGGGAGGTGGGGTCGTAATCGGCCGGTCGGTTGCGGTTGGGCACCGAAACCATCTTTTTGTCGGCGCTGCCGATGTAGGCCAGATCCTGTTTGCCTGACACCAGGGCCTGTTGAAGGGCCGGGTTGGGGTCGGCACTGTCCACAGCTGGTGTCAGGGCTTCGACAATCTGCTTTTGCGCCAAGGCCCACTGGCCCAGTTGGCGGGCCTCAGACTGGCTGATCCGGGTCAGTTGCTCGTTCAGGTCATCGAGGATGAAACCCCGCGCAAAGTAATAGCTGACGGCGCTGACCAGCACGATGGCCGCACTCACGATGAGCACGCTGGTGGCAATCAGCTTCTGGCGGATGCTGTGGATCATGGGCCGTCCTTCATGGGGCTGGAGCCGGACAAGCCTCCCGGCATGACTGCCATCCCATGTCCAGCGGAGCGCAACCCCCTTTTCGGTCAGGAGATCAGTCCGGCTTGGGGCTGGATGGTCGCAGACGTCTTGAGGTGGGCTGCAGCGCTCGGTGGGTGGTCAGATGTGACAAAGTTTGACACATCTGCGTGACAACTGACTACGGGCTTGCCCGCAGTCGGCGCCGCCCAGCTGGGCCGGGCGACTCAGCCTTCAGGGCACAAGGCCTCACGGGTGACCAGCAGCACCTGGTCATCGCCCGCGCTGGTCTGCAGCCAGAACACGGGCAGATCCGGGAACGCCGCCTCGAAGTAGGGGCGTTCATTGCCGATCTCCAGCACCAACACCCCTTGCTCGCTGAGCCGGGAGGGGGCATCACGGAGCAATTGCCGGATGAAATCCATGCCGTCGCTGCCGCCGGCCAGCGCCATTTCGGGCTCGGCGAGGTATTCGGCAGGCAGTGCGGCCATGCTCTGCGCGTTCACATAGGGCGGGTTGCACAGAATCAGGTCGTAGGGCCCGGGCAGGGCGCTCAGGCCGTCGCTGGTCTTGAGCGTGATGCGGTCCTGCAGGTCGTGGCGGTCGACATTGATGCGGGCCACCGCCAGCGCATCGGCCGACAGATCGGCGCCGTCGACCACGATCTCGGGCCAGGCCATCGCGGCCAGTACGGCCAGACTGCCGTTGCCGGTGCACAGGTCGAGCACTCGGTGGGTGTTGGCATCCAGCCAGGGGTCGATGCTGCCATCGGCGATCAGCTCGGCGATGAAGCTGCGCGGCACGATGGCACGTTCGTCTACATAGAAGGGCACGCCCTGTAGCCAGGCCTCGCGGGTCAGGTAGGCCGCCGGTTGACGGCTGCTGATTCGGCGCTCGATCAGGGCCTGCACCCGGGCGGCATCGTCCGGGTTGACCGCCTGTTCGGCCACCGAGGGCTCGCCGTCCGGCTCGCCGCCCAGGGGGCTGTCCAACGGCAGCCCCAATTGCCACAGTACCAGCCAGGCGGCTTCGTCAAAGGCGTTGGTCGTGCCATGGCCAAAGGCCACGCCTGCGGCCTCGAGTTGTGCCTGAGCCTGTTCGATCAGGCCCAGCACGGTCCGCGCGGGTTCGGTCGGACGGGGCTCGGTCACGCTGCAGCTCCGGTGCCCAGGCTGGCGTTGAGGTTCTCGAGCGTGCGCCGGTAGATGTTTTTCACGGGTTCGATGTCGGCCACCGCAATGTGCTCGTCAATCTTGTGGATGGTGGCGTTGGGCGGGCCGAACTCGATCACCTGCGGGCAGATCTGGGCAATGAAGCGACCGTCGCTGGTGCCACCGGTGGTGGAAAGTTCAGTCTCGATCCCCACCTCATCACGGATGGCGGTCTGGATCGCCGTCACCAGGCTGCCCGGGGTGGTCAGGAAGGGGTGGCCGCCCAGTGTCCACTGGATTTCGTATTCGAGCTCATGGCGCTCCAGCACGCTGATCAGCCGCTGCTGCAGCGCCTCGGCGGTGGATTCGGAGGAAAAGCGGAAGTTGAAGTCGATCACCACCTGGCCCGGGATCACATTGGTGGCACCGGTGCCACCATGGATGTTGCTGATCTGCCAACTGGTCGGGGGGAAGTAGGCATTGCCGCGGTCCCACTCGATGGCGGCCAACTCGGCCAGCGCAGGCAAGGCCTGGTGGATGGGGTTGCGTGCCAGTTGAGGGTAGGCGATGTGGCCTTGCACCC
>RXJO01000438.1 GCA_003987795.1 Curvibacter sp.
TGTCGAGGTTGTCGGAGAGCAGCTGACGCTCGTGGGCCAGCACACCCAGCAGCGCATGCAGCCTGGCGGCCGCCTCGGGTTTGAGCTGGCCACTGGCCAGGGCGGCCCGACCCAGGCCGCGCAACTCGGCCGTGTCGCGCAGCAAGCCCGGGGGCTGCATCAAGGTGGCGCCCACCAGATGGAACGAGGCCAGATCAGAGTCCAGCGCCAGCCCCGAACCGTCGGTGACCCGGTCCTGCAACTGGCTGAGGGCAGCGGCCAGCTTGTTCATCGCGCTGAAAACAGCCTCCGGGGTGCTGTTGGCCTGGGTGGCCGCCTGACTGGCTTGTTGCACCTCCCGCAAGGCTTCGCTGCTGCCCAAGCGCGCGCCCAACTCACCATCCAGGGCCTGCAGCGTCTGCAGGGCCTGCTGGTACTGGGCCTGGGCCTGCGCGAGATCTCCGCCGGATTGGCCTGCCGCCGCACTGCGGGCCCGGTATCGCCAGACGCTGGCGGCATCGACGACCGGGGCCAGGGCCTGGCTGTACCGCACCCCTTCCCGCTCGGTGGCCACAAAGTCCAGTTCGGCATTCTTGGCACTGCCATAGGCCAGCAGCAGCCAGGCCACGGGAAGCAGGAAGGCGGCCGAGATCAGGGTCATCTTGGCCGGGAAGCGCAGACCGCGCATCAAGGCGGCACCAGGCCGCCACAGGGAAGAATTGACAAAACTCATGCGGTATCAGACGGGACAGGGGTGGGGGTGAAACGACACTGCAGGTGTGACCTGCTTTTGTTGACACTTTGTCACAACACCCCCTCCAGTTTCCTGACATCCATCAAGAACAGCCTGGAACCCGGAACATCACCTGGCGGAGTCTCCGTGGATGAGCGAGCACGCTCAGCGGTGCGCGTGACAGACACCGGGCGTGACACCCGACACGGGAGGTCGAGTGACCGCCATAATGTTCAGAACCAACAATTCGTAACATCAGGGAGCATCATGGTCTCCAAATCCGTCCGCCCGCCGGGACGTCGCCACGCCTTGCGGCGACTCGCCCTGCCCTTGCTGTCCGTCCTGGGGTTCCAGGAGGCCATGGCGGGCAAGCTGACGGAACCCTCCGGACCGGTGGTGCTGACCTTGTCGGGCCGGGTCGGCCAGCCCAACCAGGGGGCTCAGGCGGTGTTCGATCTGGCCATGTTGGCAGCCTTCACGCAACGTCGCTTCAGCGTCAAGACGCCTTGGGACCCTCGCCCGGTCTCATTCGAGGGGCCTCTGCTGCGCGATGTGCTCAAGGCGGCCGAAGCACGTGGCAGCCGCCTGACCCTGGCGGCCGTCAACGACTACAAGGTGGAGGTTCCGATGGAGGATCTGGAACATTGGGATGTGGTGCTGGCCTTGAAGATGAACGGCCAGGCCATCCCGACTCGGACCAAGGGCCCGCTGTTCGTCGTCTACCCCTTCGATCTGGCCCAGGGCGCCCTGCTGGAGCAGTTCCGCAACCGCTCCATCTGGCAACTGGTCTCGATCCAGATCGACTGAACCCGATGCCCCCCATCTCGACCACCGCTCCTCGGGACAAGGCATGACTTCCAGCGCGAACGCCTCCGGTCCCAAGAGCCCCGTCGAATCTGGCCGCGGATTTTCGCTCCGCTTGTCGATCGCCACCGTGGTGGTGTTCTCCATGCTGCTGGTGGCAGTGGTGGTGATCGGCACCGGCTGGGTTGGCGCGCGCGCCAATGCGATCGACACCGCGACGCGCGTGGCCACCGACGCGGGAAGGTCGATCGGCGAACGGGCCAAAGGCTTGCTCGAGCCCGCCAAATCAAGCCTGCGTCAGCTGACCTTCGACCCCATCACCACCGCACGCACGCTGGAGGCCCGTCTCGCGCGAATCTACGTGATGTCCGAAGAGCTGGTGGCCAACCCGCTGCTGTCCTCGGTGTATGTCGGTTACGAGGATGGCGAATTCCTGCTGGTGCGACCGCTGGACCAACCCGCCCAGCGCAAGCTGTTTGCCGCACCACCCAAATCGAACTTCATGGCCCAGTCGCGCACCCGTGACCGCCAGGGACGGTGGCTGGGCGAGTACCTGTTCTTTGACACGGACCGCCGGCTGTTGGAGCGTCGCGCCATGCCCGACTACCGTTTCGACCCTCGGACACGCCCCTGGTACCAGGACGCCCAGGCCACGGGCCAACCCTCGCTGTCGGAACCCTACGCCTACTTCACCACCCGGGAGCTGGGAGTGACGCTGAGCCAACTGAGCCATTCCGGCGAGTCCGTGGTCGGCATCGATGTCGTGCTGGACGAGCTCAGCCGATCGCTGGCGGACCTGCGGGTGACGCGCCATGCCCGGATTGCGCTGGTGAACGCGCGCCAGGAGGTGCTGGCCGACCCGGATCAGCCCCAGACAGTGCAGCTCATTCAGGGGGCCCCCCGGTTTCGCCGGATCCAGGATTTGAATGACGCCGGGCTGAGCGCACTCGCCGACCTGGCCACCGGCCCCTCCGCCCAGAGCAGCCTCGGGCAAGCCCGCATGCTTCAGATCCAGGGGCAGGAGGTGCTGGGTCTGATGCTGCCGTTCGAGATGTGGTCAGACCAGGGCATGCGATTGCTGGTGACCGCGCCGGTGGATGAACTGCTGGGCGATCTGAGCGTCAAGCGACGTCGCATGGTGATGCTGGTGGCGGCGCTGGTGCTGGGCATGCTGGCCTTGAGCTGGCCGCTGGCCGCACGCATCGGACACGGCATCGAAGGCCTGACCGACAAGGCACGAGCCGTGGCTCGCTTCCACTTCACGCGGGCCGACATGCGCCCATCGGCCATCAAGGAGGTCAATGAGCTGGCGCTGGCCATGCAGGGCATGAGCCAGACCATCGAGAGTTTTCTGGAGCTCAGCCACCGGATGGCCACCGAGCCCGACGTCGAACGCATGCTGGAGCAGGTGTTGCAACTGCTGGTACAGGCCACGCGAAGCCATGCCGGTGCGGTGTACCTGTGGGACGAGGGCGCCGACTGCATGCAAGTTGCTGCGGTCCATGGCCCCTCGGAAACGGCTTTCGAGCCTCGCCTGGCCGGGCCGGGAACGGCCGCCCCAAGCCCGGCCGGGGAGCAACGCAGCGAACTGCTGCTGCAGGGCCGCCAAGGCAACCGCCAAGGCCTGCTGGTGCTCCTGCATCAAGGCGACGATGGTCACCAAGACCTGGGTTTCCAGCAGTTTGCCCAGCAACTCTCGGGCATGCTGGCCGTGTCCATCGAAACCCGCCAACTGATCGACGCCCAGAAAAAGCTACTGGATGGTGTGATCCGGCTGATGGCTGATGCGATCGACGCCAAGAGCCCCTACACAGGTGGCCACTGCGAGCGCGTGCCCGAACTGGCCGTGGAGATGATGGAGGAGTTGCAGTCCGACGCGAATGGTCCGTATGCGGGCTTCCGCCTGAATGAGCAGGAACGCTATGCCTTCCAGTTGGGTGCCTGGTTGCACGATTGCGGCAAGGTCACCAGCCCCGAACACATCGTCGACAAGGCCACCAAGCTGGAGTTGATCAGCAACCGCATCCATGAGGTCCGCTTGCGGTTCGAACTGTTGTGGCGAGATGCCGAGATCGCCTGCTGGCAGGCCCTGGCCCAGGGCCAGGCCCCTGACGTGGCCCGTGCCGCCCTGGCTGAACGACAACGGGCGCTGCAGGATGACTTTGCGTTTGTCGCGGCCTGCAATCTGGGCAGCGAGACCCTGAGCGACGAAGCCATCGCCCGCCTGCATGCCCTGGGGGCTCAGACCTGGCAACGCCATTTCGATGATCGACTGGGCTTGTCGACAGAGGAGTTGGATCGCCTTCAAACGGCCCGCCCGCAAGCGCCGTCCATGCCGGCCAGTGAGCCCCTGCTGGCCGATCGGCCCGAGCACCGCGTGCCCTGGGGCCCACGCAGGCCACCCGTTGAAAAAGGGGATCCAGGCAACGTCTACGGCTTTGACATGCCCTTGCCCCTGCACAAGCAAAACATGGGTGAATTGCACAACCTGTCGGTGCGCCGCGGCACCCTCACGGAGGAGGATCGCTTCCGCATCAATGAGCACATCGTGCAGACCTACACCATGCTCAAGAGCCTGCCCTGGCCCCAGGCCTTGAGCCGGGTCCCCGAATTGGCCGCCACGCATCATGAGCGGCTCGACGGTCAAGGCTATCCGCGCCGGCTCAAGGCCGACCAGCTCGGGCTGCCCGAACGGGTCATGGCACTGGCTGACGTCTTCGAGGCCCTCACCGCGGCCGACCGCCCCTACAAGACCCCCAAACCCCTGAGCGAAACACTGGCCATCATGGCCCGCATGTGCCGCGAGCAGCACCTGGACGCAGAACTGTTCCGGTATTTCCTGCACCGCGCACTGTGGCAACGCCTGGCCCGACGCCACCTGCACCCCGCACAGATCGATCACATCGACACCGCTTCGATCGAGGCCTTGCTGCCCGTCCACAGCTGAGCGGCTTGGTGTGAGACGGCCCCATGCACAAAAGGGGTGCATGGTGCGAAAATAGAAGTTCGTAGGGCGAAAAATGCCTTCCGTCAAATACACTTGTTCAAAATGAACGTTCCAGCAGAAGCCCTGCGGGTCATCGAATTCCTGATGCAGAAGACCCCGACCATGATCGCCTATTGGGGGCAGGATCTGCGCTGCCATTACGCGAACGGGGCTTACCGGACCTGGTTTGGTGCCGATCCTGAAAAGATGATCGGAACGACCTTGATGGATCTGCTGGGGCCCGAGCTTTTTGCATTGAACGAGCCCTACGTCAGGGGTGCCCTGGCCGGACAGGAGCAGACTTTCGAACGGGTGGTGCCCGGGCCGGATGGCGTGCGTCGCAACAGCCTGGCCAAGTACATGCCCGACATCCAGGATGGTGTGGTGCAGGGCTTCGTGGTGACGGTCACCGAGATCACCCAGCTCAAGCAACTGGAAGAGGCGCTGGCGCGCGAGACCGCGATGCGCAAGGACATCGAGCAACGGGCCCAGGAACTGTCAGACCTGCTGGTCGAGCGCAGCGAAATGCTCGATGTGCTGGCCCATGAGGTGCGCCAGCCGCTGAACAATGCCTCGGCCGCCCTGCAAAGCGCACAGGCTGCCCTGGTGACGGTCGCCCCCAGCGGGCTGACCCAGCGACTGGAGAGGGCACAGGCGGTGCTGCAACAGGTGCGCAGCAGCATCGACAACACCCTGGCCACGGCTTCACTGCTGGCTGGCCCAGGCCAGCTCAACCGGATCGACATGGACATCGACACCTTTGTCCAGGTGTGCATCCAGGACCTGGGTGAAACAGACCAGGCCCGGATCGAAGTGGACCGGCAGACGGCCACGCGCACCGCGTCGATGGACCTGGGTCTGATGCGTCTGGCGCTGCGCAACCTGCTGCTCAACGCGGTTCGACACAGCCCGCCGGGAACGCCCATCGTGATCCGGCTGGCCGATTCTGACGAGCCCCTGGCGCTGCTGATCGACGTGATCGACCACGGCTCAGGGTTTGACCCACAGGTGCTGCCCCATCTGTTTGAACGCGGTGCCCAAGGCCGACACACCCATGGAGGTCGTGGCCTGGGACTCTATCTGGTGCACCGCATCCTTGAAATGCACGGCGGACAGGCCTGCCTTTTGCAGCACTCGGCTGCGGGCTCGACGATCCGCATGATCTTGCCCCCTCAGGAAGATGAATGAACATGCTCAGCGAAACCACCACCCCCACGGACACCCAGGCCTCCGCTTATCAGCTCGGGGCAGCGACCTCCAGCCAGATCCCCGCGGCCAGCCTGCCGGCCACCCTGGCCCTGGTCGAGGACGATCTGGAGTACGCCGAATACCTGGCCCAATACCTGAATGAACAGGGGGTGAACGTGCGCCGCTATGGTGACAGCAATGATCTGCTGGCCGACCGGGCACCCTACGACTACGGCTTCTACCTGCTCGACCTGACCCTGCCCGGCGTGGATGGCGTGGAGCTGATCCGCATCCTGCGCAAACGCACCACGGCAGGCATCATCGTGGTCACCGGACGCCGAGACACCGACGTGTTCGAACGGGTCATGGAGGCCGGCGCCGACATGCACCTGAGCAAGCCGGTGCGCTTCGAACAAGTGACCATGGCCATCAAGGCCGTGCAGCGCCGAAGCAGCCCCAGCCCCGTGCAAAGCCCAGGCCTGAGCTGGAAACTCGACACCCTGCAGGCCGAACTGCTGGCCCCCGATGGCACCCGCATCGGCCTGAGCGGCACCGACATGGCCGTCATGGAGTGCCTGCTGGAGGCCCAGGGCAATGTGGTGAGCAAGAACACGCTCAATGAACGCCTGGGCCGCCCCCTTACCGAGGGCCCCGACAACGGCCTCAACGCCACCATCTACCGTCTGCGCCGGCGCATCGAACAGGCGACCCCGCTGCACGTGCCCCTGCACAGCCAAAGCCGCAAGGGCTACCAGTTCCGGGCCCCGCTGGTGCGGGTCTGACTCGCGGCCCAAGGGCAGACAAATCGCCTGCAGCCTGTCCAGTTCTGGGACAACTGCGCAAATACTGACTCAACCCAGGCGGGAAATCACATTTCCCACCAATGCCATTTATGATGCGCCAAAGCCCGCTGGCGCACTCAATGACCCATCTGAGGGCGCTGCACAGAGGCTACATCGACCTGACTGCTGTCACACACCTCCGTCACATTTCGCGGCAAGGCGTCGGCGTGGATCCAGCACGTCACAACGCAGACAGGCGATGGGTTGATCTTTTGAGAGGTGCAGATGAGTCTTTCCAATTTATCAGTGCGCGGGCAACTGACCCTGGCCTTCGGTGGCTTGATCGCCCTGTTGGTGCTGATTGCGGGCTTGGCCATCCAGGCACTGGGCACGTCGAACACCGAATTCGAGCTCTATGTGAACGGGGTCAACCGAAGGGCCAAACTGGCCGAGGAGATCCATCAGGCCGTCGCGGGCCGGGCCATTGCGGCGCGCAACCTGGTGCTGGTGACCCAAAGCGCCGACCTCGAGTCTGAAAAGGCAGCCGCCTTGGCTGCGCACAAAGCCGTGGGCGAACGCCTCGCTCAACTCAAGGAGCGCGTCAAGGCGGATGATGTGCCGGCCCAGGCGCGCCAACTGGTGGCCGATATCGACCAGATCGAGCAATCCTATGGCCCGGTGGCCCTCGGCATCATTGACCTGGCCTTGAAAGGGCAGCATGAGGCGGCCGTGGCCAAGATGAACGCCGAGTGCCGCCCCCTGCTGGCCCGCCTGCTGGGCAAAACCGAGGAGTACTCGCATCTCACCGAAAAGCGTGCCCAGGCGATGGTGCTCGAATCCGAGGCCCACTACGCTCAACAGCGCAACCTGATGATCGCCGTCAGTCTGGTCGCCTTGGCGAGCGCCATACTCGCAGGCTGGCTGATCACTCGCCGTCTGACACGGGCGCTCGGCGCCGAACCGGCTGAACTTGGCGCGGCTGCCCAACGGGTGGCCGAGGGCGATCTGGTCACAGCGCTGGCCAGACTGGACCAGGCGCCCGCCGGCAGTGTGCTGGCCTCGCTGGGGGTCATGCAATCCAGCCTGGTGAACATCGTGCAAAGAGTGCGCTCCGCCTCCGAATCGATCGCTGGCGGTGTGAGCGAAATCGCCACCGGCAACACCGACCTGAGCCAGCGCACCGAAGAGCAGGCCAGCGCGCTGCAACAGACCGCCGCCACCATGGACCAGTTTGGGGCCACCGTGCGCAATAACGCGGAAAACGCGCAACTGGCCAACCAGTTGGCTGCCAATGCCTCCAACGTGGCCAGCCGCGGCGGCCAGGTGGTGTCGCAGGTGGTGGACACCATGAAGGGCATCCATGACAGCTCGCGCAAGATCTCGGACATCATCGGCGTGATCGACGGCATCGCTTTCCAGACCAACATCCTGGCCCTGAACGCGGCGGTGGAGGCTGCGCGTGCCGGCGAACAAGGTCGCGGCTTTGCGGTGGTGGCCGGCGAGGTGCGCACGCTGGCCCAGCGCAGCGCGAGTGCCGCCAAGGAGATCAAGACACTGATCGGCAACAGCGCCGAGCAGGTATCCCAAGGCGCCCAACTGGTGGAACAGGCCGGCAGCACCATGACCGAAGTGGTGCAAGCCATCCAGCGGGTCAGTGACATCGTAGGCGAGATCAGCTCGGCCAGCGCCGAGCAGAGCTCAGGCATGGGCCAGATCAGCCAAGCCGTGAACCAGTTGGATCAAACCACCCAGCAGAACGCTGCGTTGGTGGAAGAAAGCGCAGCCGCCGCCCAAAGCCTCGAGAACCAGGCCACGCAGTTGCTGCAAACGGTATCGGTCTTCAAGCTGGGCACGGCGCACCCCAGTTTTGCGCCGCCATCCGCCAGCGCGCAGCGCAGCCCGCCTCAGCGGCCCCAGGCAGCCCGACTGGCCCCCAGCAGGCCCGCCACGCCCCGCCCCGCCCTGACGTCGACCAAGCCCTCGGTCCCCGCCCCGGCGACAGCCACCGCCAGCAAGAGCCAGGATGACTGGGAAAGCTTCTGAGTGACGCCCATCAGGCCGCCTGGGCCCCCATCGTCGGGGCTCTGAAGGCTGCCAGATCTTGAAACCCACATGAAAAAAACCCACCGGGGCGGCCAAGGCCGCACCCGGTGGGTTTGATCTGGGGCCGGTCCCCGTCAGGCCTTGACTGTGCCCAGGGCCGCGTTCAGCGTGGCGCTGGGGCGCATCACAGCGTCCAGCTTGGCAAAGTCAGGCTTGTAGTAGCCGCCGATGTCGACCGGCTTGCCTTGCACTGCCGCCAGTTCGGCCACGATGGTCTGCTCGTTGTCGGCCAGGGCCTTGGCCAAGGGCGCAAACTTGGCCGCCAGGGCGGCGTCTTCGGTCTGCGCGGCCAGTTCCTGGGCCCAGTACAGGGCCAGGTAGAACTGGCTGCCGCGGTTGTCCAACTGACCGGTCTTGGGCGACGGGTTCTTGTTGTTGTCCAGCAGCTTGCCAGTGGCAGCGTCCAGGGTCTTGGCCAGGATCTTGGCCTGGTTGTTCCCGGTCTTGATGCCCAGGTCTTCCAGGCTCACGGCCAGGGCCAGGAACTCGCCCAGCGAATCCCAGCGCAGGTGGTTTTCTTCCACCAGCTGCTGCACGTGCTTCGGAGCCGAGCCGCCCGCACCGGTTTCATACATGCCGCCACCGGCCATCAGGGGCACGACCGACAGCATCTTGGCCGAGGTCCCCAGCTCCATGATGGGGAACAGGTCGGTCAGGTAGTCACGCAGGATGTTGCCGGTGGCGCTGATGGTGTCCAGGCCGCGGATCACGCGCTCCAGGGTGTAACGCATTGCACGCACCTGGCTCATGATCTGGATGTCCAGACCCGTGGTGTCGTGCTCGTGCAGGTACATCTTGACCTTGGTGATCAGCTGGGCTTCGTGCGGACGGTACTGGTCGAGCCAGAACACCACCGGCATGCCCGAGTTGCGGGCACGGGTGACAGCCAGCTTGACCCAGTCGCGGATGGCAGCGTCCTTGACCTGGCACATGCGCCAGATGTCGCCTTGTTCAACGTTCTGGCTCAGCAGCACTTCGCCGGTGGCCAGATCGGTGATGTTGGCCACGCCGTCTTCAGGGATCTCGAAGGTCTTGTCGTGCGAGCCGTACTCTTCAGCCTGCTGGGCCATCAGACCGACGTTGGGCACCGTGCCCATGGTCTTGGGATCGAAAGCGCCGTGCCACTTGCAGAAGTTGATCATCTCCTGGTAGATACGGGCGAAGGTCGATTCGGGCATCACAGCCTTGACGTCCTTCAGGCGGCCATCGGCGCCCCACATCTTGCCGCCATTGCGGATCATCGCAGGCATGGAAGCATCGACGATCACATCGTTGGGCGAGTGGAAGTTGGTGATGCCCTTGGCCGAATCGACCATGGCCAGCTCGGGGCGGTGCTCGTGGCAGGCGTGCAGGTCGCGCTTGATCTCGTCCTGCTTGGATTGCGGCAGGGTGGCAATCTTGTCGTACAGGTTGGCCATGCCGTTGTTCACGTTCACGCCCAGTTCCTCGAACAGCTTGGCGTGCTTCTCGAAGGCATCTTTGTAGAAGATCTTCACGCAGTGACCGAACACGATGGGGTGCGAGACCTTCATCATGGTGGCCTTCACGTGCAGCGAGAACATCACGCCGGTCTTGTGCGCGTCTTCGATTTCCTTCTCGTAGAACTCGAGCAGGGCCTTCTTGCTCATGAACATGCTGTCGATCACTTCGCGATCGAGCAGCGAGACCTTGGGCTTGAGGATGATGGTCTTGCCGCTCTTGGTCAGCAGTTCCATCTTCACGTCACGGGCGCGGTCCAGGGTGATGGACTTTTCGCCGTGGTAGAAGTCGCCATGGTGCATGTGCGACACGTGGCTGCGCGAAGCCTGGCTCCATTCGGCCATGCTGTGCGGGTTCTTGCGGGCGTATTCCTTGACGGCCTTGGGAGCGCGGCGGTCCGAGTTGCCTTCGCGCAGCACCGGGTTCACGGCCGAGCCCAGGCACTTGTTGTAGCGCAGGCGGATGGCCTTCTCTTCTTCAGTCTGGGGGTTTTCCGGGAAATCGGGCAGCTTGTAACCCTTGGACTGCAGTTCACGGATGGCGGTCACCAGCTGGTTCTGCGAGGCGCTGATGTTGGGCAGCTTGATGATGTTGGCGTCTGCCTGCAACGTCTTCTTGCCCAGCTCGGCCAGCGTGTTGGGCACGCGCTGCTCTTCCGACAGGAATTCCGGGAACTCACCCAGGATGCGGTTGGCCACCGAGATGTCGCTGGTCACGACATCGACACCCGCCGGAGCCGTGAAGGTGCGGATGATCGGCAGGAAGGCACTGGTCGCCAGCAGCGGGGCTTCGTCGGTCAGGGTGTAGATGATGGTAGGTTGCTGGGTACTCATTGCAGATCTCAAGAAGTGGAGCAGGACAAACGCCACCGGCCTGGGCAAGGCCAAGCCGGCAGTCACTGAAGAATGCTCCCCGATTTTGCTTGCTGGGGTCTGACCTCTGGGCAATTTTTTGCAACGACATCTCACAATGCAAAAATTAAGTTCAAAAAGAACCGATTTTTTGCTTGTGCAGTGCAACAAAGCCGCCCATCCGGCCCCCAATCCATGCCCTGGGTGATGACAGTGTCCACCGGGCACAAGCCGCTGGGCTGAGGCGCCCCCTGACGCCCCAGGCCCAGCCAGCTCGGCCGAGCGCGATGACCGAGCGGAATCGGGCGGCCCGTAGATACCCGTGAAACGACCCCGATGCGCCCAAATCGCGCGTTTATCGCGCAACTCAAGGAATCCCCTGCTTCCGCCGCCTGAGCTGCCCTTCTAGGCTTGCGTCCACGCCCTCGGCCTGCGGGCACGCACTGACGAAATCCCGCCTGCGCAGGCCGACAGATCAACACCATCGGAGACCGACATGAGCGCCAACAAGCCACTGCACCGCATCTTTCTGAAAACCGCCCTGCTGGGCGCATGCCTGACCGTCGGGGCGCTGGCCCAGGCCCAGGACAGCATCAAGATCGCCAACCTGGTCGAACTGTCCGGCCCGGGCACCACGGCCGGCACCCTGTTCAAGAACGGGGTGGAGCTGGCCATCAAGGAGATCAATGCCGGCGGCGGCATCCTGGGCAAGAAGATCAGCTACACCACCGAAGACACCCAGAGCAACCCGGGGGTGGCCAAAGGCCTGACCCAGAAGGCGGTGGACAACGAAGTGTTCGCCATCTTCGGCCCGGTGTATTCGGGCTCGATCATGGTGTCGATGGCCGAGAGCAAACGCGGCGAAGTGCCCAACTTCACCGGAGGCGAGGCGGCCGCCATCACCGCCCAGGGCAACCCTTATGTGTTCCGCACCTCTTTCGGCCAGAGCGTGTCGTTCCCGAAGCTGGTGCGCTACCTGAACAGCAAGTCCCAGAAGCTGGCCCTGATCTATGTGAACAACGACTTCGGCAAGGGCGGGCGTGACAGCCTGATCAAGCTGCTGGAGGGCACCCCGACCAAGCTGGTGGCCGACATCTCGACCGACGCCGGCCAGGTCGACTTCTCTGCGGCCGTGCTCAAGGCCAAGCAAAGCGATGCCGATGCGGTGCTGATCTACACCAACGAAGAGGAATCGGCGCGAGCCTTGCGCGAGCTGCGCAAGCAAGGCTGGAAGAAGCCCATGATCGGCGAAACCACCCTCACAGGCCAGAAAGTCATCGAGCTCGCAGGCGATGCCGCCAACGGCGCCGTGGCCCACGTCGGACTGACCATCGATGCCCCCCAACTGAAGGCCTTCGGCGCCAAGTACAAGGCTGAGTACAAATCGGAATCCGATCACAACGGCATCAAGGGCTACACCGGCGTCTACATCCTGAAGGCCGCCATCGAGAAAGTGGGCAAGCTCGACCGCAAGGCCGTCGCAGCCGCCCTGCGCGGGGGCTGCTTCACCACCAAGCAGCAGCCCAACATCCTCATGGACGTGTGCTTTGACGACAAGGGCGAGCTCGACCGCGAAAGCTTCCTGGTCGAGGTCAAGAACGGCAAGGCCGAAGTGGTGCAGACCCTGCCGCCGCTGCGCCAGAAGTAAGCCGCTGGCCGGACGGGTTGCTCTCGTCCGGCTGCTCCTCTGTTTGCGGGATCTGCGATGACCGACTTTCTCCAACTGTTTTTCAGTGGCCTGTCCACCGGTGCCATCTATGCCTTGGTGGCCCTGGGCTTCACCCTGCTGTGGCAGGCCTCTGGCACGATCAACTTCGCCCAGGGTGAGTTTGTGATGCTGCCGGCCTTCATGATGGTGGCCATGCTGCACGCGGGCCTGTCGCTGTACCTGGCCTTCGCGATCGCGGTCGTGCTGTCGTGCCTGGTGCTCGGCTGGCTGTTCAAGCGCGGCCTCGTCGACCCGCTGTTCAAGTACGGGATGATGCCCATCGTGGTGGCCACGATCGGGCTCTCGATTGCGCTGCGCAATGGGGTGAGAGCCGGCTACTCGGCCGAACCCCAGCCCTTTCCGCAGGTGTTTCCAGATGTGGTGTTCGACGTGATGGGCGTCACCCTGTCGGGCAGCGACATCGGCACTTTTGTGCTGGCCATGGCGCTGGTGCTGGTGACGCAGGCCTTTCTGGCCAAGACCGTGACGGGCCGGGCCATGCAGGCGGTGGCCCAGAACACGGAAAGCGCTGCGGTGCTGGGCATCAACGTGCCGCGCATGATCTTCTACACCTTTGCCATCAACGCGGTGCTGGCCGCCGCCGCGGCCCTGCTGGTCACGCCCACCTACCTGGCCAAGTTCGACATGGGCGAGGGCCTGGGCAACAAGGCCTTCTTCGCCGCCATCATCGGCGGCTTCAACAACAGCCGGGGAGCCCTGCTGGGCGGGCTGATCGTGGGCGTGTGCGAAAACCTCGCCGCCGCCTACATCTCGCCAGCCTACAAGGACGCCGTGGCCCTGGTGATCTTCATGGTGGTGATCCTGTTCAAGCCCCAGGGCCTGCTGGGCCGCAAAGAGGAGCGCAAGGTATGAAGAAATCGCATCTGGCCTGGGGCATCGCGCTCCTCGCAGCCCTGCTCGTGGTACCCGGCTTCCTCAAGAACTACGGCATCCACCTGTTCACCACCTGGCTGGTCTTCATCATCGCCACCATGGGGCTGAACCTCACGGTCGGCTACGCCGGACAGAAATCGCTCGGCCACGCCGCCTTCTTCGGCATCGGGGCCTACACGGTGGCGATCCTGCTGAAGGCCGGCATCAGCTTCTGGATCGGCCTGCCTGCCGCCGTCCTGCTGTGTTTTGTGGTCGGTCTGCTGCTGGGCTTTCCGGCCCTGCGGGTGCAGACGATCTACCTGGCTTTTGCCACCCTGGGTTTCAACACCGCCCTGTGGCTGGTGATGCGCAACGAGGAGTGGCTGACGGGCGGCACGTTCGGGATCAACAACATCGCGCGCCCTGGCCTGCTCGGCTTCAGCCTGGACGGCAATCTGGCGTACTACTACCTGGTGCTGGCCTTTGCCGTGGTGCTGGGCGCGCTGCTGTGGGGCCTGCTTCGCTCGCCCTGGGGCAAGGCCTTCACCGCCCTGCGCGACAACCCGATCCGGGCCGAGAGCCTGGGGGTGGACACACGCAGCTACACGCTGATGAGCTTTGCCATCGGTGCGGTGTACGCCGGCATCGCCGGCGGGCTGTATGCCTCGCAGGTGCAATTCATCGATCCGGCCACCTTCACCGTGGGCTCGTCCATCATGATGTACCTGATGGTGGTGGTCGGCGGGCCGGGCTATTTCTTCGGCCCGGTGCTGGGCTCGGCCGTGGGCGTGATCCTGCCCGAATGGCTGCGTTTTGCCCAGGCCTGGTACCTGTTCGTGTTCGGTGCAGCGGTCGTGCTGCTGATGATCTGGCTGCCTGATGGGCTGCTGAGCGTGCCCGAGCGACTGCGTGCGCGCCGGCAGTCACGCGAAGAATCGGCTGCCCGTGCAGCGCGCTCCAACCCGCCCCAAGCCAACGGAGGCCAGGCATGAACCCCATGAAACAACCCCTGCTGCAGGTGCGAGGCCTGAAAAAAGCCTACGGTGCCATCCAGGCCGTCGGTGGCGTGTCCTTCGAGGTGCAAGCCGGTGAGATCTTCGGTGTCATCGGGCCCAACGGCTCGGGCAAGACCACGCTGTTCAACAGCATGCTGGGGCAGATCGCACCTGACGAGGGCCAGATCCTGCTGCACGGCCAGGATGTGTCGAGGCTGGGGCCGCTGGCCCTGAGCCGACGCGGCGTGGGCCGCACCTTCCAGACCCTGCAGGTGTTCGGCAAGATGAGCGTGCGCGACAACCTGATCGTGGCCGCCCAGGAACACCAGGGCAGCCTGCTGAGCCGCATGTTCGCCCCCGGTGATTCGGGCTTAGGGGCCCGGGCTGACGCGCTGATCGACCAGTTCCACATCCGCCACGTGGCGGACAAAAAGGCGGGTGAACTGAGCTACGGCCAGCAGAAGCTGGTGGACATCGCCATGGCCTTCATGAGCGAGCCCGATCTGGTGCTGCTCGACGAGCCTTGCGCCGGGGTCAACCCCTCGCTGGTGGGGGGCATCAGCAGCCTGCTCAAGGAGCTCAACCGCAGCCGCAAGGGCAGTTTCGTGGTGATCGAACACAACATGGATTTCGTGATGGACCTGTGCCACCGGATCATGGTGATGGTGGAGGGCCAGGTGATGGCCATCGGGACGCCGGCCGAGATCCGGGCCAACAAGCAGGTGCTGGACGCCTACCTCGGGAGTTGAGATGAGCCTCATGGACGACGCAGACGCCTGCATCACCTTCGACAACGTGAACGCCGGCTACAAGGATTTCATGATCCTCAACCAGCTGTCCTTCCAGGCCCGGCGCGGCGCGATCACGCTGCTGATCGGGCCCAACGGAGCGGGCAAATCCACCGTGCTGAAGACCCTGTTCGGTCTGCTCAAGCCGCGCCAGGGCCGGATCCTGTTGAACGGCGAAAGCATCGGCGGCAGCACCCAGAAGGAGCTGCTCGCGCGCGGCATCGCCTTTGTGCCCCAAGGGCGCAACCTGTTCGGCCAGCTCAGCGTGTACGAGAACCTGGAGCTCGGCGGCATCACCCTGGGCATGAAGACCACACACGAACGCATTCCTGAGGTGCTGGAGTTCTTCCCGCGCGTCAAAGAGCGCCTGCATTCGAGGGCCGCCTCGCTGTCCGGTGGCGAGCAGAAGCAGCTGGAGATCGGCCGCGCCCTGCTGCTTCGGCCCAAGGTGATCCTGATTGACGAACCCTCGATCGGCCTGTCACCGATGGTGGTGCTGGACGTGTTCAAGCTGCTGCGGCGCCTGGCCGATCAGGGC
>RXJO01000343.1 GCA_003987795.1 Curvibacter sp.
CTCAGAACGCAAGGCCTCGGCCTGTTCGACCAAGGTTTCGACCGAGATGCCAAGTTGCTCCATCAGCGCCGTGTTTCCCAACGCCAGTCGCCGATCACCGACCTTGCCTTGAACGCCAATGCCGGTAGCCGATTCAAACTGCTCAGGCTTTTGCAATGGCAGACCACGCTCGCGGGCTGCTCGCACAATTGCGTCGGCCAGGGGATGTTCACTGCCCTGATCCAGGCTCGCGGCCAAGAGCAATACCTCATTGATCTCGTGTCCCGGCACTGGAATGGCGCGATCAAAGGCCGGACGACCTTCGGTCAACGTTCCGGTCTTGTCGATGATCAGGGTGTCGATCTTGCGCAGATTTTCGATGGCAGCTGCGTCGCGGAACAGCACTCCGTGTGTTGCTCCACGCCCGGTGGCAACCATGATGGACATGGGAGTCGCCAGGCCCAGCGCGCAAGGACAGGCGATGATCAGGACCGCGACCGCATTGATGAGGCCGTAGACCCATCGAGGTTCTGGGCCAAACAATCCCCAGGCAAAGAAAGTGAGCACGGCAACGGCGATCACGGCCGTCACAAAGTAGCCCGCAACCATATCAGCCATGCGTTGCATCGGCGCCCGGGAGCGCTGCGCTTGTGCCACCATTTGGACAATCTGGGCCAGCATCGTGGCCGAGCCGATGCGCTCAGAGCGCATCACCAGTGCGCCGCTGGTGTTCAGCGTCGCGCCGATGACCTTGTCACCCACCCTCTTGGTCACTGGTACTGGTTCCCCGGTCAGCATGGACTCATCGATAGAGCTGCTGCCTTCGATGACCACACCGTCCACAGGCACCTTCTCGCCTGGCCGAATCCGCAGGCGGTCGCCCACGTGCACATGTGTCAGCGGCACGTCTTCTTCGGTGCCGTCCTCTCTGATGCGGCGTGCGGTCTTGGGGGCCAGGCCCAACAAGGATTTGATGGCCGCCGAGGTCTGCGAGCGCGCCTTCAGCTCCAACATCTGCCCCAGCAAAGTCAGCGAGATGATGACTGCCGCAGCCTCGAAATAGACGGCCACACGCCCCATTGAGATGAAGGAGGCTGGAAACACCTGCGGTGCTATCGTGGCGACGACACTGTAGACAAAGGCCGCACCGGTTCCCAGCCCGATCAAAGTCCACATATTAGGGCTGCGGTTGAGCAGGGACTGCCAGGCGCGCACGAAAAAGGGGCTTGCCCCCCACAACACGATGGGCAGGGAAAGACCGAGCTCGATCCAGCTCTGAACCGACATGTCGAACCAGTTGAGCTGGTGACCGAACATGGCCAGAACAAACACAGCTGATGTCAGTGGAAGCGTCCACCAAAAGCGATGGCGAAAATCCCGAAGCTCTGGGTTGTCGTCCTCTTCCAATTCGGGCAACAAGGGCTCCAACGTCATCCCGCATTTGGGACAGTTCCCGGGATGATCCTGCCGGATTTCAGGGTGCATGGGGCAGGTGTAGAGGGCTCCTTTGACGAGGGCCACGTCAACTTCGGTGGCAGCCACGGAACGGGCGTGATCTAGGCGTGCTGCGTCACCATTCTCATGATGGTGGTGTGCATGTTCATGGGTGTGAACCGCTTCCAAATGCCCCGGATGGACATAGCGAGCCGGATCCTCAGTGAATTTGGAGTGGCAATGGGCGCTACAGAAGTAGTAGGTCCGCCCCTCATAGCTCTGGAGATGGCTTGAAGTTGCCGTCACTGGCATCCCGCAAACGGGATCATGAAGTGCATCGTCGCTACGTTCGCCTTGTTCGGCGTGGTGTTGGTGTGTCATCCGTCCTACCCCTGCGCACCGGAGCCGGCAGCCCGGAAACTTGGAATGAACCGGGGCGTTTTCTGTGCATAAGCGTCGAAAGCAGCGCCGAACTCTTTGCGCATTTCAGCCTCCTCCGTCACCGCCAGTCGCCCATACATCAGGAGCAACACGGGAAACATCAGCAGCGTCAACAGCGTGGGCCATTGCAGCAAGAAACCCAGCAAGATCATCACGAAGGCAACGTACTGAGGGTGGCGCACTCGTGCATAGGGCCCTGCAGTCGCCAATTCGTGGCGGCGTTGGGCGTGGTACAGAACATGCCAGGCTGTGGAAAGAAGATAAAACCCATAGCCCAGAAAGACATAGCTGGCAATATGCATCACACCGAAATGAGGATCGCCTTTCTCACCAAGCAAGGTGGACCACAGATGGCCTGCGTTGTGAGACAAGACGTCGAGGTTGGGGTAACGCGTTTGCAGCCAACCAGACAACAGATAGATCGTCAATGGGAAGCCATACATCTCGACAAAGAGCGCCACCACAAATGCGGAAAAGGCACCAAAGGTTCGCCAGTCGCGTGCGGTCGCAGGCTTGAAGAAACTGAAGGCGAACATGATGAAGATCGCCGAGTTGATGACCACCAACGACCACAAACCGTAAGCCGACTCAGTGTGATTCATGATGGATCTCCTGGGCGTTGAGATTCTGAGCTGTTGGCGTCATCCGGTTTGTGATGCCGATGATGTCCGTGGCCCCCATGGCCGTGATGCATGAAGACGTGCATGAGAGGGCATGCCAGCAAAAGCAAAAATGGCAGCGCCCCGACGACGTGCGCCAAGTGCTCTGTCAACAGAAAGTATGCGGCCACACCACCAATCACAACCAACCCGATGGCATAGCGTGAAGACCAGAAGCTAGGGGGGGTGTCGCGCCCCTCGTGATGATCGTTCATGGCGGTTCTCCAAGATGCTTGTGATTCGATCAGTTGGTGGGGCCGGAGGGCGGCATGCGGTCCATCATCATCTGCATCATGGACTCCATCATGTCCATTCGCTTTTCCATCATTTGCTGACGGCCCGGCATGCCGGCTTTCTTTGTCTTGTCGGGAGACATGCCCGTCATGGAAGACATCCCCCCATTTGCTTCATCATGCTCATGCCGTCTTTCATGAGCTTCATGTGTTCGGCCATCAGTGCCTGCCGCTCCTCAGGCGTCTTCGCTGCAGCCATCTTGTCGTGCATGGCTTGCATCTCTTTCATGTGCTGGTCCATCGCCCCCATCTTGCCGCCGCCCATGGCTTCGGGGGCTGGCTTTTGAACCGGTGCTGCAGCGGGTGTCGCTGCCTCCGGATGGTGGCCCTTGTGTTCGTCAGCAGTTTGTGCCGATGCCGCCAGTGCGGCTGCAGCGATGCAGAGTCCGATCAATGTTTGACGAGTGTTGGTCATGGCTTTCTCCATTCACGAGTTGATGACGATGAAATTCACATGGGAACCAATGGGCTGGAGGCGCAGATCGTGCCTGCCAGTCCCTTATTTCTGCGCGGGCTGAATGTCAGTGACGATGAGCTTCCCGCTCTCGTTCACCACCATAAATCGGACCTTGTCGCCGGCCTTGATATTGGTCAAAAGACTCTTGTCTTTGGCGGTGAACACCATGGTCATACCGGGCATGTCCAGGTGCTTGATCTCGCCATGTTTGATCGTGACCTTGCCAGTGTCTTGGTCGACCTTCTTGACTTCACCGTCGGTCATGGATGCAGACATCTGTGTCGTCGGGACCTTGCTGGTATCCGTCGCGGCCTGTGCAAAGGCGCCCACAGGCAAGGCTGTGCCCAGCACCATTGCAGAAATCGCCAAAAATCGAGTGATAGCGATCATGGTTTCCTCATGAGTAAGAACTGAAGGTTTGAGCGGATCCGTCCTTTTGGATCAGCAGAACTCGGAAGGGATCGCGGCGTCCCCCGTACCCGGGGCCATCCATTCCAGGTGACCCGATCGGCATGCCCGGTACGGCCAGCCCCAAAGCGCCAGGGCGCTCCTTGAGGAGTCGCAGGATGTCGGCGACCGGTACGTGACCCTCGATCACGTACCCTTGAACGACTGCGGTGTGACAGGAGCCAAATTGCGCAGGCATGCCCAGGCGGGACCTGGCAGTGGTGTTGCCCTGCTCAATGACCGCGACCCGGAAGCCACTCATTTCCAGGGTGGCAACCCAGTCTTTGCAGCAACCGCAGCTGGGGTCCTTCCAGACCTGTATCGCCACAGGCGCCGATGTCGCGGCGCCCGCTACAGACATCGCGCCCATGGCAGCAAGGCCCAACAGCAGAGAGCGTCTTGTCGGCAAATTCGGGATGTACAGATCTGTCATGCTGGATTCACTCCTTCGTGCGCCAAAACTCACTTCTTGCCAACCTGGACCGTGCCCTTCATGCCGGCCTCGTAATGACCCGGCATCAGGCAGGCGAAGTTCACTGTTCCGGACTTGGTGAATTGCCAGAGGATTTCCCCCTGCTTGCCCGGGGCGACCGTGACCTTGTTCGGTTCATCGTGCTCCATGTCGGGGAACTTCTTCATCAGCTCCAGGTGCTCCAACAATTCCTGCTGAGTACCCAGGCTCAATTCGTGTTTGACCTGGCCGGTGTTCTTGACAACGATGCGAACGGTCTCTCCCTTCTTGACCTGGATGTCTGAGGGCGTGAAACGCATGTTGTCCCCCATCTCAACCGTGATGGTGCGGCCGGCCTTGGTGGCCAAGCCAGGCTTTCCAATGGCCGACTCTTCGTCTGAGTGTGCATGACCACCGGAGTGGTTTCCATTGGCAAAGGAGGCACCGGACATGGCGAGCAAGGCCATCAATGCGAGACTGCGAGTGCTGCGGGTTGTTTTCATTTTCTTTTCCTGAGTAGGTGTGGGTCAGCTCAGTGGCCGTTGTGGGATGTGGGTTTGCGCACCTGCACTTCTGTGGGTGCATTGGGCTTCTGTGCAAGGGGCATCGATTGGCCGCCCTCGGCGCTAAAGCGGGCGGGCTGTGCCAAGGGCCCTGTGTATTCGTGGGCCACCGTGCCAGGCGGGTGCTTGTACCAACCCGGGTCCTTGTAGTCTCCCCGCTTTTGATCCTTGCGGACTTTCAAGACGCTGAACATTCCCCCCATTTCCACGGGGCCGAAGGGACCTTCTCCAGTCATCATGGGAGCGGTGTTGTCCGGGATGGGCATCTCCATTTCGGACATGTCCGACATCCCCCGTTCGCCCATGACCATGTAGTCGGGGATGAGCTTGTTGATCTTCTTGGCCAGGCCACTGTGGTCAACACCGATCAGGTTGGGGACGTTGTGCCCCATGGCATTCATCGTGTGATGGCTCTTGTGGCAATGGAACGACCAGTCGCCTTCCTCGTCCGCCACGAATTCGATCTGCCGCATCTGACCAACGGCAACATCGGTGGTGACTTCGTACCAGCGCGTGTGAGGAGGTGTTGGGCCACCATCTGTGCCCGTGACAAGGAATTCATGACCATGCAAATGCATGGGGTGGTTCGTCATCGTGAGGTTGCCGACCCGGATGCGCACCTTGTCGCCTAGTCGCACATTGAGGGAATCGATGCCCGGAAAGACCCGGCTATTCCAGGCCCACAGATTGAAGTCCAACATCGTCATCGTCTTGGGTGTGTAGCTGCCTGGGTCGATGTCGAAGGCGTTGAGCAAAAAACAGAAGTCGCGCTGCACTTCATCAATCAGCGGATTCTTGGCCTTAGGATGGGTCACCCAGAAGCCATACATGCCCATGGCCATCTGGACCATCTCGTCAGCATGCGGGTGGTACATGAAGGTCCCCGGCCGACGAGCGACGAATTCATAGACGAAGGTCTTGCCAGGTGGAATGGAAGGTTGCGTCAGCCCAGAAACACCATCCATGCCGTTTGGAAGGCGCTGCCCATGCCAATGGACAGCGTGGTGCTCAGGTAGTTTGTTGGTGACATAGATCCGCACCCGATCGCCCTCGACCACCTCGATCGTGGGGCCTGGGCTTTGGCCGTTGTAGCCCCACAGATGCGCCTTGAAGCCCGGTGCCATCTCACGCACCACGGGTTCAGCGACCAGATGGAACTCCTTGACACCCTGGTTCATGCGCCAAGGCAAGGTCCATCCGTTCAAGGTCACCACCGGGTTGTAGGGCCGGCCGCTGTTGGGCACCAATGGCGCCATGGTTTCAGCGGAGCTTTGAAGAATTGGTTCGGGCAAAGCGGCCATGGCCACACGGTTGACGGCAGCCGCCGCAACGGCCCCACCGGTCAGACCCGCGTACTTGAAAAATTCTCGTCTGGATGTCATTGAATTTGCCTTGGTGATCAGTGCCCCGAGTCGCCACTGCCGGTGGGCCCGCTCGATACAGACAGGGAGGTTTTGGTGGGACGGCCAATCAAGGAGGCCTGAAGTGCGGCGTCGGCCAGCCAGAACTGCTGTTCGGCATTGATCGCGCCGATCACGGTGCTGACCTGATCTCGGGCGTCAGCCAAAAGCTCGAAAACGCCGATGATCATTCCGTTGTAGCGCAGCTGGTTTTCCTCAGAGATCACTTTGCGAACCGGAACGACCTCATCTCGGAAGTGACGCGCGATGTCATAGGCTGTCCGATAGGCAGAGTAACTCTCACGCAAATTGGAGCCTGCCGACCTGATCGTCGATTCCAGTTGGTTGGCTGCTGCGAGCGTGCGCGCGTTCCATGCCTGCCGCTGCATGCCGCCCCAGTCGAAGATGGGAAGCCGCACACCGATTTCATATCCCCGTTGATCGGTCCGCGTGCCTGCGGCACTGTCCCATTTGGTGTTGCGGCGTGCCGTTAGCTCAATGTCAGTGAAGCTGGTCACGGTGTTCAAGCCCTGGGACTTTCCTGCGGACGTCAAGGCGCTTTGCGCCAACCTCACATCCAGGCGACCTCGACTGGCAAGTTGTCCCACGACGCTGGAGGCAAGTGCCTCCTTCGGCAGGTCAGGCAAGCGCTCGGGCAGTTGCAATTGCTGGGCCTGGCTTTCATCCAAGCCTAGCAGCCGGATGAGCTCTTCGCGGTTCGACGTCACGTCATGGCCTGCCGCTGCCAGGCGCGATGCCGCATCGGCATAGAAAGCCTGTTCTCGGGCCCGGGTGAGTCGGTTGTAATTTCCGACAGACTGCATTCTGCGAGCCAGCTCGGCACTGGCTTCGGCGCTTTCAAACACCTGCTGTGCGTACGCCAAGGTCTGCTGGCTGGCCACGGCACGAACCCAGGCCTGGCGGACTCTGGTGACGTGATCGACAACCTCACCTGTCAGGCGTAGTTGCGCCTGTTCAATGCGACGCTGTGCAATACCCTGCCGAGCTGGCAGTGTCAGGACATCGAGCAACCCGAAAGACAAGGCCCGGTTCAATTCAAGATCGCTGCCCGCCGTCAGGCGCTCCAACCCGAAAACAGGGTTGGCAATGCGACCGCTTTGCGCCGCAGATGCGGAATCCGCCCACCCTTGAGCCACGAGGGCTTGCAAAGCAGGGCTGTTGATCAAGGCCAACTGCACGGCCTCTGTGGGGCCCAATGGGCCGGCCAACAGTTTGGCTGAGGCGCTTGCGCGCTGGTCTCGCTCTTCTGTCGTTTGGGCCAAGGACAATTGACCACCAGTGAAGTCCACGGCTTCGGCGTTGACCCGGTCCAGGTTTTGCTCCAAGGACACACTGGCGCATCCCGACAAAGCCACTGCCAGGGCGACAGCGGTGAACAAACGAGTGCGAGAAATGGCTGGTGCTCGACTCATGGCTTCACACCTCCATGCGTGGCGTTGTGCCCGTCCGTCCCTGAATCCCCTGAAGCCGGCGTCTTGTCCGATACATCCTTGGCATAGCTCCGCCAGCCCCCGATGCGTTGAACACGATCATTGGCCTCACGCCACGGCCGAACAGCCTGGTCGTTATAGGGCTCATAGGTACTGATCAACGACCGGTACTGTAGGGGCCGAGCCAAAATGGAATTGGCTTCGGTGGTCTGGCTTGCGGTTGGAGTCTGAGCGGCCACTGCGCTTGCAAAAATGGCCAACGCCAGGGGCAATTGGAGCCTGACGAAATGAAAAGGCATGGGTGGGGGTCCTCTAGGTTTTCTCTCAAAGCACCCGGCGATTTTGGAGAGATGAACCTGTCAGGAACCCACCTGAAAGATTACATGTTTGTTATCTTCGGAACAGGCCTGCCCATAGGTTGCACACTACGAGCAACGCAGAAACTGGAGCGAGGGTTGTGAAGATCTTGATCGTTGAAGATGAGGCCAAGACAGGCGAATACCTGCACCAGGGCTTGACTGAAGCCGGCTTCGTCGTTGACCTGGCCAAGGACGGTGTCGATGGTTTGCACATGGCTGGTGACCAGGACTATGACCTTGTGATCCTCGATGTCATGTTGCCCGGACTCAATGGATGGCAGGTTCTTCAACGGCTGCGCGAGCGCGGCCAGCAAATGCCGGCCATGTTCCTGACCGCGAGAGATCAAGTTGAAGATCGGGTGAAAGGCCTGGAACTGGGCGCCGACGACTACCTGGTGAAACCCTTTTCATTTGCAGAACTGTTGGCCAGAGTGCGGACCATTCTTCGTCGAGGTCGCAGCGGGACCGAGACCACCACGCTGAGGGTGGCTGACCTGGAGTTGGACTTGTTGCGTCGCCGTGTCGCGCGAGCAGGCCGCCGCATCGATCTGACAGCCAAAGAGTTTGGCTTGCTCGAATTGCTCATGAGACGCCAGGGCGAAGTCCTTCCCCGCTCTTTGATTGCCTCTCAAGTGTGGGACATGAATTTCGACAGCGACACCAATGTGATCGAAGTTGCAGTGCGCCGCCTGCGCAGCAAGGTCGATGACGGCCAGGCCGTCAAGCTCATACAGACGGTGCGAGGCATGGGCTACGTGCTTGAAGTCCCGGAGGACAGGTGAGATGTTGCGTCGCTTTTCGCTGACCAGTCGCCTGACCGCCTTTTTCACTGTTGTGGCTGCCGTGGTCGTACTGGGGCTCGGTTGGCTTTTTCTGGCCTTGGCTGATCAACATTTCGCTGAGTTGGATCGGGTCACCTTGCAAGACAAGAGGCAATTGATTGAAGAGGTCCTCGCCAATGCCAACTCTGCCGAAGATGCCAAATGGCGCTTGAATGAGTCGTTGGACCACCATCACGGACTTTTTGCCTCCGTCGCTTCCGCGAGCGGGGAAACCCTGTTCCGATCGCAGGGCTTTGCTGCATCTCCCCAGATCCAGCCGTCCTCAACCGGTTCAGACAACGATGCAATGCTGCAAATGTGGGCACCCGACGGCAGAGAATTGCGAGCGCTCCGGTTCTCGGTGAATCCAAAATACGAATCGACCACGATCCTTGACGTGACGATTGCGATGGACACTGCTCACCATGCCCAGTTTCTTGCTGAACTGCGCATGCGACTGATGCTCTACGCCATTGCCGCCACCTTGATCAGCGGATTCTTGGGTTGGCTGGCAGCGCACCATGGGCTCTCCCCACTGCACTCCATGAGAGCGCGGGCCGCAGGGGTCAGCGGACAGCAATTGAGCGAACGCATGCCGGTGGATGCTGTCCCTGTCGAAATGGCGGAACTGGCCAGGGAGTTAAATCGGATGCTTGACAGGTTGCAAAGCGATTTCATGCGCCTGCAGGACTTTTCGTCGGATCTGGCGCACGAGTTGCGCACCCCGATCAGCAATTTGCTGACTCAGACGCAGGTCACGCTGTCGAATGCCCGGGATGCAGTCGTCTACCGTGACATCCTGGCCTCGAATGCAGAGGAGTTGCAGCGGCTCGCCAGGATGGTGTCCGACATGTTGTTTCTTGCCAAGACTGAGCGTGGCGTCAACTTACCGCACAGGGAAAGCTTCTTTGCCCGTCACGAGGTGCAGGCGCTGCTGGAGTTTTACGAAGCCGTTGCCGAGGAAAAGAACATTCGGCTAAGTGCGGAGGGAGACGGAGAAATCTTGGGTGATCAGCTCATGTTTCGTCGCGCCATCAGCAATCTGCTCTCCAATGCGCTGCGCCATGCTCCTGAAGGTGGCGAGGTTCACGTCATCATCGCAAATTCGGGGCAATCGACAGAAGTCACAGTGGAGAACACAGGCCAAGACATCGATCCTCAAGCCTTGCCGCGCTTGTTCGACAGGTTCTTCCGCGCCGACCCCGCGCGGTCTCGATCCGCGTCGGACGGTGCTGGTTTGGGACTTTCTATCACCAAAGCAATTGCTGAAGCACACGGGGGTACAGCCAGTGCCAGTTCCTTGAACGGAAGGACGCGGTTCAAATTGACTTTTCCTCGTTCCGAATAGCGCGCTCCTTCTTGCGGGATGCCAAGGTCAGACACACAACAGGCTGCTTCAGCAGGGTGACGACGCAAAATGATGCTCGATGACCACTTTGACGAAAACTTTTCCGGCGCTCCAAGGCGGTATGCTGGCCCTGCTGGCTGCAACGCTGTTCGGTTTCAGCACCCCGTTAGTGCAGAGGCTGGGACTGGGCGTTGGCCCATTCACAACAGCTGCACTGCTCTATGCAGGAGCCGCCCTGGTGGGGGCTTTCTCGCGTCAACCGACTGAACAAGAGGCACGTCTGTTGCCATCGGATCTGCCCCGCCTGCTGGCAATGGCGCTTTTGGGGGCTGCGATTGGGCCAGTGGCCTTGGCCTGGGGGCTGCAGCACACGAGTGGCACCGGGGCGTCTTTGATGCTGACCCTGGAAGCCTTGTTCACGGCGTTGCTGGCCTGGTGTCTGTATGGAGAAACCGTGGATCGCCGCGTCACCACAGCGATGGCCCTGCTGCTGACTGGTGGTGTCGCATTGGTGTTGGATCAGGGCCAGAGCGGCTACAACCAGTTCTGGGGGCTGATGGCTGTCATTGGTGCTACGGCGGCCTGGGGGCTGGACAACACGTTGTCGAGAGCGCTTGCCGAGCGCGACCCTGGGCAAGTGGTGCTGGCGAAATCAGGGCTTGGGATCGCCACAACGCTTGCATTGGCCGCGTTGACTGGTGAGCTGCTTCCTTCAACGGGTTCGATCCTGGGTTTGTTGACCGTGGGGGCCAGTGGCTATGGCTTGAGCCTGCGCTTCTACCTGCGCGCGCAACGTGCTTTCGGGGCGGCTCGCACGGGATCCGTGTTTGCCTTTGCACCGTTCATCGGTGCTGCTCTTGCCTTCCTGTTGGGAGATCGCTCAGGTAGTTGGGGGATGTTGTTGGGCGGGGCGCTGATGTTGGGCGGCGTCCTGGTACACCTCATAGAGTCACATCACCACGCGCACGATCACGTCGCCCTGGTGCATGAACATGCCCACACTCATGATGACGGTCATCACGAGCATTCTCACGACCCAATGCCCACGGGAGCGCACAGCCATCTTCATATCCACACGCCGATGCGGCACAGCCATGCTCATGTGCCTGACGTACACCATGCACATCCCCACTGAGGAGCCTGCGTCGCTTAATCCTACCCCTGCGGATGGGCCAAATCTGCCGTTGGGCAGAGGCACCCCAGAACAGAGGCGCCAAGTGCAAACAGGTCGTTTTTCGGGCTTCAATCTTTCTTTGGCATGGGCCGTACTGAACCTCGATACGCCACGAAATGGTCGTCCCGATATTGAAGTTCATCTCCGATACGCACGACGCGATAACAAACAGGCTCGTCCTTGCTGATCTCAGGCTGCAGCAAACAGAGTCGGTCTCCCTTGATCGACCAGCGCGCGGGCCTGTGTCGGCCGTTCTCTGACCGTTCGACACGTCCGTCTGAGAAGTATTTGTGCCCCCAATGGTGCTCATCGGTCACGTACCTGTCGCTGATGGCCGCACGGATCTGCGGGCCAGTGAGCGCAACCTCCTTTGAGATGGCTGGCAGCAGGGTCCCAGCAATGGACATGTGCAGGAGGGTTCGGGCAAGGGGCTTGCCGACCTGATTCAGGACTTTAAACAGTTTCATGACAATAGGAGGCTGCATCGCGGGAGCCCCTGATACCGGTGGTCGTTTGGGTGGCCACCGTGGGGAAGCACGAGTGCAGTTGCTCTGGCTCAGGTGCTCAATCGAATGGGAATTTGGATGACAGCGGTTCTGGGGTGACCTCGTAGAGGTCTTGTCCTTGGGCGCGCAGCAAATAGGTTTTGCCCTTGCGCAACGCGGTCCAGCATTCGGGGGCGGCGCTCTCGTTGATCCTCACGCACAGTTCGTTGCCAACAATCTTCCAACGCCCGCGGTGCGGGTGTCCGAGTTCAATGGACTTCGTGCGCCCGTCAGGAAGCAGATAGGCGGACCAGTGCGCCCCTTCAGAAATCACCTTGCCCGCAAAGGCAGCTTTGATCTGCGGGCCGGTGAGTTCTGCGAGACTGGGGGTGCCTGACGCACCTGTCCAGCCGGAGAGGAGCAGGAGTGCAGCCAGAATAAAGCGGCCTGGAGTTGTCATCGTGTAAGTCAGGCCGCCATGGCAGGGGGCCAGTTGTGCGTCACTGCCTGGCACGAGCGGCACCAGGCATAGAGGGCGTCATACATCACCATTCCCTGCTGAAGCATTTCATGGTCATCACCGAAGTTGCGCGATAGCCCAAGCGAGAGCGCATAAAGGCCCGCCGATTGCGGCGTCAGGTCAAGCCTTGATGTATCAGCGCCGCGCACGATTTCGGCCAGCTGAGC
Source organism: Curvibacter sp. (assembly GCA_003987795.1). Taxonomy (GTDB): domain Bacteria; phylum Pseudomonadota; class Gammaproteobacteria; order Burkholderiales; family Burkholderiaceae_C; genus Curvibacter. Next base: position 12,450 of record RXJO01000343.1, read on the forward strand.
CAGCGAAGGGTCGTCCAAGCCATACTTGGCAAGAAACGCATCGAAGCTGCACAAGTCACCAACGTGGCTCAGTTCAACGTCTGGGATATCGTAAGGAATGGCGCCTGTGATCTGCGCGATGCTGAGCACCTCACCGGACGGTACATAGAGAAACGCGGGGTCTTTGTCGATGAATCGCGCAATCAGCCAGGGGCAGGCGATCCGATCAATCTTTGGACGTTCGCGGGTAATCCATTTCATGGTGCTACTCCTTTGTTTCCATCTTCAGACCTGCGGCGCGACAGGCTTCGATTCCACCAGCCACAAAACGCGCGTCCAGGCCACGTGCTTGAAGTGCAAGTGCCACGGACTGACTGACCTCATGGCCGTGCACGCAGTACACGAGGACGGGTTTGAAGGCATCGAGTTCCGGGGGCCATTCGTCCAACAACGCAGGGTCGCGCCAAGTGGCTCCTGCCAAGCGGTCAGGTGCCTGCGCATAGGCAACTGAACGACGCACGTCGATGAGCTGCACCGCACCGTCGATCTCGTGAGGTGTGGTTGAAAAGGACCGCGCGTCCGCCTCGACAGCAGAGGCATAACGCCGCGCAACGGACTCCCACCGGATGTTTTGCATGAAGGCGTCCACATACGCAGCCGCCTTGGCGCCGAAATCCATGTGGTAGGCATGCTCGTACATGTCCAAAGCCAGAATCGGCGTGGCTCCGGCCAGCAGGTGCGTGTGATCAGCAGCCCAATGAGTGATCAGACGCGCCTCTCGGGTTGACCAAGACAGCAGTGCCCAGCCTGAACCGCCCCCCATGGCCTTGGCCAGCGCAGTGAATTCCGCTCGCCAGCGATCAGTGCTCCCGAAGTCGCGCGTCAGGGCTGCGCTCAAGCCTGTCTCGGGTAGGAGTTCCATTTGATCGCTCCTTGGTGTGATGCTTTAGGTCAGAGGGACGTGACCAGCGGGTGCACGATCAGTCCGATCACAGCTGCCACCGCAACAACGGCCGGCTCTGGAATCTTTTTGAAGCGCCACAGGACTGCTGCGGTCGCCAAGGCCAGTGCTGCCGTGATCCAATCCGTGATCGAACGCTCCCCGATCACGACCACAGCACCGGCAATGGACCCAATGGCAGCAGCGGTGACGCCATCAACAAAGGCGACCACATCTGGACGCTTGCCGTACTTCTTGAAGTAGGGGGCAGGGATCACGGTGAACAGATAGCAAGGCACAAAAGTGGCCAGGGCAGCCGTGACAGCACCCCAAAAGCCTGACACCAGAAAGCCGATGAAGCCCGTCGTGATGACCACCGGCCCCGGTGTGATCATGGCCACGGCCACAGCGTCCACGAACTGACGGTCGGTCAGCCAGCCGTATTCCTTGACAACACCGCCATACAGGAAGGGCACGATCGCCAAACCGCTACCGAAGACGAAGCTGCCGGCGTACGCGAAATAGAGCCCGATATGCTTGAGCTTCGCCCAATCGACGGTGTTCAACGCCAGCAGTCCAAGCAACGGAGTTGCCACCTCGTTGAGGCCGCCGCCGCGTTTGAACCATGCAGGCGGCGCGCGCCAGAACCACACCAGCACACCTGCTCCGAGGAAAAGCCAGACCTCTTCGGAGCGGGTGATCACGGTGACGGCCGCGCTCACCAGAAAAATAGGCCAAAGTAGCTTGTCCTTGCCGATGCTTTTGCTGGTCAACTTGTACGCGCTCATGGCGATGATGCCGATCACGGCTGCGCCCACGCCATAGAACACGGACTGCATCCAGCCGATGCCTCCGAAGGCCTTGTAGGCGGCGCCCAGCCCAACCACCATCAGGAAGGACGGCAACACGAACGACACACCGACCAGGGAGGCTCCGATGAATCTATAGTGGACATAACCCAGGTAGATCGCCAACTGAGCGGCCAGTGGCCCGGGCATCAGCTGTGCCAGTGCCAAGCCTTCCTTGTAGTCCGTGTCAGTGATCCACCGACGCTGCTCCACCAGGTCGCGGTACATGTAGCCCGCCAGGGCGACCGGTCCACCAAAGCCCCATGTGCCCAGAGCCATCATGTAGCGCACGAGCTGCCACAGGGTGTAGCCGGGAGCTGATAGTGGGCCGGAAGCAGGCTCCACCGCTGGGTTGAGATCGGTCATATTCGGTCCTGAGGTTGTGAGTTGCTATGGATTTCGGTGGGCCGAGAAATGGGCATGAAGCGAGTCCAACACGCCACCCACATCGGCCAACAGTGCGTCGTCGTTGGGCCAGCGCTTGCGCGCACCCGCCAGCACGGCCTCAAAGCCACCTGCTTCGGGTGTCGTCGTTCCGCCCACATCGAGGGCATGAACCATGGATCCCAGACGCATGAGACCTCGATCACCGTCGAGGCCAAAACTTGCCAACAGCACCTCAAACGTCACCCGATCCGCCACATGTGAGAAGGTCGCGCCGTCGAAATCAAAGCCCAACGCATCGTTGGGGCAATCGGCTGGGGATTCCAGCCACAGAAAGCGCGCGCTGGGATCGATGAAGCGCTGAATGAGCCAAGCGCTCGCCACGCGATCAACCCAAAGATGGCGACGAGTGGCCCAGAGTCGCCCTTGATATTGCATGCGATCGCGCCTGGCGATGCGGCCCGCCGCAGCCTGGGGCTCGCCGGGTGACTGCATGGATTCCACGGCATTCGTGAAGTCTCTCCATTGGGCCTCGGCGCGGATGGAGGCTTCGCCGGGAAAGAAGTCGATCTTGCGGATGGACTCGTAGGCACGCCCGTGCCGACGAAGCAATCGCTGAAGTTCGGCGGCGGAAAGCGTGGGAAGAGGCTGGCGGGCTTGGGCCAACTCCTCCAGCCAGGGTGTGTAGTCAGCCGTCCGATCAAACAGTGCTTGGAAGGCTGCTTGCTCGGCCATGTTCTTGGCATGCACCTGCAACAGCCAGGCTTGTCCGCCATCCTGCAGGGCATCGTCGGCCAAGGCTTGCAGTTGGCTGGCTTGCTCCACTTGTGCGGGCAGCAAATAGGTGCCGTCACGCAGGGCGGCACAGCCTAACGCCTTAACGGCTCGCCAAATCCGCATGCGCGCAGCGGAGCTTGCAGAGGGGAGGCTGACGACCAAGGCCAGCCAAGAGTCTGAGGGACGAATCATGGCGGCAGCTTAGTGTGCCGTTGTGATCGCTGCAATGCTGTAGTGATCTCTACAAATTACGGACCATTTTTGATTCGTGTCAAATTAGAGTTCGAGCTGAATCCTTAAGTCGGTTCCTCGTTCCATTGCTACTCGA
>RXJO01000538.1 GCA_003987795.1 Curvibacter sp.
ATCGCCGGAGCCGGTGCCTGGGGCACGGCCCTGGCCATTGGCGCTTGTGCCGCCCCAGCCTCCCATCAGGTCACCTTGTGGGGTCGAGATGCCGCACAGATGGCCACCATGCAGGCCTCGCGCCGCAATCAACGCTACCTGCCCCAGGCCGAGCTGCCTGAGCAACTCATCCTGAGTGCCGCGCCCCTGGCCCCGCTGGCGGCCGGCAGCGACCTGGTGATCATCGGCACCCCCATGGCCGCCTTGCGCTCCACCCTGGCCAGCCTGTCGGCGCTTGAGGTGCCGGTGGCCTGGCTGTGCAAGGGATTTGAGCGTGTGGCCGACGGCGATACGCGCCAGGCCTCACACGGTCTGCTGGCCCATGAGATCGCTGCCCTGGTGGCGCCAGGCCTGCTTGTCGGCACCCTGAGCGGCCCCAGCTTCGCCCGCGAGGTCGCCGAGGCCAAGCCCACGGCCCTGGTGGCGGCCAGCCATGAGGCGCAGGTGCGCCAAGCCCTGGTCGAAGCCCTGCACGGCCCCAGCCTGAGGGTGTATGCCAACGACGACCTGATCGGGGTCGAGGTGGGCGGCGCCGTCAAGAATGTGCTGGCCATCGCCACCGGCCTGTGTGACGGCCTGGACCTGGGGCTGAACGCCCGTGCTGCGCTGATCACCCGAGGCCTGGCCGAAATGACCCGTCTGGGGCTGGCGCTGGGCGCCCGGGCCGACACCTTCATGGGGTTGTCGGGGCTGGGCGATCTGGTGCTCACCGCCACCGGCGATCTGAGCCGCAACCGCCAGGTCGGTCTGCTGCTGGCCGCTGGGCGAAGCCTGCAACAGGCGGTCGACTCTCTGGGCCATGTGGCCGAAGGCGTCTACAGCGCCCGCACCGTGGTCCAACGGGCCCGCCTGCTGGGTGTCGAGATGCCCATCTCCGAGGCGGTGGTGGCCCTGCTGGACGGCCAGCTTCAGCCGGCCGAGGCCGTGGCCGCCTTGATGGGGCGAGGCCCGAAGGGCGAGATGGTCTGAGCCCGGTGGCCCGCTCAGGGCCTGTGGGCTTGGTCTCAGATCTCCAGGTTGTCGATCAGGCGCGTGCTGCCCAGCCGCGCAGCGCCCAGCACCACCAGCGCGTCGCCGGGCTGCGGCGCTTGCAGGTCGCTGCGCCGGCTCACCGTCAGGTAGTCGGGCGCCCAGCCTCTGGCCTGCAGCGCGGCCAGGGCGGCGGCCTCCAGGGCCTCGCGCTGGCGGGGCAGGGCGTGTGCTGCCGCCAGCGCCGCCCGACCAAGACCGCGCAGGGCCATCGACAGTTGCAGGGCCTCGGTCAGTTCGGCCTCGCTCAGGTAGCCATTGCGCGACGACAGGGCCAGCCCGGCCTCGCTGCGCGTGGTCTCGGCCCCCAACACCGTGATCGGCAGCGCAAACTGCTGGACCATGCGCTGGATCACCATCAGTTGCTGGTAATCCTTCTTGCCGAACACCGACACCCCTTCGCCGTGGCCGGCGAACACCGCCGAGAACAGCTTCATCACCACGGTGCACACGCCCGTGAAGAAACCCGGGCGGAACTCGCCCTCCAGCAGGTCGGCCAGCGCCGGGTCAGGCTGCACCTTGAAAGTCTGTGGCTCGGGGTAGAGGTCGGATTCGCGGGGGGCAAACAAGACGTCGCAGCCCGCAGCCTCCAGCTTGCTGCAATCGGCCTCCCAGGTGCGCGGGTAGCTGTCGAAGTCTTCGTGCGGCAGGAACTGCAGCCGGTTCACAAAAATGCTGGCCACGCTCACATCGCCGAGCGGACGGGCCTGGCGGATCAGGGACAGATGCCCCTCGTGCAGATTGCCCATGGTGGGCACGAAGGCCGGGCGCTGGGCGCTGGCGAGTGTCTGGCGGAGCTCCGCCACGCTGCGAACGATCTTCAAGTCTTGTCTCCGGCAAAGGCCAGAGGCACCCGCCCCTGGACCAAAATGGGCGCGAGTGTAATGGCTGAAAACGTATCAAATTGTTTCGATTTGCCTGATCGGCCAGAGACAGCGCTGTCCATTTGTACAAAACATGACAGTTTGCTGAAACCCCTGGGCGCAGCGGCTATGCTTCGCGCCCATGACGAATTTGCTTGAGTTCTCGCCAGCCGAGCTGGCGGCGCTGGCGCAGTCCGATGTGGCCCGGGCCTTGCAGGAGGATGTGGGCCCGGCCGACCTGACCGCCGCCCTGGTGCCCCCGGGGCGTCGCATCACCGCCCGCGTGCTGGTCCGCGAGCCGGCTGTCCTGTGCGGTCAGCCCTGGGCCGAGGCCGTGATCCGCCACTGCGACCCCGGTGCCGAGCTGCATTGGCGGGTGGCCGAGGGGCAGACCTGCGAGGCCGACCAGGTGGTGCTCGAGATGCAGGGCGAGGCCCGGGCCTTGCTCACGGCCGAGCGCACCGCCCTCAATTTTCTGCAGCTGTTGAGTGCCGTGGCCACCCGCACCGCCGAACACGTGGCTGCCGTGCAGGGCACCCGAGCCCGCATCGTGGACACCCGCAAGACCCTGCCGGGCCTGCGACTGGCCCAGAAGTACGCGGTGCGCACCGGCGGTGGACTGAACCATCGCATCGGGCTGTATGACGCCGTGCTCATCAAAGAGAACCACATCGCGGCGGCCGGTGGCATCCGGCCCGTGCTGGCTGCAGCGCAGGCGGTGGCGGCGCAGGCCCAGTTCATCGAGATCGAGGTCGAGACCCTGGCCCAGCTGCAGGAGGCGCTCGACGCCGGCGCCCGCATGGTGCTGCTCGACAACATGGACCTGCCCACCCTGCACGAGGCGGTGCGCCTGAACGCGGGTCGCGCGGTGCTCGAGATCTCGGGTGGTGTGACGCTGGAGCGCCTGCCCGAGCTGGCCGCCACCGGGGTCGACCGCATCTCCATCGGCGGCCTCACCAAGGACGTCAAGGCCACCGACTTTTCCATGCGATTCGAGGACTGGGCATGAGTGCCGTGATTGACATCGACTACGAACAACCCGCCCAGGCCGAGGGCAGCGTGTGCGACACCCGCCGCGCCTGGGCCCGCGTGCCGCCCGAGCCCACCCAGGCCGAGCGCGGGGCGCTCAAAGACCGCATCCGCCGCCTGCTGAAAGAACGCAACGCCGTCATGGTGTCGCACTTCTATGTGCATCCCGACCTGCAGGACCTGGCTGAGGAAACCGGAGGTCTGGTCAGCGATTCTCTTGAGATGGCCCGCTTCGGCCGCGACCATGCGGCCCAGACCCTGGTCGTCTCGGGCGTGCGCTTCATGGGCGAGACCGCCAAGATCCTGTCGCCGAACAAGCGCATCCTGATGCCCGACCTCGATGCCACCTGCTCGCTCGATCTGGGCTGCCCCACCGACGCCTTCAGCGCCTTCTGCGACGCCCACCCCGACCGCACGGTGGTGGTCTATGCCAACACCAGCGCCGCCGTGAAAGCGCGGGCCGACTGGATGGTCACTTCGGGCTGTGCACTTGACATCGTGCAGGCCCTCAAAGACCAGGGCCAGAAGATCCTGTGGGCGCCCGATCGCCACCTGGGCCACTATATCCAGCGCGAGACGGGGGCCGACATGCTGTTCTGGAACGGTGCCTGCATCGTGCACGACGAGTTCAAGGCTTTCGAGCTGCAGGCCCTGATGCGCGAACACCCCCAGGCCAAGGTGCTGGTGCACCCCGAGTCGCCGGCCGACGTGGTGGCCCTGGCCGATGTGGTCGGCTCCACCTCGATCATCCTCAACGCGGCGCGCGAGCTGCCGGCCCGAGAGTTCATCGTCGCCACCGACAACGGCATGATGCACAAGCTGCGCACCCAGAACCCTGGCAAGGTCTTCCATGAAGCCCCTACCGCGGGCAACAGCGCCACCTGCAAGAGCTGCGCGCACTGCCCCTGGATGGCCATGAACGGTCTGGCCGACGTCGCCCGGGTGCTCGAGACCGGGGCCAACGAGGTGTGGGTCGATCCGGCCCTGATCCCGCGCGCGCGCCTGCCCATCGACCGCATGCTGGCCTACACCGCTGCGCTCAAGAACGGCCAGCCCACGGCGGGGCTGGTACCGCATCTGGGGGCCGCTTGAGCCCGACCGCCTTGGGCGCGGTGCGCGTCCTGCTCGACTTCGCTGACCCGCGCGACCCGACCGGCCCGCGCACCCGCCATGCCTTCAGCCAGCCCCTGCAGGTGCTGCAGGCCCATGATCTGGATCAGGTGGCCGCGGTGCTGCTGGCCGCTGAGGCGGCCGCCCAGGCGGGCCGCTGGGTGGTGGGCTTCCTGCGCTACGAGGCGGCACCGGCCTTTGATGCGGCCCTGCAAGTGCACCCGGCCGAAGGCGGGCCGCTGACCTGGTTCGCGGTCTTCGACCAGGCCCGACCCTGGCCTGCACCCGATGAGGGCGAGGCGCTGCCGGCCCGCGTCGATTGGCAGCCCCTGGACGAAGCGGCAGATTTCCGGCGCCCCTTCGAGCGCCTGCAGCAGCAGATTGCGGCTGGCGATTTCTACCAGGTCAACCTCACGGCGCAACGCCAGGGCTGGTTGGCGGACACCGAGCCTGACCTGCGCATCACCGAGACCGAGGCCGGGCGCGCCCTGTTCGACGCCCTGCAGCGTGCCCAGCCCGGTGGCTATGCCGCGCTGATCCAGACCGGCGAGGAGCAGTGGCTGTCGGTTTCCCCCGAGCTGTTCTTCGACTGGCGCGAGGGCACGTTGTTGGCTCGGCCCATGAAAGGCACGGCCCCGCGTGGTGCCAACCCGGCCGAAGATGCCGCACACCGTCAGGCCCTGCTCGACAGCGCCAAGGAGCAGGCCGAAAACGTGATGATCGTCGACCTGCTGCGCAACGACCTGTCGCGCCTGGCCGACCCCTTCGGCGTCAGCGTGCCGCGCCTGTTCCATGTCGAAGCCTTGCCCTCGGTGTGGCAGATGACGTCGGACGTGCAGGCCCGCACCCGGCCGGGCACCCGCCTGCTCGATGTGTTCACCGCCCTGTTCCCTTGTGGCTCGGTCACCGGTGCACCCAAGGTGCAGGCCATGAAGGCCATCCGCGACCTGGAGGCCGGGCCTCGGGGCGTTTACTGCGGCGCCATCGGCGTGCTGCACCCCGGTGGGGCCGCCACCTTCAACGTGCCCATCCGCACCGTGGGTCTGCAAGGGCGCCAGGCCCGTTGTGGCCTGGGCAGTGGCATCACCGCCGGTGCCCAGGCGGGTGGCGAGTGGCGCGAGTGGCAGCACAAGCAACGCTTTCTGGCGCGTGCCAGCCAGCCCTTCGACATTCTAGAAACCCTGCGCCTGCAGGACGGTGCCCTGTGCCATGGCCAGTTGCACCTGGCCCGCATGGCGCGCGCGGCGCGGCACTTCAACGTGCGCTGGGACGATGAGCATGTGCACAAGGTGCTGGCCCAACTCGTGCATCGCCACCCTCAGGGCCGCTGGCGTGTGCGCCTGCTGCTCGACGCCCAAGGACTGGCGCACGCCGAGGCCTTTGCCCTGGAGGATTCGCCGGCCCAGGTCACCCTGCGCCTGGCTCCCACTGCCTTTGCCGAGGCCTTCAGCGAATTCACCCGCTACAAGACCACCCGCCGGGCGCACTACGAGGCCATGGCCCCGGCCTTGACCGGCGTCTTCGACACCCTGCTCTGGAACGAACGCGGCGAGATCACCGAATGCACCCGTGGCAATGTGGCGCTGTTGCTGGACGGCCAGTGGCTCACCCCGGCGCTGCACTGCGGCCTGCTCGACGGCGTGGGCCGCGAGGCCGCGCTGCAGGAGGGCTGGTTGGCCGAGGGCGTGGTGCGGGTGAGCGATCTGCCCAGAGTCAAGGCGCTGGCATTCGTCAACAGCCTGCGTGGGGTGATCCCGGCGCGGCTGGCTGCGGACTGATCAGGTCGGCGGCCTTTGCCGCATCCAGGCCAAACCCTCCGCCACCCGTTGGGCGGTCTGGCTGGCGTGGGGCGGCGCCACCATGTCGAGGTGGCGGCACTGCACCTGCAAGATGTGGAGGCGGCCTGGGGCCACCAGTTCACGCCACCCATTGGATTCGTGGGGCGGAAAGCCGATGCCCTGGGTGGGCGGCATCCTGAAGTCACATTTCACGAGCAGCACCGGTGCGTCCAGCGGCTGGGGGCGGTAGCGCAGTTCGGCCTGGGTGCTCAACTCGGTCACCCGTTCCACCCGGTAGGCAAAGGCCTGGTCCTGGGTGCTGCAGGCGGCCGCCGCCTTGGTCTTGCGGTCTTGCACCAGGCGACGGCGCTGCAGGTTGCCCTGCAGCCGGTAGGCCAGATAGCGTGGCCCTTCGGCCAGCAGGTTGCGACCATGTTGCAGCACCCGGTCGCGCAGCCGCCATTGCAGTGAACTGGGGTTGGCCGTGTCGAGCAGCACCAGGCCGCCCACCACCTCGCCGGCACGCAGCAACTGCTGGGCCATTTCGTAGGCGACCAGGCCGCCGAACGAGAAGCCGCCGATGTAGTAAGGCCCGTGGGCCTGGACACGCCGCAGGTCGGCGATGGACTCGGCCGCCATCGCCTCGACGCTGTCGTGTGGCTCCAGCACGCCGTCCACACCGCGGTGCTGCAGGGCGTAGAAGGGCTGGTCCGGCCCCAGGGCCTGGGCCAGCGCCAGCAGGTTCATCGGGTTGCCGCCCAGGCCGGCGACACAGAAGAAGGGGGGCTGTGAACCCTGTGTCTGGAGGCCCACCAGGGTGGTCCAGGCGGGGGCCTTGGGGGCGCTTGCGGTCTCTTCGGTGATCCGGGTGGTCGGCGCGGGGAGCTCGAGCACGGTCCTCAGGTGCGCTGCCAGGGCGCGGACGGTGCTGTGCTCCACCAGGGCCGACAGCGGCAGACGCAGCTTGTAAGTCTGATGGATCTCATTGAAGACCTGCAAGGCCAGCAGGGAGTGGCCGCCCAACTCATAGAAGCTGAGGTCCAGGCTGATCTCGTCCAGCCCGAGGGTGCGGCGCCAGATTTCCACCAGCTCGCGTTCCAGCTCATCGGCTGCCGAGGCCGTGCCTGCGGCTTGGCCCGGGCTGGCGAGGGCACCGCCCTCAGCGCTCCAGCAGACCAGGCTCTGGCCCAGTTCCTGGACGAACGCGGCCAGCCAGGCTGGGCTGGCCAGGTCGGTCTGGCCCAAGGCCTCCAGGCGCAGGCCGTGCTCGGCCTCGATCACGGTCAGGTCCAGCTCGCTGCGGATGGCCTGTCGCGCCAGGGCCCGGTAGCTCACCGAGGCCGGCGCGAACTTCAGCTCGCCCGGCAGGTATTCGCGCACATGGGTGAAGAGCGCGGTGAGGGCGAGGCCCTCGTGCGCTTGTCCCGCGGCATCGTCGGCCTGCCGGGCCGCCGTCAGGTCGGCCGGGCTCACGGCGGTGTGGCCGCTGGCTTCGAGGATGGCCGCATGGCAGCGCCGGCAGACTTGGCCGAAGTCTTCGTCCTGCCCCAGGCGGATGCGCAGGGGCAGCACCCGCACCAGGTGCCCGACGGCGTCGGCCATGCCAGCCCCGGGGTGGTCTGCAAAGGCCACGCCGACCACCAGATCGGTGGCCGCACTGCGTTGTGCCAGCTGGCGCACAAAGCCCGCCAGCAGCACCGCGAAGAAGCTGACGCCCTGCTGGCGCGCGAAAGCCTGGATCTGTGCCAGCTCATCACGGCCCAGCGCCTGCGTGGCACCGTGGGCGCGTCCGCTGAGCGCGGCGGGGCGGGCGCGGTCACCGGGCAGGTTCAGGGGCACGGGGGGCAGGCTCAACTGCCGCTGCCACCAGGCTTGCGCCTGCAGCGCCTTCGACACCGAGGCTGGGCTGTTGCGCCAGTCCAGGTAGTGGCCGAGGCCATGGATCGGGAGCTTCGATGGCGCCGCGTGCGCTGCCAGACTGGCGTACAGCCGGCCCAGGTCTTCCAGCAGCACGTCGAGCGACCAGCCATCGGCCACGGCGGCATGCACCGACAGCAGGAGCACCCGCACGGCCGGCCCGGCGCGCAGCAGGGTCGCCCGCAGCAGCGGGCCGGTCTCCAGTGCAAAGGGGCGCTGGGCCAGGTCCGCCTCGGCCTGTCGCACGGCGTCCTGCAAGGCTGTCTCGTCGAGCTCGCCCAGGTCTTGTTCGGTGATCGGCACCTCCAGTGTGGCCTCGATCACGAACTGGTTGCCGTCGGCCGCAAAGTGGCCTCGCACCGCCTCGTGGATCACGGCCAGCCCCTGGAGTGCGGCCTGAAGGGCGACCTCGTCCACCGGGCCCGAAAGGCGGATCGCAAAGCCCTCATGGAAGGCCAGGGCAGCGGGGCCGCCCTGGCGGGCCAGGCGATGGATCGCCTGCAGCTCCGGCGTGCTCGTGAGCACCTTGCGGGGGGGCGGTGCAAACGGATCGGCGGCGGCTTGGCGGACTCCCAGCACCCGCAGGCCCTCGCGGTCGGGGGCGTACCAGGCTGGCTGGCCCTGGGCATCGCGTCCCAGTCGCAGACCCGGCACTGGCGGGCCCTGCGTTGCATCGGCCGAGCTGTCGGTGCGCCGTGCCGGTGACATCGCCTGGCTGGGCTGCGCCGTGGGGGCATGGACGTCCAGGCGCAGCGGCGGCAGCCAGTGCGAACGACGCTCGAAGGGGTAGCCCGGCAGAGGAACGCGGCGGCGCGGTTGCGCACGGTGGTAGGCTGCCCAGTCGATGTCCACCCCTTGGGTCCACAGGCGGCCCACGGTGGCCGTCATCGCCGCCAGGTCCTTGTCGGGGTCGCCGGCCGCATCGCCGAGCGAGGCGAGCACGCGCTGCTTGCGAGGGCCCTGGGCCTGCAGGCGGGTCAGGGTGGTGAGCACATCCCGTGGCCCGATCTCGAGGAACACCGTGGCCGGGTCGAGCTCGCCGAGCAGGCGCCCCACGGCCTGTTCGAACAGCACCGGCCGGCGGATGTGCTGGGCCCAGTAGTCGGCCCCCAGGTCTTCGGCCCGCTCCGCCCAGGCCCCGAGGCTGGTCGACATGAACGGGATCGCGGGCGCACCGAAGTCCATGGCCTGCAGGGCCGTCCGGAAGGCCTCGACGGCGGGCGCCATCATCGCCGAGTGGAAGGCGTGCGAGGTCTGCAGCAGTCGGCTCGCGATGCCCTTGGCTTCCAACTGCTGCGCGCAGGCCGCAATCGCCTCTTGCGGGCCGGCCAGCACGCACAGCTCCGGCCCGTTGGCCGCCGCCAATTGCACCTCGTCCGGCAGTCGGCCTTCGAGGGCGGCTGCCGCGCAACGCACCGAGAGCATGGCCCCGCGCGGCAGCTCGCGGATCAGCCGTGCCCGCAAGGCCACCAGCGGGATCACCTGCTCGAGCGTGAAAACGCCGGCCAGGTGTGCCCCCACGAATTCGCCCACCGAATGCCCCAGCACGGCGGCCGGGGTCACGCCCAGGCTCATCCACCAGCGCGCCAGGGCCAGCTCGATCGTGAACATCGCCGGTTGGGTGTGGCCGGTGTCCGTCAACTGGGCGTTGGCGTCGTCCTCCTGCCCCGGCGGGGGCAGCAGCAGATCGCGCAGATCCCGCGTCAGGTGGGGCCGGAACAGTTCGCAGCAGCGGTCCACCCAGTGCCGGAACTCGGGTTCGCCGTGGTAGAGATCGCGCCCCATGTTGGCGTATTGCGCACCTTGTCCCGGAAACATGAACACCACGGCTGGCTGCAGCGTCTGCAGCTCGGTGGGGGCCGACCGGGCGGCGTTCAGGCGGGCCAGCGCCTCGCCTGCGCTGGCGGCCACCACCGTGTCCCGACAGGCCAGCGGCTTGCGTCCCACCTGCAGGGTGTAGGCCACGTCGGCCAAGGCAGCCTGCGGGTGCTGCGCCAGCCAGCCCGCGAGTTGATGCCGCAGCCGCTCCAGCGCGGCTGGCGTCTTGGCCGACAGGGGCAGCAGTTGCTGAGCCCGTGCCGGACCGGAAGTGGGCGCGGGCGGGGCCTCCTCCAGGATCGCGTGCACGTTGGTTCCGCCGAAGCCGAACGAGCTGACCGCACCGCGTCGCGGGGTGGTCGTGCGCGGCCAGGGCGTGCGGCGGGCCACCACCTCAAAGGGGCTGCGCGCCAGATCGAAGCGCGGGTTCGGCGTCTTGAAATGCAGCGTGCCCGGGATTTCTTCGTTCTCCAGGGCCAGGGCCACCTTGATGAAGCCCGCGATGCCCGAGGCGATCGTGGGGTGGCCGATGTGCCCCTTGATCGAGCCGATCTTGCAGAACTGCTCGCGGTCGGTGGAGGCCCGGAAGGCCTTGGTCAGGGCCTCGAGTTCGATCGGGTCGCCCAGGGGGGTGCCGGTGCCGTGAGCCTCCACGTAGCCGATGCTGTCGGCCTGCACATTGGCCTGCGCCTGGGCCAGTGCGATCACACGGGCTTGACCCTCCACGCTGGGCGCGAGGAAGCTGACCTTCTGGGCGCCATCGTTGTTCTTGGCCGAACCCAGCACCACCGCGTAGATGTGGTCGCCATCGGCCAGAGCCTCTTCCAGCCGCCGCAGCACCACGATGCCGGCGCCGTCGGAGAACATCGTGCCCGAGGCCTCGGCATCGAAGGGCCGGCAATGGCCGTCGTGGGTGAAGGGGCCGCCGGCCTGGTGGATCTGGCCGCTTTTCTGCGGCACCATGATGTCCACACCGCCGGCCAGGGCCATGTCGCACTCGAAGGCGTTGAGGGCCTTGCAGGCGTTGTCGATGGACAGCAGCGAGGTCGAGCAGCCGGTGGTGGCGCTCACGCTCGGGCCGGTCAGGTCGAGCTGGTAGGAGACCCGCGTGGCGATGTAGTCCTTCTCGTTGCCGTAGCCCACGATGAGCTTGCCCACCGTCTTCACCAGGGCCGGGTGGCACAGCACGTTGTTGTAGTAGTAGTGGTTGTCGCCGACACCCGCGTAGACGCCGATCATGCCCTTGAAGCGGCTGGGGTCGTGCCCGGCATCCTCCAGGGCGTGCCAGGCCATTTCCAGGAACACGCGCTGCTGCGGGTCCATCACCTTGGCCTCTTGTGGTCCGATGCCGAAGAAGGCGTTGTCGAACTTGTCGGCATCGTCCACGATGCCACGGCAGGGCACGTAATTGGGGTCGTTGCGCGTCTCCTCATCCACCCCTTCGGCCAGCTCTTCGGGGGTGAAGTGGGTGATCGACTCCACGTCGTCGAGCAGATTGCGCCAGAGCTGATGCAGGTCGCGTGCGCCAGGAAAGCGGCCCACCATGCCGATCACCGCCACTGCGCCGGAGAGCTTGTTCGGTCCGGGTTCGCCCCGGCCTCGGCTGGCGCGCTGGAAAGCCTCGTCCATCAGCGGATCGGCCGCAGCCGCCCCCGAAAGATGGGCCGCCAGCTTCTCCACCGACGGAAACTGGAACACCTTCACTGCCGGCAGCTCGCGGCCCAGCCGGGTGTTCAGGGCGGCCACCGCCTTCAGCAGTTGCAGCGAGTTGCCACCCAGGTCGAAGAAGTTGTCGCGGATGCCCACGCGGTCGATGCCCAGCACCTGCTGCCAGACTGCGCACAGTTCGCGTTGCAGCTCGGTCTGCGGCGCGACAAAGCCCTCGGCGAGTTCGGGCCGCAGCTTGGGCATCGGGGGCAGGGCCCGCCGATCCACCTTGCCGTTGGGTGACAGCGGCATGGCGTCGAGAAAGGCGTAGCGGACCGGCACCATGTAGTCTGGCAGCACCTGGCGCAGCCGATGCTGAAGTTCGGCCAGGCTCGGACGCTCCCCATCGACGACCAGATGGGCCACCAGCTGCTTTTCGTCCAGCTCGCCGTCGGTGGCGCTGACCACCGCCTCGCGCACACCGGGCTGCGCCATCAGGACGGCTTCGATCTCGCCCAGCTCGATGCGCAGGCCCCGCAGCTTCACCTGGAAGTCCAGGCGGCCCAGGTATTCGATGGCCCCGGACGGCAGTTGCCGGGCCAGATCGCCCGTCTTGTAGAGCCGGGCTCCCGCTTCGGTCGAGAAGGGGTGGGGAATGAAGCGTTCGCGCGTGAGCTCGGGGCGGTTCCAGTAACCGCGCGCCAGTTGCACGCCGCCCAGGTGCAGCTCACCGGCCTCGCCTGGCGGCACCGGCTGCAGCTGCGCATCGAGGATCCAGGTCTCGGTGTTGGCGATCGGGAAGCCGATCGGGACCACCTTCAAGTCGCTGTCGGGCGAGCAGGGCCACCAGGTGACGTCGATCGAGGCCTCGGTCGGGCCGTAGAGGTTGTGCAGCTCGGTGCCCGGCAGGCGCTCGAAGAAGCGCCGCGTCAACTCGTGGGGCAGGGCTTCGCCGCTGCACACCACCCGCTTCAGCCGGCTCAGGCGATCCAACCCGGTGGCCCCTAGGAAGAGGCTCAGCATCGAGGGCACGAAATGCACCGTGGTGATGCCGGCGGCGCTCAGGGTCTCGACCAGGTAGGCCGGGTCGCGGTGCCCGCCCGGCCGCGCCAGGTGGATCGAGGCGCCCACCATCAGCGGCCAGAAGAACTCCCACACCGAGACATCGAAACTGAATGGCGTCTTCTGCAGCACCCGGTCATCAGGGCCGAGCCGGAAGGTGTCCTGCATCCACAGCAGCCGGTTGGTCAGGCCCCTGTGCAGGTTGGGCACCCCCTTGGGTTGGCCGGTCGAGCCCGAGGTGTAGATCATGTACACCGCGGTGTCGGGGCCGCCCTCAAAGGGGGGCGAGGCATCGTCCTCAGCCGTGGTGGTGAGGAAGTGCGCCGAATCCACCGCCAGCGGGCTGACCCCGGCCGGGAAGGTGACGCCCTGCACGCCGGTGTGGGTCAGCACCCAGCGCACGCCCGAGTCACCCATCATGTAGCTCAGTCGGTCGGCCGGGTAGTCCGGATCGAAAGGCACGTAGGCGGCCCCCGCTTTCACGATGCCCAGCAGGGCCACCACCAGTTCCACGCTGCGCTGCATGCACACGCCGACGAACTGATCGGGCTGCACGCCAAGGTGGATGAGCTCACGGGCCAGCCGGTTGGCGCGCCGGTTCAGCTCGGCATAACTCAGTTGGCTGGATTCGAATTGCACCGCCAAGCGCTCGGGTGCCTGGCGAACCTGATCCTCGAAGTGAGCGATCACCGGACGGTCCAGCTCGGCCGCCTGCGGGCCCCGGGCGTGCCCGGCTTGCATGGTCGGCGCGTTCATGCGGGGGCTCGCGACGGCGCGGGCTGGGGCACGGTGGCCCGGCGCTGGCTCAGCAGCCAGGTGTAGAGGCCGGCCTGCGAGGCCGCCAGAGGGGTGTCGTGGGCGATGTCCTGCAGCAGGGTGTATCGGGGCGACCCACCGGCCTGTCGCAGGGCCTGCACGGTGTCCAGCGTGGTGGCGTAGGGGGAGATGGTGTCTTTCTCGCCATGGAAGAACCACAGCGGCAAGCGGGCGACGACGGGCGCGCGCGAGGGGTCGTAGGCCCCGGAAAGCAGGGCCGCAGCGGCGTAGGGCGCGTTGTCGGCGTCAGGCGCCCGGGTCAGCAGGTCCCAGCTGCCGGCCGCGCCGGCCGAGAAGCCCAGCAGGTACTCGCGCGAGGTGTCGATCGGGTAGCGGCTTGGCAATTGCGCCACCAGTGCCCGGGTGGTCTTCAGGCCCTCGCTCTCGGGCACAGACGATTGGCTGTAGTTCAGGTAGGGCGCACCGGGCACCGGAACCCAGGTCTTGCCCGGCGGGGATTGCGGGGCCAGGATGAAGGCAGGCTCGGTGCTACGGGCCTGCTGCACCAATTGGGCCACCAGGGGGCCGAGTTGGCGCACATTGTCGTTGCCGGTGTCCCCGGCGCCGTGCAGGTAGACGATCAGGGGATAGCGGCGGTTCGGTTCCAGAGGTTCGGGCACATAGAGCCGGTAGGGCAGGTCCAGGCCCAGCCCCGGTGCCCGGAACGTGGCACCCACCATCTGCGTGGCGAGCTGAACCGACTCGGCCGAAGGCTCGGGCGGGCGGTTCCGGATCGCCCGCCGCCAGGCGAGCGCGGTGATCAACAGCGCAGCGATCAGCCCTGCGGCAGCCACCCCGAGCCAAAACCTTCTTGCATTCGTCACCGGGTGTGCTCCCTCGCGGTCGATCTGATATTTGCGTTTGTTTACATATTTTACAAGAGAGCACGAATTCGGCAGGGGCGCTCAGGGGGCATGATGCACGACCGAACTGGCCAGCACGAGTGTGCCGTGCAAGGCGTAGCGCAGGGTGGTCCGAGGAGCCCAGGCGGCCAGACGGGCGTCGCCGACCCGGGCCAGCGTCAGCCTGCCGAAGGCCCCCGGCGGGTCGACGGGGTGCAGCCCGATGTGATTGAACTCTGGCATGGCCCCGCTGAGTCTGAAGTGGCTTTTGAAGAACGCCTCCTTGGCCGAGAACAGCACCGTGGCCATCGTTTGGCCGGCCAGGGGGGGCATGGATCTCAGCTGTGCCAGTTCCTCGGTGTCAAACAGCATCGGCCACAGCTCGACACCCACCTGCCCACACTGTTCGGCATCGATGCCCAGCCCGGCGCAGGCCGCGGCCGGGGCCACGACCGCCGCGCAATAGCCGGCGGTGTGGGTGATGCTGCCCACCAGGCCGGGCGGCCACAGCGGCTCGCGATGCGGCCCACGCAGCAACGGCAGGTCGGCGGCCACACCGAAGGCCTGCATGGCCTGATGGGCGCAGTGACGCCCGGCCGCGAACTCGGCCACCCGGGCTGGCACGGCACCCCGGATGCTGTCCCCTTCAGCGGGCAGCAAGCCCCGCGGCACATCGGGCCCGCGCAGTTCGCAGGCACTGACCGGGAACTCGAACAGGGCCTGGAACGGGCTTTCGCCGCGGATGGGCTGCGGCGGTGCGGCGGCGAACGGTGGCTGCATGGGCTAGACCCCGCCGCCCACCCACCAAGCCTGCCGTGTCAGCCAGCGTCCCAGCTCGTTGTCGTTGCCCAGCCCCAGCTTGGCGAACCGGTCGGCGAACAGGTGGGCGCGGTGAGGCTGCACACGCAGGTGTGTCGGGCGTGTCATGTGAAGCCGCCGGCGAGGGTTGTGCAGGGGGGTGGACATGGGGGTGTCTGGTGACGTTTGGGGGCGCAACGATCAACGCGGGCTGATTCACCAGGCGTGCAGCGCCGGGTCGGGAAACGTCCCGTCCTTGACGGCGCGCACATAGGCCTGCAGCGCGGCCTGCACGCTGCCGGCACCGTCCATGAAGTTGCGCACGAACTTCGGCGTCTTGCCCAGGTGGATGCCCAGCATGTCGTGCAGCACCAGCACTTGCCCCGCGGTCTCGGGCCCGGCCCCGATGCCGATGGTGGCGCAGCGGCTCAGTTGGCGCGTCAGTTCGCCAGCCAGGGCGGCCGGTACCATCTCCAGCACCAGCATGCTGGCGCCGGCGGCCTCCAGGGCCAGGGCCTGTTCCTTCAGCAGGGCGGCGCCGTCACCGCGCCCTTGCACGCGGTAGCCGCCCAGGGCATGCACGGTTTGAGGGGTCAGGCCCAGGTGGGCACACACCGGGATGCCGCGCTCGACCATGAAGCGCACCGTCTCGGTGGTCCAGCCGCCGCCTTCGAGCTTGACCATGTGGGCGCCGGCCTGCAGCAGGGCCACGGCGCTTTCCAGCGCCTGCTCGCGTGAACTCTGGTAGCTGCCGAAGGGCAGGTCGCCGATGATCCAGGCTGTGCCCTGCACACGGCGCAGGCCGCGGGCCACGCTTTCGGTGTGGTAGCACAGGGTTTCCAGGCTCACGCCCACGGT
>RXJO01000115.1 GCA_003987795.1 Curvibacter sp.
CAGGCTCTTACAGCCCTCAAAACCCCCTCCAGGCAACTGGCGGGGGTTTTGTCTTTGAGGGTTCGAAAACCCCACATCTCAGACCTGTGTAGGTACGGCCCATCTTGGCCTGGCCACCTGCTGGCCGCCGTGAACAAAGCGCGTTGACTGTGTGCTCTGCGCTGGCTAGCCCTCACAGTTTCAAAGCCTGCAGATAGCCCGTCAGCTCCACGTAGCCGCGTCCCAGCAGTTGACCCTGGAGGTCGAAAACCTCACTCAAGCCTTCCCAATAGACCGCACCGGTAGAGGCGCGGCTGTCCAGTTCCTGGTTGTCCACCACGGCTTTGACGAGGAGTGTGCGCCCCGGCAGGACAACTTTCCATTCGACCGGGTACTCAGCCTGGGTTTTCGGGCTGCGCCAGCGTCGCCCGGGAATGAACTGAACCTGACCAGGCGCGGTGACAGTTTTCTGTCCGTGCGTATCTCGCCAGGTGCTCGCATCCCAAAGCGGATTCCCAGCCCGATCGCGCATCCTGAACGCCATGAGGGCCGAGCCGTCGAGAAAATTCAGGCCCATCCAGTCCCATCCCAGGGCTTCTGGCGACATCAGATCGTCACTCCATTCGTGGTCCAGCCAGGCGCGATGCGCGCTGCTGGCATCAAGCGTGAAGCGCTGTCCGCGCAGTCCGATGTGACCCTGAACGTTCATCTGAGGCTCGCTGTAATAGCGGCTGAACTGCGACTCCAGGGGACCTTTCCGAGAGTGGCCTTCATGCCCCTGCAGCAGCAGGGGCTGTGTTGGGGTGAAGTCCAGGTGCAAATCGAACGCCTCACTGCGAACGCGCGCCTCGTAGCGCCCGTGGCCAAGCGCCGGTGACACACGACGGAACGACCAGGGGTGGAGGATCAGATCGGTGTCCTGTTCGCTGGCTTCCGCCAGGCCCAGGCCCGCCCTGGCGCTGCGCTGATCGTGCAGCAACTGCCTGCCTTGCACATCGGTCAAGGCCGCATGGGCGAAGATCAGTTGCTGTGGTGAAAACGCGGAGAGTCCCTGGGGCACTCCGCGCACACGTGACCTGAAGAACGTGATCTGGTAGCCAAACTGCCGTTGCCCCGATTGGGCACTGCCAGTCACGTACCACCATTCGATGACCTGTGCCGGATGGCTGCCGAAGTCTCTGGGAAACTGCAAGAGGACGTGATTTTGCGCGGATCCCTTGGCCTGGGCGTTCTGGAGGCCCCAGGCCAACAGAGAGCCAGACAAGGCATTGAAGTGACGCCGCTTCAAGGGCGCAGACAAGGGCAGGTGGAGCATGGATGACATGGCTTACCAATCTTCGCGCACCGCACTCACGGCATCGCGGCTGGCGGCGGCTCCTCCGGCGAGCCAGGCGGTGAGGGTGCCGGCGGCGATGGTGGCCAGGCACAGGACCAGCAGGCGCATCCAGGGGACATGCAACTCCATGCTCCAGTGAAAACTCTGCGGATTCACCACCTTGACCAACAGCACGGCCACCGCCAGGCCCAGCAACAGCCCGGTCGCGGCACCGATGCAGGTCCAGACCAGACCCTCGCCGGCCACCACCGCAAGGATCTGCCGGCGCGTCAGGCCGAGGTGGGTCAGCAGGCCGAATTCCTTGCGGCGGGCCAGCACCTGGGCGCTGAAGCTGGCCGCGACGCCGAACAGGCCGATGCCGATGGCCACCGCCTGCAGCCAGTAGGTCACCGCAAAACTCCGATCGAAAATGGTCAGCGAGCGCTCCCGGATGTCCGCTGAAGAGGCGATCTCCAGTGCCAGAGGGGCGCCGGATCCGGGACGTTGGGTCGACAAAGCCCGCAGTTCGTTTTGCACAGCCGATTCGGCCACGCCGGCTCGGGGCCAAAGCGCCAGATCGTTCACCTGAGCATCGCCGCTGAGGGCCACATAATCAGCACGGTCCATCACCAGGGTGCCCGTCTGTCTCGCGTAGTCACGCCAGATGCCTTTCACGAAGAAGCGGGGGCTCGCCGAGGCATTC
The DNA here is from genome assembly GCA_003987795.1 of Curvibacter sp. Lineage (GTDB taxonomy): Bacteria > Pseudomonadota > Gammaproteobacteria > Burkholderiales > Burkholderiaceae_C > Curvibacter. Next base: position 1,998 of record RXJO01000115.1, read on the forward strand.
GCGGCTGGGGTGTTGGTCTGCTGGACGGGAAAGGCCTTGTTGAGCAGGGCAAACTCCTCGCCCGCTCGCGCCTGGTACAGATCGACCATGGCCTCGCTCACGTAGATGCCGATGGCGCCCGGCGGGGTTTTCAGGGCTGCTCCCTGCAGGGGCAGGCTCTTGCTGTCGTCCAGTCGGTCCCGGGCGATGAGGGTCACCTTGGGCCTGCCAGGCTGCAACTGCAGTGCGCGAACCCGCAGTCGGCTGCTGGATTGAACCGATGGCAGGGCCGCAGCTCGATTCAGCCATTCGTCTGGCAAGGTCAGCACTTCGCTGGCCTGCTGACTGCCTTGCAAGTGCACATAGAGAGGTGCGGGCAGCACCTGATCCAGCCATTCGATCACCGAGGTCCTGAAACTGCTGACCATCACTGTCAAGGCCACCGCCAGGCTCAGGCTGGCCACCACGCCGCTGATCGCCGAGCTGGCCATGCCTCGCATGCGACGGGCACGTTCTACAGCCAGCAGGGGCAAGAGGCGATGCCGCAGTGCGCTTGCAATCGGTCCGTCGATGGCCGCCATCAGGACGGGCAACAGGACAATGCCGCCGACCAGCAAGCAGGCCACCGACAGATAGGCCGCCACTGGAATGCCCCACCAAGGTGGCGACAAGGCCAGCATACATGCCAGGGCCATCAGTCCCAGGCCCGCCATGCGCCCTTGGCCGGCCATGGGGGCGTTGCCCAGCCCTTTCAGCGACTGGGCCGGTGGCAGGGCGGCCGCGGCGCGGGACGGCCACCACCCGCCCACCAGCGCTGCGGCAATGCCGAGGCCGCCGTAGACCAAGGCGGCTGGGGCGCTCCAGCGCAGGCTGGGGGCCACGCCCGTGAAATACCCTCCTCCCAGATCACCGCCCAGCCAGCGCAGGGCCAGGGCCGCCAGGGCGGTGCCTGCCAGCAGTCCGAGCCCGCTGCCAACGCCGCCCAGCAGCAGCGATTCCAACAGCACCAGGCGGGCGCGTTCGGCTGGCGGCAGCCCCAGCACCCCAAGCAGCGCAAACTGCCGGGTCCGCCGCGCCACGCTCAGCGACAACACCGAAAACACCAGAAAAGCCCCTGTGAACAGCGCCACCAGCGCCAGCACGGTCAGATTGACGCGGTAGGCCCTCGACAGCTGATCGATTTGCTGCCCGGCATCCCCCGCCTCATGGGCCAGGACATCGCCGGGCAACTGCAGCGTCGCCAGGTAGCCCGCATGATCAACGCCCGACTGCAGGCGCACGTCGATGCGGCTCAACTGGCCGGAGAGGATGAACAGTTCCTGGGCGGCAGCGATGTCCATCACGGCGGTTGGTGGGCCTGTCACTGCCAGCGTGCCAGCCACCTGAAGCGTCACCGGCCCGGCTTCGGTCTGAAGCTGCACCTGCTGGGCACCAGGCACCTGGGCCTGGGCCGCGGCATTGAGAAACACCCGCCCCGGCCGCAAGATGTCCAGGCGATCTGCATCGGCATGGGGGCGCGGCAAGAGGTCGGGGGCGACACCCCCCAGCCGCAGCGCATCCACGCCCAACAGGCGCAAGGGCACACCGCCCGCCGCATGAGGTGCGATCAGCAGGGTGCTGAGTTCAAGGACCGGTGAGGCCTCGGCCGTCTCAGGCAGCCGGGCCACCCGGGGATACAGCGCCTCATCGAAGGTTCCCCGCACGGCCCGCAATTCGAGATCGGCCTGTCCATTGACCGAACGGACCGCTTGCGAGAATTCATCGAGTGCCGAGGCGTTGATCAGGTGGACCGAGAAGGCCAGGGCCACCCCCAGCAGCACCGCCAGCACCGCAGCCGACGAACGCCACGGGTGACGACGCAGTTCCTGCCATGAAAAGCTGCGGAGCAGGGCCCAGATGGGGGATCGGTAGCGGGATGGCGAAGGCATGAGCCTCCATTGTGCACAGCTCCCGCATGACCCTTCTTGGCACCCGACCTCCAGACCGCCTGCCGCAGATCAAGCACCGGTGTCAGGCCCCGGTAGCACCTGCCCACCCCTCTTGATGCCGGACGCAGGCAACCCCATCTCTGCAGGGGATAGGCCCTCGGATGGGCCTGTCGACAGCTTCAACCACAAGGAGTGATGACATGAATTCGCTGATCCCTCGGGGGGGTCTGCTGCTCGATGAATTCTTCCGCGATGCAGCCCCCGGTTTCTACATCCGTCCTCTGCATGGCGATCCGCTTCCCGGCCCGGCCCGGATCAAGGTCGACGTGATCGAAAGCGATGATGCCTACACCGTGCATGCCGAGGTGCCTGGCGTGGCCAAGGAGGACCTGCATGTGACCCTTGAAGGCCAGACGCTGAGCCTCAGTGCCGAGGTCAGACAGCAGGATCAGGCGGTCCGCGATGGCCAGGTCTTGTGCCGTGAGCGTTACTTCGGCCAGGTCGCCCGCAGCATCCCGCTGCCTGCCGAAGTGGACGTCAGTCAGGCCAGAGCACGCTATGAGGACGGTGTGCTCACGCTGACCCTGCCCAAGCGTCAGGCCAGCCGTGCACAAAGGCTCAGGATCGACTGATCAGCCATGGCGCAAGGGCCGCGGATCAGCTGGCAATGCCCTGCACCGTCAGCCGCAGCACCCGATCGGCCTGGGCTGCGGCGGCTTCGGAGTGGGTGACCAGCACCAGGGCCGCCCGATGCTCACGGGTTTGCTGCAGCAGCAATGCCATGATCTGGCTGGCGGTCTGGGGGTCCAGGTTGCCGGTGGGTTCATCAGCCAGCAGCAGGCCGGGCCGGTGGACCAGGGCTCGAGCGATCGCCACCCGCTGCAGTTGGCCGCCGCTCAATTGCTGGGGCAGGCGTTGCCCCAGCCCGCTCAGCCCCACGGCCGCCAACATGTCGTCGACCCGCTGCTGGTCTGCCAGGTCATTCTGGCCGAGCAGCATCAGGGGCAGGGCCACGTTCTGGCGCACGTCCAGATGGGGCAGGACATGAAAGGCCTGGAACACAAAGCCCACATGTCGACGCCGCCAGAGTGCTCGCGCAGTTTCATCCAGCGTCGACAGGTCGGTGCCCGCCACGTCGATGCACCCCTCGTCCCATTGATCCAGGGCGGCCAGGCAGTTCAGCAAGGTCGATTTGCCGACCCCTGATTCGCCGATGATGGCGACAAACTCGCCGGCCTCGACGCTCAGGCTCACGTTCTCGAACACCGGGGCGCCTGCATAGCGCTTGCCCAGACCCTGGACGCGGATGGTGGGCGGTGTGACGGAGGGGCAGGTGTTCATGGGTGACTGGCTCAGTCCAGTTGTCCGCTGTTGCGCAGCAGGGTTTCGGCCAGGGCCAGCACCTGGTCTTGGGCGTCGCGGGCATCACAGGCCACGGTGTGGCGTTGGGGCATGCTGCGCAGCCAGGTCAGTTGGCGTTTGGCGAGCTGGCGGGTGGCAAAAATGCCTCGATCACGCAGCTCGCTCATCGGCGTCACGCCAGACAGGGCCTCCCAGGCCTGGCGGTACCCCACGCAGCGCATCGAGGGCAGGTCAGGGTGCAGGTCGCCGCGAGCTCGCAGGCGGCACACCTCGTCGATGAAGCCTTGTTGCAGCATCGCGTCAAAGCGTTGTTCGATGCGGTGGTGCAGGCTTTGACGCTCAAGGGGTTCGAGTGAGATCAACTCGATCGGCAGTGCGCCGGTCTTGACACCCTGCTGTGCCGCATGAAAGCTCGACAGGGTCTGCCCCGACACCCGGTACACCTCCAGCGCGCGCTGGATGCGCTGAGCATCGTTGGGGGCCAGTCGCTGGGCCGTGATGGGATCGAGCCGGGCCAGATCGGCATGCAGGGCGGGCCAGCCGCGCTCCGTCGCCTCGGCCTCCAGGGCCGCGCGCACCTCGGGATGGGCTGGCGGCATCGGGTCCAGGCCCTCCATCAAGGCCTTGAAGTACAGCATCGTACCGCCCACCAGCAGTGGCAGGGCGCCGCGCGCACGGATGGCCTGCACCAGAGCGCCAGCGTCGTGCGCAAACTCGGCGGCGCTGTAGGCTTGCAAAGGGTCGCGGATGTCAATCAGATGATGCGGTGCCCGCGCCAGTTCGGCGCGACTGGGTTTGGCGGTGCCGATGTCCATGCCACGGTACACCAGCGCCGAGTCGACGCTGATGATCTCCACCGGGTGGCGGGGCGCCAGTCGTTCGGCCAGGGCCAGGGCCGCGGCCGTCTTGCCAGAGGCGGTCGGGCCTGCCAGGGCCAGGCAGGGTAGGTTCGAAGTCGTCATGCGGAGATTTCAAGGGGTGGCCGGTTCGCCGTAACGGGGCACCAGGGTCCAGGCGGTCAGGGCGATGCAGGCGCTCCAGAACCAGATGCCCAGGGTCAGGGGGTAGATCGTGCCGTCCATGCGCTGACCCAGCCAGGCGCCGATACCGAAGGCCACCAGCATCATGCCAAAGCCGTTGAGCGCCGAGGCGGCTCCAGCGGCCTGAGGAAAAGGCCCCACGGCACCACTCTGTCCGCAGGGCTGGTGCACGCCGTGGGCCAGCATGAAGATGTAGTAAGGTAGCATGATGGCCCAGCCCTCATGCACGCCGGCCAGTGCCAGGGTGCCCATCAGCGTACCGCCCAGCAGGGTCATCCCGCCGGCCACAGCCACGCTGCGTCGCAGCCCCAGGCGGGGCAGCATCCAGCGGCACATGAAGGTGCCCAGAAAATAGGCAAACGACATCGAGCACATCAGCAGGCCATAGGCGGTCTTGCTCAGCCCCAGCACCTTGATGAAGACAAACGACGATGAGGCGAGAAAGGTGAACAGGCCGCCATAGGAGGCGGCCGTGAGCACCGAGAAGGTGATGAAGGTCGGGTGGCGCAGGATCTGCCACCAGGTGCGCAGCACCACGCCGGGCCTTGTGGCCTGCGGGTTGCGCTGGGCCAGGCTCTCGCTGAAGCGCCAGCCCAGCAGGCCCAGGGTGGCCGCGCCGAACACGGCCAGGGCCAGCATGGCGGCGCGCCAGCCCATCCAGTCCGACAGCAGGCCCCCCAGAGGGGCGCTGAGGCAAGCAATCACGCCCAGCCCGGACAGGCCCTTGGACATGACCCTGGCGCCCTCGAGCGGCTTGTAGAGATCACGCACGATGGCCCGTGCGCACATCACGCCGGCCCCCATGGCGGCGCCTTGCACCATGCGGCCCAGGATCAGTGCCTCCATGGAGGTGGCCAGTGCACAGCCCAGGGCCGACACCGTGTAGGCCACCATGCCGATCAGCAGCACGGGGCGGCGTCCGATCCGGTCAGACAACGGGCCCCAGACCAGTTGCGAGCAGCCGAAGGACAGCAAGAGGGCGGAAAGCGTCAATTGGGCCTGCGTCATCGTGGCCCCGAAGCCCTCCTTCATGGCCGGCAGGGCGGGCAGGTAGAGGTCGGTGGTCACGGGCTGAAGGCCCAGCAGCAGCGACAGGATCAACACCACGAGCCCTGGGCTCATGATCGTGTTCGCGGGGTGGGCCGCAGGGGGCGAAGAGGTGGCTGGACGGGAGGCGGACATCGGGTCGAGGGTATCAGAAAGCATCCGGGTGCCTGCCAGGGCAGGGGTGGTCTGGTCAGTCGCCTGGGCGACGCGATCGGGGCGGTGTATCCCTGTCAGGACATACCCGCGGGTCGGGCCCGGGGCGTTGGCGGCTTTGCTAACGTCGCGAGTTGATCCGTGCTCGGCATGTCTGGAGGCTTCTCATGATCGTATTTCGTGCTCTTCGTTCGCTGGGGGCCGCCCGTCTGGGCCTGCTGGCATCGCTGTGTGCGCCCCTGTGGTCGGCGGCCCAGACCCCGCAGTTGCCCGCGCCCGAGAGCGTGAACCTGGACCGGCTCGGCTACATGAGCACGTTTCCGCCTGAGCCCGCCCAGCGGATCACGCTGGCCAACAGCTATCAATACCCGCAGTTGCGCTGGGTGGTGCAGCACCTGCGCGAATTGCAGCCCACCCACAACATCCGCCGCGGCCCAGGCCCTGCGTCGCCCTTGCCGGCGGATCCCAAGCCCCTGGGGCAGGTGAGCTTCGAGGATGCCAAGGGTCAGCCCCTGACGATCGATGAATGGGCGCGCAGCACCTACACCGATGCCCTGGTGGTGCTGCACAAAGGGCGTGTGGTGTACGAGCGCTACGACAATCAGATGACGCCGCACTCGCCGCACCTGCTGTTCTCGGTCACCAAATCGTTCACCGGCTTGCTGGCGGCCCAGCTGGTCCAGGAGGGCAAGCTCGACCCGGCTGCGCTGGTGACCGCCTACGTGCCTGAACTGGCGGGCTCGGCCTGGGGTGACATGACGGTGCGCCAGGTCATGGACATGACCGGTGCGGTGCGCTTTCGCGAGGTCTACACCGACCCCAGCACCGAGATCTTCGGCTACAGCTGGGCCAGCGGCCTGCTGCCGCGGCCTGCGGGCTATCAAGGCCCCACCACGGTGTACGACTTCCTCAAGACCCTCAAGAAAGAAGGCGAGCACGGCGAGGGCTTTGTCTACCGCACCGTGCACTCCGAGGTGCTGGGCTGGCTCGTGTCGCGTGTCACGGGCCAGCACTGGGCCGAACTCATGAGCCAGCGCATCTGGCAGAAGCTGGGCATGGAGGAAGACGCCTACGTGATGGTCGACAGCGTGGGCACCCCTTTGCAGGGCGCGGGACTCAATGCCACCGCGCGCGACTTGGCTCGTGTGGGTGAGATGCTGCGGCTGGGCGGTACCTTCAATGGTCAGAAGGTTTTTGATAAGGCTGTCATGGAGGACACGGCTCGCGGGGGAGATCGAGAGAAGTTCAAGTTCCAGGGCCTGCAGGCTGCCCGCCCGGGCTACAGCTACCGCAATCAATGGTGGGTGCTGCACAACGCCGACGGGGCCTACGAGGCGGCCGGCGTTCACGGACAGTTCATCCACATCAACCCGGCGGCCGAGATGGTGGTCGTCAAGCTCTCTTCTCATCCAGTGGCGGGTGCCGCCTTCACGCATCCGACCACGCTCAAGGCCTGGGCGGCGTTGGCCAAAGCCGTGCGTTGAACTGGGGCATGGGCCATCAGGGCAACGGATGCCCCGTGTTCACCTGACAATGGCGTTCCGGTGCCGATGCTCGGCACGGTTTTCCAAGACTCTTGAAAGGCTGCGCCGTGGCGCTCCGAGTTTCTGTCGGCCCTGCACCTGGGTGCGGGGCCTTTGTTTTTTGGGGCGATGTCGGTAGGGCGAGGCCCGTGACTTTTGAAGCGGAGGCCCCGTGCCATTCGTAGTCACCGAGCCCTGCATTCAATGCCGCTACACCGACTGCGTCGAGGTCTGTCCGATGGACTGCTTTGTGGCCGGGCCCCAGTTCCTGGTCATCGATCCTGACGGCTGCATCGACTGTTCCGTGTGCGTGCCTCAATGTCCGGTGCAGGCCATCGTGAACGCCGCCGAGGTCACGCCCGAGCAGGCCCCTTATGTGGCCCTCAATGCCCGACTGGCCAAGGCGGAGGGCTGGCAGCCGATTCACCGTCGAGAAGCCCCACTGCCTGACCATGCCCATTGGGCTCAGGTCTCTGGTAAGCGCCACCTTCTGCCCGCGTGACGTGAAAGGGCAAGGGCTCAGACCACACCCTGCGCCAGCATCGCATCGGCCACTCTCACAAACCCGGCCACATTAGCCCCGGTCAGGTAGCTGACGCGGCCCGAGGGATCACGTCCATGGTCCAGGCAGGCGCGGTGGATGCTGCTCATGATGTGGCGCAGGCGCAGATCGATCTCTTCACGCGGCCAACTCAGGCGTGCCGCGTTCTGGCTCATCTCCAGCCCTGAAGTGGCCACGCCCCCGGCGTTGCTGGCCTTGCCGGGGGCATACAACACCCCCGCCGCCTCGAAGGCCTTGGCCGCCTCGGTGGTGCTGGGCATGTTGGCACCTTCGGCCACGCACAGCACACCGTTGCCGATCAGGGTCGAGGCATCCAGGGCATCGAGCTCGTTCTGGGTGGCGCAGGGCAAGGCCACCTCCACCGGCACGTGCCAGGGCCGGGCATCGGGTTCGAAGCGGGCACCGATGCGTTCGGCGTAGTCGCTCACCCGGCCTCGGTGGTGGTTCTTGATTTCCATGAGCAGGGCCAGCTTCTCGGGGGTGAAGCCCTGCTCGTCGACCACGGTGCCGCCCGAGTCCGAGGCCGTCAGCACCGTGGCCCCCAGTGACATGGCCTTCTCGATGGCGTACTGGGCCACATTGCCCGAGCCCGACACGCTGACCCGCAGGCCCTCGAACGATCGCCCCCGGGTGTTGAGCATCTCTTCGGCGAAGTACACCGTGCCGTAACCGGTGGCCTCGGGTCGCATCAGCGAGCCGCCAAAGCTCAGGCCTTTGCCGGTGAACACGCATTCGGCCCGGTTGCTGAGCTTCTTCATCATTCCGGCCATGAAGCCCACCTCGCGCCCGCCCACACCGATGTCGCCCGCCGGGACATCGGTGTCGGCGCCCAGGTGGCGATGCAGTTCGGTCATGAAGGCCTGGCAGAAACGCATCACCTCGCCGGGGCTGCGCCCCTTGGGGTCGAAGTCGGAGCCCCCTTTGGCGCCGCCCATGGGCAGTGTGGTGAGTGCGTTCTTGAAAGTCTGTTCAAAGGCCAGGAACTTCAGCACCGAGAGGTTCACCGAGGGGTGGAAGCGCAGCCCTCCCTTGTAGGGGCCCAAGGCCATGCTGTGCTGAATCCGGTAGCCCCGGTTGACCCTGACCCGGCCCTGGTCGTCCACCCAGCAGACCCTGAACATCAGGGTGCGTTCGGCTTCGACCAGACGCTCCAGCAGGGCCTGTTCCGCATACCTCGGGTGCTGCTGCAGAAACGGCCAGAGGCATTCCATCACCTCGGTGACGGCCTGGAGGTACTCGGGTTGGTGCGGGTTTTGGCGGCTCAGTCGTTGCAGAAAGCTGGCGGCATCGGGGAGCGTCATTCAAGAATTCCTTCACCTGCCTCGCAAACCGGCAGGGGGAATGATCTTGCGGGCTCCCGGCCCGTGCTAGGTCACTAAATGTAGGCAGGCCGCTGCCGGTGGCCGCGCCCTCAACGGCCGCGCAAGAACAGCGCGTCCAACTCGCGCATGGGCAGTTGCCGCCAAGTGGGGCGCCCATGGTTGCATTGGTCAGACCGCTCGGTCTCTTCCATCTGTCGGAGTAGCCCGTTCATCTCGTCCAGGGTCAGTCGCCGGTTGGCTCGCACGGCACCATGGCAGGCCATGGTGGCCAGCAGTTCATTGCGGGCCCGCTGCACCACCGTGCTGGCGTCGTGCTGAGCCAGTTCGGCGAGCACGCTGCGCGCCAGTTCCACCGCGTCGCCCTGGGCCAGCGTGCTCGGCACGGCGCGCACGGCCAGCGTCTTGGGCGAGAACGGCACGATCTCCAGCCCCAGGGTGGCCAGGGTGTCGGCGCACTCCTCGGCCGTGGCCACCTCTTGCGCGGTGGCGGCGAAGGTCGCCGGGATCAGCAAGGGCTGGCTGGCCAGCGGGGCCTCGTCGATCTGGGTCTTGAGGCGTTCATAGACGATGCGTTCATGGGCGGCGTGCATGTCCACGATTACCAGCCCGTGGGCGTTTTCGGCGAGGATGTAAACCCCTTGCAGTTGTGCGATTGCGCGACCCAGCGGCCAGTCGTCGGCGGTGTCGGGCAAGGCGGTAGGCACAGGCTGCGGAGCGAGGCTGGCCTGATTGAAGGCCGGCAGTGCGCCCAGGGCCGGATCGGGGCTGTGACTGACCGCATGGGCCGTGCCCAGGGGGGTGGACGTCGGCGGGTCGGCCCACAGCGGCGGCGTGGTCCCGTTGGGGGTGGCCGCCCCGGGCTGCCACAGCGCGGCCAGGTCGCTCACGCGGTGCCCCACCGGATCGGGGCGGAAGCCCATGCCGGATTGGGTCCAGTGGGCGTTGAAGGGGGCTGACGAGGTCGCACGGATGCCCGTCTGATCGGGGGCTTGCTGCGCGCTGGCGTGCAGGCCTGGCAGCTCGGGGGGCTGGGCGGCTGCCGCGGCGGCCGCGGCCAAGGCGGCACGTGGCGCTGCCAGGGCGTTTTCAACCGCATGGCGAACCGCCTGATGGACCTCGCGGCTTTCCCGGAAGCGCACCTCGATCTTGGTCGGGTGCACGTTCACGTCCACCCGGGTCGGGTCGATCTCCAGCGACAGTGCGTACACCGGCTGGCGCTGGCCATGCAGCACATCCTCGTAGGCACTGCGGGCCGCATGGGTGAGAACTTTGTCGCGGACGTAACGTCCGTTCACATAGCAGAACTGGTGGTCGGCCCGGGAGCGCGAGGCATCCGGCACGCCGGCCCGACCCGTCACCCGGATGGGCCCCACATTGAAATACACCGCCACGGACTGCGTGAGGAACTCTTCGCCCAGTACATCGGCCAGGCGTCGGTCGTGGGCCTCGGGGCCATGGCAGGCCCGCCACTGCTCGACCAGCTTGCCTTCGTGCCAGATGGCAAAGCCCACCTCTGGGCGTGCCAGGGCGTGGCGGCGGACCGACTCGACGCAATGGGCCAGTTCCGTGGCGTCGGTCTTCAGGAACTTGCGCCGTGCGGGCGTCGAGAAGAACAGCTCTTTCACCTCCACCGTGGTGCCGGTGGCACGAGCCGCCGGTTTGAGCTCGCCGGTGCGGGCGTCGAGCATGAAGGCATTGGGCTGGCCTTCGGTGCGCGACAGCACGGACATCTCCGAGACCGAGGCAATGGCGGCCAAGGCCTCGCCACGAAAACCCATGGTGCCCACCGACTCCAGATCGTGCAGGTTGCTGATCTTGCTGGTGGCATGGCGTTTGAGGGCCACCGGCAGTTCCTCGGGGGGGATGCCGATGCCGTTGTCTTCGACCGAAATCAGTCTCACACCGCCGGCCAGCAGGCGCACGGTGATCTGACTGGCACCGGCGTCCAGTGCGTTGTCGACCAACTCCCGCACCACGGAGGCGGGGCGTTCGACCACTTCGCCCGCGGCGATCTGGCTGATGAGTTCATCGGGCAGCTCGCGGATGGGGCGGCGCGCGGAAGGGAAAGAGGGCTCGGTGTTCACCCCGGGATTCTAGAGTCCCGGCTCCTCATGGGTGCACAAGGGCTTCTGTCACGGATTGGCATCGAGACGGCTTCATAATCGGCCGCCAAAAGGATGTCCATGGAAATCATTGCCTCATTGATCGACTTCATCGTTCACGTCGACAAACACCTCGAGTTCTTCGTGCAGAACTACGGCCTCTGGGTCTATGCCCTGTTGTTTGCCATCGTCTTCATCGAAACCGGCTTGGTGGTCATGCCTTTTCTGCCGGGCGACTCGCTGCTTTTCATCGTCGGAGCCATGGGCGGGGCCGGCTTGCTGAATCTGCCCTTGGCCGGCGCGGTGCTGGTGGTGGCCGCCATCCTGGGCGACCAGTGCAACTACCAGATCGGCCGGTACTTCGGGCCCCGTGTGTTTCAGTGGGAAAACTCGCGTTTCTTCAACCGCGAGGCCTTCAACCAGGCCCATGCTTTCTATGAGCGATTCGGGGGCATCACGGTGATTCTGGCCCGCTTCATGCCCTTCATCCGCACCTTTGCCCCCTTCGTGGCGGGGGTGGCGGCGATGACGCGTCGCCGCTTCACGGCCTACAACGTGGCGGGGGCTTTCATCTGGGTGGTGGGAGTCTGTGCGCTGGGCTATCTGTTTGGCAACCTGCCCTGGGTGAAGCAGCATTTCGAGAAGATCATCTGGGCCATGATCCTGCTGCCGGGCCTGCTGGCTATCTGGGGGGCCTGGAAGGGCCGTCGCTCAGGCGGCGCAGCCCGGGCCTGAGCGCTCCCCGCGGCGCGCAGCGCCTGGCGGCTTGCGCGCCCCACTTTCAGCGGCGGCCCTTGCTGAGTTCGTTGCCGGCCAGGGCACCGGCCGCAGCACCTGCCACCACGCCCAGTGTGCTGCCGAACAGCACACTGCCGGTGGCTCCCCCCACCACCGCACCGGCCACGGTGCCCACCTGTTGGTGGGTGGGGCGGGAGGCGCAGGCCCCCAGTGACAGGCTCAGGGCCAGCACGGTGAGCATGGTGAGCTTGCGCGGGGCGGTGCGCAAGGCACTGGAGTGGGTCGACGTCAGTTGGGATGCGTTTGACATGGAATTCCTTTGAACGTTTTGCCAGGGCGATGGATCCGCCGAGGCTATGTTCGGAACTTTACAAACTTGAGGTCGCGCTATCTGTTTGAAACTCGGCATGGATGTGTTTCCGTAGTTTCAGTTACATCTAAATGTTTCAAAACTAGCGACATTCGGCCTTTTATTCAGCTCGGGTGGCGTTTTCGGCCACATGCGCCCCTGTGCGGGGCCTCAGGCACTTCGGTTGCGAGCCAGCGGCGGGTTGCGCGAGAAATAGCGCTCGATGCCGCGCATCACTGCGTCAGCCAACTGATTCTGATACTCGGGGCTGCGCAGCCTGGCTTCTTCTTCGGGGTTGCTGATGAAGGCCGTCTCGACCAGCACGCTGGGGATGTCGGGCGCCTTGAGCACCGCAAAGCCGGCTTGCTCGACCTTGGGCTTGTGCAGCCGTCCCACCGTGCTGATCTCACCGAGCAAGGCGGTGCCCAGTTTCAGGCTGTCGTTGATCTGGGCGGTGGTGCTCATGTCGAGCAAGGCGCGTTGCACGGTGGCGTCCTGCACCTTCACGTTCAGGCCGCCCACCTGATCGGCCCGGTTCTCCTTGTTGGCCATCCAGCGGGCTGCCGCACTGGAGGCACCGCTCTGGCTGAGCGCGAACACGCTGGCACCGCGAGCCGCCGGTGTGATGAAGGCATCGGCGTGGATGCTCACGAACAGGTCGGCCTGCACGCGGCGGGCCTTGTCCACCCGCACGTGCAGGGGCACGAAGAAGTCGGCATCGCGGGTCATGAAGGCCCGCATCGGATTGCCCTTCACGGTGGTGGCGTTGATGCGCTCGCGCAGCAGGTGGGCGATGCTCAGCACCACGTCTTTTTCTCGCGTGCCCGAAGGGCCGGTGGCACCAGGGTCTTCACCGCCGTGGCCCGGATCCAGGGCGATGATGATCAGCCGGTCGGTGGCCTGGGCTTCGGCGCTCTCGTTTGCCGCGGGTTTGGCCGGGCGCGGGGCCGGGCCGGGCGGGCTGGCGCTGGCAGGGGCCTGGGCTGTGCCGTGGAGGCTGCCCGAGGTGCCCAGTGTGGGGCTGGGCTTGAGTTCAGGCCGGCCTGCAACGGGCGCTGGCGAGGCGCTCGAGGGTGCGCTGGGGTTGCGCTGGGCGATCAACTCGCCCAGCGGGTCGGGCAGGGGGGCTGGCTTGGCGGCGGCGCTGTTGCCGCCTGGGCCGGCCGGGGCGGGCTGACGGCTGTCCTGCAGGCGTTCGGCGATCAGGGCTTCGAGCGGGTCGGCAGCCACTGTCGGGTACAGGTCGAACACCAGGCGATGTTGGTAGGCCGCCACGGGGGGCAGGGTGAAGACCTGGGGCAGCGCCGGTTGCTTGAGGTCGATCACCAGCCGCACCACCCCCGGCGCGT
>RXJO01000318.1 GCA_003987795.1 Curvibacter sp.
TGGCATGACCCTCCTCAAGCCCCTTCGGGGATTGCTGCCGCTGGCTGCAGTTCTCTTGACCGGTTGCAATACCGTGGTGATGAACCCTTCAGGTGACATCGCCTCCCAGCAGGCCCACCTGATCGTGGTGTCCACCTTGTTGATGCTCTTGATCATCGTTCCGGTGATCGCTCTGACCCTGCTGTTTGCATGGCGCTACCGTCAGAGCAACAAGGCAGCCGCCTACGAACCCGACTGGGATCACTCCACTCAGCTTGAACTGGTGATCTGGGGCGCCCCGCTGCTGATCATCATCGCGCTGGGTCTGCTGACCTGGATCAGCACCCACACGCTGGATCCCTACCGTCCGCTGCACCGACTGGACGCCCAGCGCGAACTGCCGGCTGACATCAAGCCCCTGACGGTGGAAGTGGTGGCTCTGGACTGGAAATGGCTGTTCATCTACCCCGAACAAGGCATTGCCACCGTGAACGAACTGGCGGCTCCGGTCGATGTGCCGATCCAGTTCAAGATCACGGCGTCGACGGTGATGAACTCGTTCTACATCCCTGCCCTGGCAGGCCAGATCTATGCGATGCCGGGCATGCAGACCCAGTTGCATGCCGTGATCAACAAGGCGGGCGAATTTGAAGGCTTCTCGGCCAACTACAGCGGCGCAGGTTTTTCTGGCATGCGCTTCAAGTTCCATGGTCTGAGCGGCGCTGATTTCGAGAAATGGGTGCAGACCAACAAGACCTCCGGCAGCACCCTGGGCCGTGCCGAATACCTGAAGCTGGAGCAGCCCAGTGAACGCGATCCGGTGCAACGCTTTGCCAGTGTGGCGCCCGATCTGTACAACGCCATCCTGAACCGCTGCGTGGACAGCAACAAGATGTGCATGAACGAAATGATGGCCATCGACGCCGCTGGCGGCATGGGCACCAACAACTTCAGCGTGGCCACCCGCGGTGAAGCCCAGGGCTGGAAACAGCGCGGCGCACGTTACGTGAAGGCCGAGCTGTGCACACCCAACGACCCGAGCAACCTGGACGGGGCCTCAACCGCCTCCACCGGCCTGTGACACGAGCTGCCACTGACGCCTGCGGCCTGGCCGCGCAAGGCTCCCCTACTCTTTCCCCGCGAGACTGACCATGCTCGAACACCTTGACCTGACGAAGCTTATCTTTGGCCGTCTCTCCTGGGACGCCATCCCGTTCCATGAACCCATCCTGCTGGGCACCTTCATCATGGTGGCGCTCGGCGGCCTGGCCGTGCTGGCCCTGCTGACCAAATTCCGCCTCTGGGGCCCGCTTTGGCGCGACTGGATCACCAGCATCGACCACAAGCGCATCGGCATCATGTACATGATCCTGGGTGTGATCATGCTGCTGCGCGGCTTTGCTGACGCCTTGATGATGCGCGCCCAGCAGGCCTTGTCGTTTGGTGACGCGGCTGGCTTCCTGCCTCCGCACCACTATGACCAGGTGTTCACGGCGCACGGCGTGATCATGATTTTCTTCGTGGCCATGCCTTTCGTGACCGGCCTGATGAACTACATCGTGCCGATGCAGATCGGCGCCCGCGACGTGTCCTTCCCTTTCCTGAACAACTTCAGCTTCTGGATGACCACCTTTGGCGCCGTGCTGGTGATGGCCTCGCTGTTTGTGGGCGAATTCGCCCGCACCGGCTGGCTGGCCTACCCGCCGCTGTCGGGCATTCTGGGCAGTCCGGACGTGGGGGTTGATTACTACATCTGGTCTCTGCAGATCGCGGGGGTGGGCACGCTGCTATCGGGTGTCAACCTGATCGCCACCATCGTGAAGATGCGGGCCCCCGGCATGACCCTGATGAAGATGCCGGTGTTCACCTGGACCGCTCTGTGCACCAACGTGCTGATCGTGGCCGCCTTCCCGGTGCTGACCGCCGTGCTGGCCCTGCTGTCGCTGGACCGCTACGTCGGTACCAACTTCTTCAGCAACGACCTGGGCGGCAACGCCATGATGTACGTGAACCTGATCTGGATCTGGGGCCACCCTGAGGTCTACATCCTGGTTCTGCCTTGCTTCGGCGTGTACTCCGAGATCGTCTCGACCTTCTGCGGCAAGCGCCTGTTCGGCTACACCTCGATGGTTTACGCCACCGTGGTGATCACAATCCTGTCTTACCTGGTGTGGCTGCACCACTTCTTCACCATGGGTTCGGGGGCGAGCGTGAACTCGTTCTTCGGCATCACCACGATGATCATCTCGATCCCGACCGGGGCGAAGATCTTCAACTGGCTGTTCACCATGTACAAGGGCCGCATCCGCTTCGAGGTGCCCATGCTCTGGACCATCGGTTTCATGGTGACCTTCGTGATCGGTGGCATGACCGGCGTGCTGCTGGCCGTCCCCCCGGCCGACTTCGTGCTGCACAACTCGCTGTTCCTGATCGCCCACTTCCACAACGTGATCATCGGCGGCGTGGTGTTCGCCGTGATGGCCGCCATCAACTTCTGGTTCCCCAAGGCCTTCGGCTACAAGCTGGACACCTTCTGGGGCAAGTGCTCGTTCTGGTTCTGGCTGATCGGCTTCTACTTCGCCTTCATGCCACTGTATGTGCTGGGCCTGATGGGTGTGACCCGTCGCCTGAGCCACTTTGAGGACCCGTCGCTGCAGATCTGGTTCCAGGTGGCTGCCTTCGGCGCCGTGCTGATCGCCCTGGGCATCGGTAGCTTCATCATCCAGTTGGTGGTGAGCTTCCTGCGCCGCGACCAGCTGCGCGATACCACGGGCGACCCCTGGAACGCCCGCACCCTGGAATGGTCGACCTCGTCGCCCCCGCCCGACTACAACTTTGCCTTCACCCCCGTGGTGCATGACAACGATGCCTGGGACGACATGAAGAAGCACGGCTACCAGCGTCCGCAAGAAGGCTTTGTGGCCATCCACATGCCGAAGAACACGGCCGCCGGTTTCGTGATCGCCGCCCTGAGCGCCGCCATGGCTTTCGGCCTGATCTGGCAGATGTGGCTGCTGGCCGGCCTGGGCTTCGTGGCCACGCTGGTTGCCATCATCGTCCACACCTTCAACTACAAGCGCGACTACTACATCCCGGCCGAAGAGGTCGTGCGTGTGGAAGCTGCCCGTACCCGCCAACTGGCCACCGCCCATGTCTAAGTCACACACTGCCCCTGCCGGCCTGGCCGGCGCCTCGGCGGGCTCGAACCCGAGCTCGCGCTACTACGTGCTTGAGCATCACCCGGAGAACGGCACGCTGCTGGGCTTCTGGCTCTACCTGATGAGCGACTGCCTCATCTTTGCCTGCCTGTTCGCCACCTACGCCGTGCTGGGCCGCAGCTATGCGGCCGGCCCATCGGGTGCCGAGCTGTTCGACCTGCCCCTGGTGGCGGTCAACACCTCGCTGCTGCTGCTGTCGTCCATCACCTACGGCTTTGCCATGCTGGAGATGCAGAAGAAGCGCCTGAACAGCACCATCGCCTGGCTGCTGGTCACCGGCGTACTGGGTGCAGGCTTCATCAGCCTGGAGCTGTATGAGTTCGCGCACCTGATCCATGAGGGCGCCGGCCCGCAACGCAGTGCCTTCTTGTCGTCCTTTTTCACGCTGGTCGGCACTCACGGCCTGCACGTCAGCTTCGGTCTGGTGTGGCTGGTGACCCTGGTGTTCCAGCTGAAGCAGCATGGCCTCAATGCCGCCAACCGCCGCCGCCTGCAATGCCTGTCGATGTTCTGGCACTTCTTGGACGTCGTCTGGATCGGCGTCTTCACCTTCGTTTACCTGATGGGAGTCCTGCCATGAGCGCACACCACCATGACCACGCCGACCATGACCACGGTCACGACGACCATGACGATCATGGCGGCCACGACCATGGCAGTCTGAAGAGCTATGTGACCGGGTTCATCCTCTCGGTGATCCTGACCGCCATCCCGTTCTGGCTCGTGATGGGCAAGACCTTCAGCAGCTCCAGCACCACCGCCATGGTGATCCTGGGCTTTGCCGCGGTTCAGATCGTGGTTCACATGATCTATTTCCTGCACATGAACACCCGCTCTGAAGGCGGTTGGACGATGCTGGCCCTGATCTTCACCACCATGCTGGTGGTGATCACGTTGGCAGGCTCGCTGTGGGTGATGTTCCACCTCAACCACAACATGATGCCGACCTCGGCACATGAGATGCGCAACCTGCCATGAACCCGGTGGCGGCGCCCTCCTCCCATGAGCCACCGCACGAGCCAGCGCACCGCTCACGCGGACTGCACCTGGCGGTGCTGCTCACGGGGGCGCTGCTGCTGATCTTGTTTCTGGCTCTGGGGACCTGGCAGGTGCAACGCCTGGGGTGGAAACTGGAGCTGATCGAGCGCGTCGAGCAACGCGTGCACGCCGCTGCCTCTGCGGCGCCTAGCCCGGGACAGTGGTCACAAATCACGGCCCGCAGCGACGAGTACCGACACATCAGCCTGCGCGGGCGCTTTCTCCGAGACAAGACGAGTCTGGTCCAGGCTTCGACTGTGCGGGGGCCGGGTTTCTGGGTGCTGACCCCCCTGCGAACTACGTCTGGCGATGTCGTGTTCATCAACCGCGGCTTCGTGCCCCAACGCGCACCGGTGGCCGAGCCGCCGGAAACAGAAGTCGAGCTGCAAGGCCTGCTGCGCCTGAACGAGCCCGGTGGTGGCTTCCTGCGCCACAACGATCCGGCAGCTCAAAGGTGGTACTCCCGCGACGTGAAGGCCATGGCGCAAGCCCATGAGTTGGGCGAAGTGGCGCCCTTTTTCATCGATGTCGACGCCAGCCCAACTGATCTGGGACAATCAGCCAGCGAAGGCCAGCCTCAACAACCTGTAGGTGGCCTCACCGTGGTGAGTTTCACCAACAACCACCTGGTCTACGCGCTGACCTGGTATGCCCTGGCCCTGATGGTGGCGGGTGCAATGGTCTACACCTGGCGCCAGAACGCGAAGCCCGCCTGACCGTTCGCCGTGCCCAAGGTGCTGCGGCCCGATCAAACCGCCACTGGAGTCTGAAGCACCACCCCATGACAAGCACCGAGCAATCCCGGCTGGACCACCTGACCGGACACCGCAACATGCTGCTGCTGATCCAGCTGCGCTGGTTCGCAGTCGCGGGTCAGATCGCGACCATCGCCGTGGCCAAGCTGATGCTGGACATCCATCTGCCCATGCCGCAGATGGTCGAAGTGCTGGCCTGCCTGATCGGATTCAACATCGCCAGCCATCTGCGCTGGCATGAACAGCGCGAAGTAGGCAACCATGAATTGCTGCTGGCCCTGAGCGTGGATGTCGCCGCGCTCACCCTGCAGCTGTATCTGAGTGGCGGCACCACCAACCCCTTCGTTTTCCTGTACCTGCTCCAGATCGCCCTGTGTGCCATGCTGCTCGAGGCCTGGTCCACCTGGGCCATGGTGGTGGTGTGCACGCTTTGCGTGGCCGCGCTGGCCCTGCTGGCACGGCCACTGGACCTGCCTTTGGACCATGACCGAGGCCTGGCCAGCTTCTATGTGCTCGGTCTCCTGCTGTGCTTCATGCTCAATGCCGCCTTGCTGGTGGTTTTCATGACCCGCATCCAGGACAACCTGCGCCTGCGTGACGCCAGGCTGGCCGACCTGAGACAACAGGCCGCCGAACAGGAACACATCATCCGCATGGGCCTGCTGGCCTCGGGGGCCGCTCATGAGCTGGGCACGCCGCTCTCGACCCTGGCGGTGATCCTGGGCGACTGGCGACGCATGCCCCAGTTCCGCCAGAACCCCGAGATGCTGGAGGAACTGACCGACATGCAAGGCGAGCTGGCCCGCTGCAAGGCCATCGTCACCGGCATCCTGATGTCAGCTGGCGAGGCCCGTGGTGAGGGTGCCGAGCGCAGCACCTTGCAGGCCTTTCTCGAACAGGTGGTGACGCAATGGCGCACCACTCGTGAGCTGGACCAATTCGAATTCGAGCTCCAGCTGAAGAACGACCTGCCTCTGGCGGCTGACACCACGCTGCGCCAGATGATCTGCAATGTGCTGGACAACGCCCAGGAGGCCTCTCCGGCTTGGGTACGGGTTCACGCGCAAAGTGACGACGACTGGCTCACGCTGAAGGTCTCGGATCGTGGCCCGGGTTTTGCGCCCGAACTGCTGGCCCAGATCGGCAAGCCCTACCAGTCGACCAAGGGGCGACAAGGTGGCGGTCTGGGCCTGTTTCTGGTCCTCAATGTGGCCCGTACCCTGGGTGGCTCGGTGCGGGCTAAAAATCGCCCTGAAGGTGGTGCGGTTGTCACCCTGAGATTGCCCTTGAGCGCGATCACACTCGACGACAATAGCGGGCATGGAAGCTGAACGTCTGCTGTTGATCGTTGAAGACGATGCCGCTTTTGCGCGCACTTTGGGCCGATCGTTCGAGCGCCGCGGCTATCGCACCTTGCACGCCAGCACGCTGCAGGAGATGCAGACCTTGCTGAAGGACCATCAGCCGGCCTACGCGGTGATCGACCTCAAGCTCAACGGCGACGCTACCGGCCTGGCCTGTGTGCAGCAACTGCACCAGCAAGTGCCCGATGCCCTTATCGTGGTGCTGACCGGCTTTGCCAGCATCGCCACCGCGGTTGAGGCCATCAAGCTGGGGGCCTGCCACTACCTTGCCAAGCCCTCGAACACCGACGACATCGAGGCCGCTTTCGGTCACGTGGCGGGTAGCACCGAGATCGAGCTGACCAACCGCTCCACTTCGATCAAGACACTGGAGTGGGAGCGCATCCATGAAACCCTGGCCGAGACCGGCTTCAACATCTCAGAGACCGCCCGCCGCCTGGGCATGCACCGGCGCACCTTGGCGCGCAAGCTGGAGAAGCAGCGAGTCAAGTGAACTGCCGTCAAGTCATCGCATTGGAGTAGCTGTAGCAGCTCCCGGCTTGCCCGCACACTCCAGCGCATCCGCGTCTTGATCAAGCCCCTGTCAAGGAGGCCGACAACTCAGGCTCGAGTTCGATTCGCGCCAAAAATGCTTGCTCATACCGAGCAGGCATTCGCTCCAAAAACAAAAAAGGGGGCTCAGGCCCCCTTCGTTCTTCGCAGCAGCGCCTGCATCACAGGAATGCAGGCAGGCTGCTTGCACTCCCAGCTCAAGCGCGGCTGGCGCGCTTGCGGTCCTGTTCCTTCAGGTGGCGCTTGCGCAGGCGCACCGACTTGGGCGTGATTTCGACCAACTCATCGTCCTCGATGAATTCAACGCCGTATTCGAGCGTCAGCTCGATCGGGGGCGTGATTTTGACGGCGTCTTCCTTGCCGCTGACACGGAAGTTGGTCAGCTGCTTGGTGCGGGTGGCGTTGACCACCAGATCGTTGTCACGGCTGTGAATGCCGACGATCATGCCTTCGTACACCGGATCGTTGGCCTTCACAAACATGCGGCCGCGGTCGTCCAGCTTGCCCAGAGCGTAGGTGAAGATTTCACCGTCGTCCATGGAGATCAGCACGCCGTTCTTGCGGCCGCCAATTTCGCCCTTATGGGGTTCGTAGCTGTCGAAGATGTTGCTGATCAGGCCAGAACCGCGGGTCAGGTTCAGGAACTCGTTGGTGAAACCGATCAGGCCACGGGCCGGGATGCGGTATTCCAGACGGACGCGACCACGGCCATCGGGTTCCATGTTGACCAACTCACCCTTGCGCTCGCCCAGGGCTTGCATCACGCCGCCTTGGTGGCCTTCTTCGATGTCGGCCGTCACCAATTCGATCGGCTCATGGCGCACGCCGTCGATGTCGCGGAACACCACACGCGGCTTGGACACAGCCATTTCGTAGCCTTCGCGGCGCATGTTCTCCAGCAGGATGGTCAAGTGCAGTTCCCCGCGCCCCATGACTTCGAAGATGCCTTCTTCGTCGGTTTCCTTCACGCGCAGGGCCACGTTGTGTTGCAGTTCCTTTTGCAGACGGTCCCAGATCTGACGGCTGGTCACGAACTTGCCTTCACGGCCGGCCAGCGGCGAGGTGTTGACGCAGAAGTTCATGGTCAGGGTCGGTTCGTCCACCTTCAGCATCGGCAGCGGCGCCGGGTTGTTCACGTCGGTCACCGTCACGCCGATACCGATGTCGGCAATGCCGTTGATCAACACGATCTCACCCGGACCAGCTTCGGTGGACTGCACGCGGTCCAGGCCTTGGAAGGTCAGCACCTGGTTGACGCGGCCCTTAAAGGACTTGCCGTCCGGACCTTCCATCACCATCACGTCGCTCATGGGCTTGAGCGTACCTTGGCTGATGCGGCCCACGCCGATGCGGCCCACGAAGGTGGAGAAGTCGAGCGCCGAGATCTGCAGTTGCAGAGGAGCGTTCGGATCGCCCTTTTGCGACGGAACGTGCTTCAGGATGGTGTTGAACAGGGCCGACATGTCGGGGCCCCACTGTTCACCCGGAGCGCCTTCTTCCAGCGAGGTCCAACCATTGATGCCCGAGGCATACACGACGGGGAAGTCCAGTTGTTCGTCGGTCGCGCCCAGCTTGTCGAAGAGGTCGAAGGCCGCGTTGACCACCTTGTCCGGGTTGGCACCGGGCTTGTCCACCTTGTTGACCACCAGGATCGGGCGCAGACCCAGGGCCAGGGCCTTCTTGGTCACGAAACGGGTTTGCGGCATCGGGCCTTCCTGGGCGTCGATCAGCAGCACCACACCGTCCACCATCGACAGAGCGCGTTCGACTTCACCGCCGAAGTCCGCGTGGCCCGGGGTGTCGACGATGTTGATGTGGGTGCCTTCCCAGCTCACGGCGCAGTTCTTGGCCAGAATCGTGATGCCACGTTCTTTTTCGATGGCGTTGTTGTCCATCACGGTGTCAACGATCTTTTCGTGCTCCGCGAAGGTGCCCGACTGACGCAGCAGTTGGTCAACCATGGTGGTTTTGCCGTGGTCAACGTGGGCAATGATGGCGATGTTTCGAATTTGTTTGCTCATATCGTTTCCTCAGTACGGAGGCCTTCGCTTCCGTGGGTTCGTTCCATGTTTTCAAGAATCTGTTGGATCTCGATGGGGCTCAAAAGCCGCTCCGGGATCAGTTCGCCGGCCAGCACGCGGCCGACTCCCAGCAAGGCAGGCGGCTCATCACCGAACACCGCCACGGCCTTGGCATCGGCCCAGGCACCCCGGCGGCGCATGCCACTGAGGAATCGCCCTGCATTTTGAGCATCGAGCGTGACGCGGGTGTGATGCGTCAGCAAGGTCTGTACCGGCATCAGGCTGGCCAGGCGCTCGCCTTCAGGCAAGGCCTCCAGCGCTTCGAGGCTGATGCATCGGCTCTGATCGAAATCACCGGTCACAGTGCGGCGCAACGACACCAGATAGGCCCCACAACCCAGGGCTTGGCCGATGTCTTCGCCCAAGGTGCGGATGTACGTGCCTTTGCTGCAACGGACCTCGATGCGCAGCGCTGGGAAGCCCTGCTCTGCAGAGACGTCCGTCAACTGCAACTCAAAAATCGTCACATCGCGCGCAGGCCTTTCGACGTCGATACCGTCTCGGGCATATTCGTACAAGGCCTTGCCGTCCTTTTTCAAGGCACTGTGCATCGGCGGCACTTGGCTGATCGGCCCCATGAAACGCTGCCGGACGTCTTCCAGCGAATCGGGCGTCAGGCAAGCGGGATCAACCTCGCGGGCCTCGATGATCTCGCCTTCGCGATCCCCTGTGCTGCTGCGCTGCCCCAGTCGGGCCACGGCCACGTAGGTCTTGTCAGCATCGAGGTGAAGCTGGCTGAACTTGGTCGCCGCCCCGAAACACAGCGGCAGCACGCCTGTGGCCAGCGGGTCGAGGGTGCCGGTGTGGCCGGCCTTCTCGGCGCGCAGCAGCCATTTGGCCCTCTGCAAGGCATTGTTGCTCGAGAGTCCGAGCGGTTTGTCGAGCAACAACACCCCATGCACAGGGCGCCGTTGCACCCTGGTGCGTGGCGCGTTCATGGGCTCAGTCGTCTTTCGCGCGAGAAGAGACCGCCTTGGCAATCAAGGCGTTCATGTCAGCCGCACGCTCGGTGGTGCGGTCGAAGTGGAAATGCAGCGTCGGCACGGTGTGGATGTGCAGGCGCTTGAACAGGCCATTGCGCAGGAAGCCGGCGGCCTGATTCAGCGCTTCCTCGGTTTCTTTCGGGTCGCCGATCAGCAGACTGAAATACACCTTGGCATGCGCATAGTCGGGCGTCACCTCCACGGCTTGCAAGGTGACCATGCCGACGCGCGGATCTTTGAGTTCGCGCGCGATCAGCTCGGTCAGATCGCGCTGGATCTGATCGGACACCTTGAAGCTGCGGTTGGGGGCGCTGGAGGGCTTTTTTGCCATCGTCGTGCTCAGGTTGTCAGCACCTCACGCTCACAGCGTGCGGGCGATTTCCTTGATCTCGAAGAACTCCAGTTGATCACCCACGGAGATGTCGTTGTAGTTCTTGAGCTTGATACCGCACTCGAAGCCTTCCTTGACTTCGCGGACATCGTCCTTGACGCGCTTGAGGGACTCGAGCTCGCCAGTGTAGATGACCACGTTGTCGCGCAGCAGGCGGAAGCGTGCCGAACGGTTGACCATGCCGGAGGTGACCATACAGCCCGCCACCGTACCGATCTTGGAGGCAACGAACACCGTACGGATCTCGGCCGTACCGATGACTTCTTCCTTCTTGTCCGGTGTCAGCATGCCCGACATCGCTGCCTTCAACTCATCCACGGCGTCGTAAATGATGTTGTAGTAGTGGATGTCGACGGCATTGCCTTCGGCCAGCTTGCGAGCGCCTGCATCGGCACGCACGTTGAAGCCGATCACGATGGCCTTCGAAGCGATGGCCAGGTTGATGTCGGATTCGCTGATGCCGCCCACCGCCGCGTAGACCAGCTGCACCTTGACCTCGTCGGTCGAGAGCTTGAGCAGCGAGGCCGCCAGGGCTTCTTGCGAACCTTGCACGTCGGCCTTGATGATGATCGGCAAGGTCTTGACCTCGCCTGCCGTCATGTCGGAGAACATGTTCTCCAGCTTGGCGGCCTGCTGCTTGGCCAGCTTGGTGTTGCGGAACTTGCCGGCACGGTAGGTGGCAATCTCACGGGCACGACGCTCATCGGTCAGGACCATGAATTCATCACCGGCCTGCGGCACTTCGGTCAGACCCTGGATTTCCACCGGGATCGACGGGCCAGCCGTCTTGATGGTGCGACCTGCTTCGTCGAGCATGGCACGCACACGGCCGTAGGTCTGGCCTGCCAGCACCACGTCACCGGTCTTGAGCGTGCCGGACTGCACCAGCACGGTCGCCACCGGGCCGCGGCCCTTGTCGAGCTTGGCTTCGATCACCAGGCCCTTGGCGTTGGCATCGACCGGCGCCTTGAGCTCCAGCACTTCGGCCTGCAGCAGCACCTGCTCCAGCAGGTCGTCGATGCCTGTGCCCACCTTGGCCGACACGGGCACAAAGGGCGACTCGCCGCCGAACTCTTCAGGCACGACCTCTTCGGCCACCAGTTCGCTCTTGACGCGTTCGAGGTTGGCATCGGGCTTGTCGATCTTGTTGATCGCGACCACGATGGGCACACCTGCCGCCTTCGCGTGCTTGATGGCTTCCTTGGTCTGCGGCATCACGCCGTCGTCAGCCGCCACCACCAGGATGACGATGTCGGTGGCCTGCGCACCACGGGCACGCATGGCCGTGAAGGCCTCGTGACCCGGGGTGTCCAGGAAGGACACCATGCCGCGCGGGGTTTCCACGTGGTAGGCACCGATGTGCTGGGTAATGCCACCGGCTTCACCCGAGGCCACCTTGGTGCGCCGGATGTAGTCCAGTAGCGAGGTCTTGCCGTGGTCGACGTGACCCATCACGGTCACCACCGGCGCACGCGGCAGTTGCTCGGCATCCTGGGCGGCCACGTCTTCGTCGGTGAACGCTTCCGGGTCGTCCAGTGCGGCCACGATGGCCTTGTGGCCCATTTCTTCCACCACGATCATCGCGGTGTCCTGGTCGAGCGGCTGGTTGATGGTGACCATCTGACCCAGCTTCATCAGTTGCTTGATGACCTCGGAGGCCTTGACCGCCATCTTGTGGGCCAATTCGGCCACGGTGATGGTCTCGGGCACGTGAACTTCGATCACGCGGGCTTCGACCGGGGCTTGGGGCTGATCATCGCGCTGGTCGCGGTCATTGCCACGACGGCCCTTCGGACCACTACGCCAGCTGTTGCGACCCACGCCGCCACTGCTGTCACCACGGGTCTTGATTTCCTTCTTCTTGCCAGGATCGCCCGCCCAGCTGGACGACAGCTTGGCCGACTTGACCTCCTTGTTGCCGCCAGGGCCGGCAGCAGGCGCCGGCGCATTGGCCGTGCGGGCTCCGGCGCCGGCACCCGGCGTACCGGCGGGCTTGTGCAGGGTGCCCTTGACGCCGGCCTTGGCATCGCCAGGCTTGGCCACAGGCTTCGGTTCCTCGGGCTTCTTGGCCACCAAGACCTTCTTGGGGGTGGCCATCATCGAGCGGATGGCGGCGGCTTCGGCTTCGGCCTTGCGGCGACGCTCGCTCAGGTCGGCGGCACGGGTGGCCTCTTCCTGGGCACGGGCACGCGATTCGGCTTCAGCCTTTTCGCGAGCAGCGGCGGCAGCAGCGCGGGCAGCGGCGGCTGCCTCAGCCTGCTCCTTGCTGGCCACTTCCTTCTCGGCCATGGCCTGGGCACGGCGAGCTTCCTCTTGGGCAGCGTAGGCGGCGGCACGCTCTTCGGCCTCACGCTCACGACGCTCCAGCTCTTCGCGCTCACGGCGCTTCTCCGCCAGCTCGGTTTCCTGGTGACGGATCATCTCGGCCTGCCGGCGGGCTTCTTCCTCGCGGCGACTCAGGTCAGCATTGTGGGCCGTCTCGGCTGCTGTCGGAGCAGCTTCCTGTTCCACCACGGCGGGGGACTCAGGACGCAGGTCTTCCTCACGCTGGATGAACGTGCGCTTCTTGCGCACCTCCACCTGGATGGTGCGCGCCTTGCCTGTGGCATCGGCTTGCTTGATTTCGCTGGTCGACTTCTTGACCAGTGTGATCTTCTTGCGGTCAACGGCGGCCGTGCCGTGGCTGGCCTGCAGAAAGCTCAACAACTGCTGTTTGTCGGACTCGGTCAGATTGTCGGAAGAGGAGCGCTTGGCAACGCCCGCCGTGCGAAGCTGCTCGAGCAGGGTTTCAGGGGACTTCTTGAGTTCATTAGCGAACTCGGCGACAGTGGTACTGGACATATTTGGTTCTTGCCTCCATGACCATTACTCTTGACCCGCGAACCAATGTTCGCGTGCCTTCATGATCAAAGCCGTGGCTTCTTCAGGGGTCTGGCCGGTGATGTCGGTGAGTTCATCCACCGCCAGATCCGCCAGTTCGTCGCGGGTATGGACCCCGCCAGCTGCCAGCTTGCCGATCAGTTCAGGGCTGAGGCCCTCCAGATCACGCAAGTCCTGGGAAACGTCGTCTACGCTCTCTTCGCGAGCGATTTCCATGGTCAGCAGAGCATCCTTGGCACGCGAACGCAGTTCGTTCACCGTGTCTTCGTCGAAGCTTTCGATTTCCAGCATTTCCTGGATCGGCACGTAGGCCACTTCTTCGAGGCTGGTGAAGCCTTCCGAGATCAGGATCTCGGCGATTTCTTCGTCGACATCGAGCTTTTCCATGAACAGCTGGCGGGTGGCCTGCGTTTCATTGGCTTGCTTCTGCGCCGATTCGGCGGCGTCCATGATGTTGATCTTCCAACCCGTCAGGTCGGAGGCCAGGCGCACGTTCTGGCCACCACGGCCGATGGCGATGGCCAGGTTCTCTTCATCAACGACCACGTCCATGGCGTGCTTCTCTTCGTCGACGACGATGGATTGCACATTGGCCGGGGCCAAGGCGCCGATCACGAACTGGGCCGGATCCTCGCTCCAAAGAACGATGTCGACCCGCTCGCCAGCCAATTCGTTGGTGACGGCGTTGACGCGGGTGCCACGGACACCGACACAGGTACCGATCGGGTCCACACGCTTGTCATGCGACAGCACCGCGATCTTGGCGCGGGAGCCGGCGTCACGGGCGCAGGACTTGATCTCGAGCAGACCCTGCTCGATTTCAGGCACTTCCTGGCGGAACAGCTCGATCATGAATTCGGGAGCCGAACGAGACAGCACGATCGGGGCACCACGCAGGGTCAGATCCACTTCCATGATCATGGCGCGGACGCGGTCGCCGTTGCGCAGATTTTCCTTCGGGATCATCTCGCCACGACGCAGACGGCCTTCGACACGGCCCGACTCGACGATGATGTCGCCCTTGTCCATGCGCTTGACCGTACCGACGAAGATCTTGTCGCCACGCGACATGAAGTCGTTGAGCAGCATTTCGCGCTCTGCGTCACGAATCTTCTGAAGGATGACCTGCTTGGCGGCCATCGCGCCAATGCGACCGATGGGCACGGACGGAACCGACTCTTCGATGTACTCGTCGATTTCGATGTCCGGGATCTGCTCCTTGGCTTCGAACAGCAGGATTTCCTGATCAGGCAGTTGCAGACCAGCCTCGTCGGGCACCACGTGCCAGCGGCGGAAGGTCTCGTAATTGCCCGTGTCGCGGTCAATCGCCACGCGAATGTCCACCTCGCCCTCGTAGAGCTTCTTGGTAGCCTGGGCCAGTGCCGATTCGACGGCACCAAAGACCACGTCACGCTCCACATTCTTTTCGCGCGAGATGGCTTCGACCAACATCAACAATTCGCGATTCATGTCACGACTCTCCTATCCAAAACGATGCAATGGGGGTATCGGCAGATCAATCGGCCAAACACCCGTTCAAACAGACGACTCGTCCTGCGACGAGGCGCGTCCTTTGAAATCGACAATGGGGGCCAAACGGGCTTCACGAAGCTCATCCAGCGCGAAACCGAGCACCTGCAAGGGCGCAGGCACGCGCTTCTTGCTGATTTTCTGTCCTGGCTTGACGGCTGGCTCATCACGCCAGACGATTTGCCATTGAACCGGTGCTTCGGCAGATTCGACACGCTCAAGCGTGCCGCGAAATTTCTTGCGATTGGCGTTGACCAGACCGCCGGCTGCGGCGCCCATCGGGGTTTTGAGAGTGATGTCGATGATCTCGCCCGTGAAACGCACGAAGTCTTGTTCGTTGCGCAATGGCCGGTCCAGACCGGGGGAGGAGACCTCGAGTCGCCGGTAATCCACATCTTCGACTTCGAGAGCGAATTGCAGTTGGCGAGTGACTTTTTCGCAATCCTCGACCGTGACATAGACGGGAGGCTGGGATGCGGCTTCGGGAGA
Source organism: Curvibacter sp. (assembly GCA_003987795.1). GTDB lineage: Bacteria > Pseudomonadota > Gammaproteobacteria > Burkholderiales > Burkholderiaceae_C > Curvibacter. The sequence goes on from RXJO01000318.1 coordinate 15,261, forward strand.
CCAGGGCAGATCGATGGTGATGCGTAGCAAGCCCCCTGCAGAGCGCTCGATCTCCACGAGGTCATAACCCAGTCCAGTTACGGTTTGTTCGACGGTTTGCTGTAGCGCCACGTTGATCCGGATGCAACCTGTTAAGAGGTGG
>RXJO01000265.1 GCA_003987795.1 Curvibacter sp.
ACGGTGCAGACGCTCATCAGCGTCAAGCTGCCATACAGGCCGTGCAGAGGGTTCCAGCCGGCGTTGAAGAACAGGATGTAGCCCAGGCCCAGCGCCAGGCCGGGCACGGCCATGGGCACCGAGGCGATGGCGTTGAGCACCTGGCGGGCCCCCGCCAGGTGGCGAGGCTTCTCGACCAGGTAGGCGGTCAGAAAGCTCAGTGCGCTGCCCAGCACGGCGGTACCGGCGGCCATGCGCAGTGAGTTGCCATAGCTGGCCCAGCCGCCACCATCCATCATGTCGAAGTCGTAGTTCTTGAACGAGGGGGTGAGGTTGTAGGGCCAGTAGTTGGCCAGCGAGGCGAACACGGCCACCGCCAGCACGCCCAGCAGGGCCAGGGCGATCAGGGCACAGTAGGCGAACAAGGCGCGGTCCAGCACCCGGTGGGGCTGTGGCTGGTAGGGCGCCGAGCGCACGCCCAGGCTGGCGCTCTGGCGGGCCCGCAGGTGTTGCTCGGCCACAAAGGCCAGGGCCGCCGGCAGCAGCAGGATCAGGGCCACCACCGCGCCCATCGGCAGGTTTTGCTGGCCGATCACCTGCTTGTAGATGTCGGTGGCCAGTACCTGGGTGTTGCCGCCAATCACCTTGGGCACCCCGAAGTCGGTGATCACCAGCACGAACACCACGATCCACGAAATCATCAGGCCATAGCGGCTGCCCGGCAGGGTGACTTGGCAGAACACGCGCCAGCGGCTGGCGCCCAGGGTGGTGGCGGCCTCGATCAGGCGCCCGTCGCTGGTGGACAAGGCAGTGCTGAGGATCAGCAGGGCGTGCGGAAAGGTCCACAACACCGAGCCGGTGACGATACCGAAGGGCCCGTAGGCCGGCATCCCCAAGAGCGCGCCCTTGAGCAGCCCCTGGTTGCCGAACAGGTAGATCAGGCTGATGGCCATCAGCAGCGAGGGCGCCAGCAAGGGGATCAGGGCCACGGCCCGGAACAGCCGTGCGCCACGCACGCAGGACTGGGTCAACGCATAAGCATAGCCATAGGCCAACAACACGCACACGCTGGCGCTCAGGGCCGACAGCCACACGCTGTTGAACAGCGAGCTCAGCACATTGGGGCTGCGGGCGTAGGCGTCAAAGTGCGCCAGGCCGACGAATTCGCCCGAGCTGCCCCACAGGCTCATGCCCAGCAAGGCCAGCACCGGCAGGGCGATGCCCACGGCCAGCAACAGCAGGGCGACGCCCAGCAGGGTGGCCAGCCAGGAGCGCTCGGCCGTGGCGCTGGTCACAGGCCGGAGTGGCGCGGGCGTCGGGTTCAAGGAGAGGGTGCTCATGCTGCGCGTCTCACCGATTCGGGCAAGGGCAGCACGTGCAGGGCGGGGGGCGGCAGGCTCAGCCACAGATCGCCGTGCAGCCATTCGGGCAGCAGGGCGTCGGCGCCGGTGGGCCATTGGGCGTCGAGCGTGGCCTGCAGATCGTCGCAGTGCAGGCGCAGCAAGGCGCTGGGGCCATGGAACTGGGTCTCCAGCACGCGGGCCCGCACGGTGTTGGCGGGCAGTTCATGAGCGGCTGCGGGCGCGGCACGCAGCACCACGGCTTCCGGTCGCAGTCCCAGCAGCACCGGGCTGCCGGTGCGGAAGGCGCTGGTATCGCCGGCCAGGCGGGTGGCTCCGGCCTCCAGCATGCCGGCGGCCACGACACGGGCCGGCAGCAGGTTCATGCGGCCCACGAAGCCGGCCACAAAGCGGGTCTCGGGGCGGGCGTACAGCTGCTGGGGCGAGCCCTGCTGTTCGATCCGGCCCTCGTGCATCACCACCACACGGTCGGCCATCGACAAGGCCTCATCCTGGTCGTGCGTGACCATCACCGTGGTGATGCCCAGTTGCTGTTGCAGGCGGCGGATCTCGGCCTGCAGGCTGCCGCGCACCTGGGCGTCGAGCGCGCTCAGGGGCTCGTCGAGCAGCAGCAGTTCGGGGCGCGGGGCCAGGGCACGGGCCAAGGCCACCCGCTGCTGCTGGCCGCCCGAGAGCTGGGCCGGGTGTTTGTGGCCCTGCTCACCCAGGCCGACCAGGGCCAGCATCTCGGCCACGCGCTCGGCCTGCCGGGCGCGTGGTGTGTCTTGCAGCCCGAATGCCACGTTCTGGGCTGCCGTCAGGTTGGGGAACAGGGCGTAGCTCTGGAACACCACCCCGAAGCGCCGCTGGGCCGCCGACCAGGCCGTGATGTCCTGACCGCGCAGGCTCAGGCGGCCGGTGTCGGGCGTTTCGATGCCGCACAGGATGCGCAGCAAGGTGGTCTTGCCGCAACCCGAGGGCCCCAGCAGGCTGATGAATTCACCGGCGGCCACGTCCAGCGCGATGCCGCGCAGCACGGGTTGGGCGCGGTAGCGCTTGGTGATGTGTTGGATGGACAGCATGCGGGGCTCGGGTGTCGGGCTGCTTCAGGGGGATGGGCTTACTTCTTCTCGGCCTTGGCTTCGTAGCGGCGGGCCCATTCGGTCAGGATGCGGTCGCGGTTGGCGGCAGCCCAGACGAAGTCGTTCTTGGCCAGCATCTTTTCCAGGTCGGAGGGCACGAACTCGAGGCGCTCCTGCACCTGCGGCAGGGCCAGCACGGCGAAGTTGGCGGCATACAGCTCATTGGCCTTCTTGGTCACCGACCAGTCGGCCAGGGCCTTGGCGGCTTCGAGCTTCTTGGTGGTCTTCATCACGCCGGTGGCTTCCACGTCCCAGCCCAGGCCTTCCTTGGGGAAGATGATGTCGATCGGGGCGCCGTCTTTCTTGGTCTTGTTGGCGCGGTACTCGAAGCTCAGGCCCACCGGGAACTCGCCGGCGCCGGCCTGGCGGCAGGGCTTGGAGCCGCTGTGGGTGTACACGCCCATGTTCTGGTGCAGGGCGTCCATGAAGGCCCAGCCCTTGTCCTCGCCCATCATCTGCAGCCAGGCCGAGACCATCAGGAAGCCGGTGCCGCTGGAGGCGGGGTGGGGCATGGTCAGGGTGCCCTTGAACTCAGGCTTGGTCAGGTCGGCCCAGCTGGTGGGGGTGGGCAGCTTGCGCTTGGCGGCTTCGACGGTGTTGAAGCACACGGCCGAAGACCACAGGTCCATGCCCACCCAGGTGGGGGTGGCGCGCGGGTCGCGCATGTTGGCGCGCACGGCTTCCAGGCCCTTGGGGGCGTAGGGCTGCAGCATGTTTTCCTTGTCGAGCAGCATCAGCGAGGTGGCGGCCAGGCCCCACACCACGTCGGCCTGCGGGTTGGCCTTCTCGGCCAGCAGGCGGGCCGTGACGATGCCGGTGCTGTCGCGCACGAACTTCAGCTCGATCTCGGGGTGGTCTTGCTCGAAGGCGCTCTTGTAGGCCTTGATCTGGTCGGCTTCGAGAGCGGTGTAGACCAGCAGTTCGGTCTTGGCCAGGGCGGGCGAGGCGGCCAGGGCGGTGGCCAGCACGGAGCCGAACAGACCCAGTCGGCGGGCCCAGGTGGAGAAGGTGGTGCGCATGGTGCGTGTCGTCCAGAAAAGTCGTTGCGATGTCGGCGGCGGCGGGTTCGCCGGCCGGGGGGGGGGAGCCCGCCAGCCGGGGCTCTGACCGTGAATTTAGGCAAGCTGTGTGAAACGCCGGTGTCATGAAGCCGCAAAATCCTGAAGCCACCATTGGCGGATTTGGGTCATGTTCGTCAGCCAACTCAAATCCTTCTTCACCGTGGCCCGCTTGGGCAGCGTGACCCAGGCAGCCCGCCAGTTGGGCCTGAGCCAGCCCACCGTCACCACCCAGATCAAGGCCCTGGAGGAGCACTACGGGGTCGAACTGTTCCGCCGTCAGGGCGGGCGCCTGAGCCTGAGCGACGAGGGGGTGCAGTTGCTGCCCCATGTCGATCAGTTGCTGCAACAGGAGATCCAGGTCGAGTTCGCACTGCGAAATTCAGGCGATCAGCCACGTGGCCACCTGCGCCTGGGGGCCACAGCCCCGTATTACGTGCTGGACATCGTGCAACGCTTCCGTCAGCGCCATCCCCTGGTTGACCTCAGCCTGGGGGCGGGCAATTCGCGTCAGATGGTCGATGCCTTGCTGGCCTACCAGGTCGATCTGGCCACCTCGTCCCATCTGGAGACCGACGTTCGACTGCACCGCATCACCCTGGGCACCGACCCGCTGGTGCTGCTGTTACACCGCAGCCACCCCTTGGCGGTCAAGCCCGCGCTGCGGCTCAGCGACCTGGCGGGCTGCGAGCTGATCGTGCGCGAACGCGGCTCGACCACCCGCCAACTCACCGAAGAGGCCCTGGCCCGCGCTGGGGTGCCGGTCGGGCGCAGCATGGAGATCGCGAGTCGCGAGGCCATCCGGGAGGCGGTGATCCGGCGCATGGGGGTGAGTGTGTTCGCCCGTCACGAGGCCAGCGCCCACCCCGAACTGGTGGTGTTGCCGTTCGAGGACGAGGTGCCCAGCCTGGTCGAGTATCTGTATTGCCTGCGCGACAGACGCGGTGCGCGCCTCATCGCCGCCTTCCTCGAAAGCTGCGCCTGAGGCCGGTGCAGGCCCGGGGCTACTTATACTGTCGCCCATACCCTTCGAATGCACCACCGTGAATCCGCAGCAGGAACCTCTGGATGGCCTTTCGCCGATTCGCCAATAGCCTTGCCACCCGACTGATCCTTCTCAGCATCGCCACTGTGGCGTTGGGCTTGGTCATGCGCATGACTTTGCTGCCTTGGGTGGTGCGCGGTAGCCTGGAAGAGGTCGTGATGGGCCAGCAGCTCACGCTGGCGAACTATGTGGCGGAAGACATCGATGCCAAGGTGAGGGCCCGCCGGACCTTGCTGGAGCGGCTGGCCGTCGAACTGCCGCCCACCCTGCTGGGGCATCCGGAGGCCCTGCAGGCCTGGCTGGCGGAGCGGCAGATGCTCGCGCCCCTGTTTTCGCACGGTTTCATCGTGATCCGGCCGGATGGCCATGGCGCCTGGGCTGACTTCCCACCCCGACCGAGGCAGCGCAACCTCGCCTTCCACGAAAGTGACTGGTTCAGGCGCCTGGTGCAGCAGCCCGGTTTTGTGCTGTCCCGGCCCCGCCTTTCGGAGGCCACGGGGGCGGCCGAGCTCCTGATGGCGGTGCCGGTGCAGGATCCTCGGGGACGTCTGCTGGCGGTCTTGGCGGGCGTCACCGAACTCGATGCCCCTGGGTTCCTGGACCTGCTTCAGCGTCGGCGCACGGACAAAGGGGCTGAATTCCTGCTGGTTTCACCGGCAGAGCAGTTGATCGTCGCGGCGTCGGCATCCGAGTTGCGTTTGCAGCGCACACCCGTGGCGGGCACCAGCCCGCTGTACGACCGGGCCATGGACGGCTGGCGCGGCTCGGGGCTCACCCGCAATGCCGGCGGCCGCGAAGAGATCGTGGGCATTGCCGGGGTGCCTTCGGCGGGGTGGTTCGTGGCGGCGGGCATCCCGTCCGAGGTGGCTTTTGAGGCCATGGGGGCGGTTCAGAAACTGGCCATGCGTTCCAGCCTGGTGATTGCCGGGGTGGTGGTGATCGCATTGGCCTTCGTGTTGCGTCGGCAGTTCCAGCCCTTGATCGACAGCGCCCGGCGCATGCACCGCATGGCCGATCGCCTGGAGCCCCTGGCACCGCTGCCCGTGGTGCGGCAGGACGAGGTGGGTGAAATGGTGGTGGGTTTCAACTACCTGCTCGACAAGCTGCAGGAGAGCGAGCGCCGTATGGAGCACCTGGCCCACCACGACGCGCTCACCGGTCTGCCCAACCGGCGCAGTCTGATGGACCGCCTGGCCCAGTTGTTGGCCTTGGCACAGCGCCAGGACCGGCGTCTGGCGGTGATATTTTTCGACCTGGACGGGTTCAAGCCCGTCAACGACGAGTTGGGCCACGAGATGGGCGATCGCCTGCTGCAGGCCGTTGCGACCCGTCTGCGCAGCGGTGTGCGCCAGGCCGACATCGTGGCCCGCATCGGGGGCGATGAGTTCGTGCTGGTGATGTTCGATGTCGGCAGCCGCGAGGTGGCTGCCGAGCTGGCGCGCAAACTGATTGATCAGCTGGCTCAGCCCTATCGCCTCGATGATCAGGAGATCCGCATCAGCGCCAGCGCTGGTCTGGCCCTGTACCCCGAGCACGCGCGGGACCGCGACCACCTGCTGGCCCGGGCCGACACGGCGATGTACGCGGCCAAGCGGGCCGGCATCAATCAGATCCGCTTCGCGGGGGGGTGATCCCCGTTCCCGCCGGGACCCACCCGCGCAGGCTCACTGCACCTCTCTGACGACCCGGTTGTTCAGGGGCTGGGTGGGGCGGGCATTGTTCGGGAACAACTTGGAGAACAGGCGAAGCTGCTCCGGGCTGAGCGTGACCGGGGTTTTCAGCACCAGCCACAGCACGCCCTCGGTGCAGGGCGGCGTGGTCAGCGAGCCCAGGAACTGGTAGTAGCGCAGGTCGGGGGGCAGCAGGTCGGCCACGTTCAGGGCGCCTGGGGGCATCTGCACGCGGTCCTGGTTGTCCAGAGGCATGTAGGTCCAGACCTTGTTGATGAAGGCGCTGGCCGGGCCCGGGTCCATCAGCACGGCCACCACAGCCAGCTGGTTCTGATCGTTCTTGTGCACCAGGTGGGCCACCATCGAGTAGCCCTTGTAATTGATGCGCTCTTCGGCCGGATGGTGGAAGTGGAACTGCAGCAGCTTGTAGGTGGAGCCGCGCACGGTCAGGGTGTTGGGGCTGGCCGGATCGAGATCGACCTGGATGGTGTGGCCGTTGTTGACCACCGAGGCGGTGCTGGGCATGTAGCGCAGCTGCAGCGGCTCGGCCGGCCCTACCAGGGTGTCGGCATCGGTGATGTGCACCGGCGATTGGCGGCGGCCCAGGCTGCAGGTGCTGAATTCGGGCTGCATCTTGCCCCAGGCTGCGGGGCCATTCTCGCCTTCGTACTCCCAGTGGGCGCTGCCGTGCTGGCCATGGGCTTCGGCCGAAGCGCCCTCGGCCTTGCCGTGGCCGTCGTCGCCCCCAGCCATGGCCGCGGCCTTGGCCCGGATGTATTCGCGGCTGTTGCTGCTGTTTTCCCGTTCTGCAGCCGCCATCCTGCGCGCATCGATCGGGTTGGCCAGCGCGCCGGACGGCTTGGTGGGTGAGGCCTTGGGCATGCGCACCTCGATCACGGTCGCCCCCTCGCCCTTGGCGCCGCGGCCCGCCTGGTTGTTGCGCTCCACGCCTTCGCGGATCCGGGCGGCCACGTCGGCAGCGCTGGCCGTCGGGCTGGCCTTCTCGGCTTTTTCGGTTTTCTCACTGGCCTTGGCGGGGGGCTTGCCGTGGGCGTCGCCATGGTCGTCTGCCCCATAGGTGACACCCGTCAGGCCCAATGCGCAGGTCAGCACCAGTCCTGCCAGGGGAGCCCGTCGGCGATTTTCTGACCCGCCCGTCGACATCAAGCTTCGCGTGTGTTGTTTGTTATTCGTCATCATCGGACCCATGGCTCGTGACCGTTCGGATTGAATGTCAATAAAGGTTACCTGCTTTATCGGCAATCTGGGCACTCACTTGAGCCGCCCACGCTGTCGCGGCCAAGGCTGGCGATATAGTCTCGACCAGGGTGAGCCGGCTTGAAGCCACGCCCGTTTTTCTTGAAGCCCTGACCTGTCCTGAGCTGCCGTGACCATCCAGACCGACGATTTCGCCCCTGTTCCCGCCCCCGACCGGCGCGTGGTGTCGGCGGCGCCGACCTCGCCTCATGAAGAGGCCATCGAGCGCGCCCTGCGCCCCAAGCTGCTCGACGAATACGTGGGCCAGGCCAAGGTGCGCGAGCAGCTCGACATCTTCATCGGCGCGGCCCGCAAGCGCGCCGAGGCCCTTGACCATGTGTTGCTGTTCGGCCCGCCGGGCCTGGGCAAGACCACCCTGAGCCACATCATCGCGGCCGAGTTGGGGGTCAACCTGCGCCAGACCAGCGGCCCGGTGCTCGAAAAGCCCAAAGACCTGGCCGCCTTGCTGACCAACCTCGAGAAGAACGACGTGCTCTTCATCGATGAGATCCACCGGCTCTCGCCCGTGGTCGAGGAAATCCTCTACCCCGCGCTCGAGGACTACCAGATCGACATCATGATCGGCGAAGGCCCGGCCGCGCGCAGCATCAAGCTCGACCTGCAGCCCTTCACCCTGGTGGGGGCCACCACCCGGGCCGGCATGCTGACCAACCCGCTGCGCGACCGCTTCGGCATCGTGGCGCGGTTGGAGTTCTACACCGCAGAAGAGCTCAGCCGCATCGTGCGGCGCAGCGCCGGCCTGCTCGAGACCCCGATCGATGACGACGGCGCCTTCGAGATCGCCCGCCGCTCACGCGGCACCCCCCGCATCGCCAACCGCCTGCTGCGCCGCGTGCGTGACTACGCCGATGTGAAAGGCGACGGCCGCATCACCCGCTCGATCGCCGAACGGGCCTTGAGCATGCTCGACGTCGACCCGCAGGGCTTCGACGTGATGGACCGCAAGCTGCTGGAGGCGGTGATCCACCGCTTTGACGGCGGCCCGGTCGGCCTGGACAACATCGCCGCCAGCATCGGCGAAGAGTCGGGCACCATCGAAGACGTGATCGAGCCCTACCTGATCCAGCAAGGTTATCTGCAGCGCACCCCGCGCGGCCGCATCGCCACCCTGGCCGCCTACCGCCACCTGGGGGTGACGCCCTCGAAGGATGCGGGCGATCTGTCCGTGGGGTGATCAGCCCTGGCTTGGGGTGGCTCGGGCCGAGTTTTTCACCAGCAGCCACTGCGCCAGGTAGTAGCTCCCCAGCACCCACAGCGTGGCCTGGGGCAGCGGGGCCACAAACCGGTTCAGGGCCAGCAACGAATCACTGAGCATGAAGCACAGGCTGCCGGCGGCCACGCCCCAGGCGGCCGGGGTACGCAGCACCGTGGCCCGGCCCAGGGCCTGGGCGGCCATCAGCACGATCACCCCCACATAGGCGGGCACGGCCACCCGCAGCACCGGATCCAGGTAGGGCCACAGCACGGCTAGCATCAGCGCCCCTGCTGCAGCACAGCCGAGCAGGGCCCGTCGGCTGGGCAGCCAGGGGGCGTCCTGGCGCCAGCGCGCGAGGTAGGCCAGGTGGCCGATCAGAAAGGCCGCCAGGCCGGGCAGGAACAGGCCGGGCAGCATCAGCATCACATCGCCCACCAGGCAGGCGCCCAAGGCCAGCAGCAGTCGCGCTTCGGGCCGGCCTGTCGGGGCGCGGCGCAGCACCCAGGTCCAGGCCAGCACCATGGCCAGGGGTTTGAACAGGTGATGCCATTCCTGCAGCCCCTCGGCCCCTGTGACGGTGGCCAGGGCGGCGGCTTCCAGCAGGCCCACCTCGAGCCAGGCCAGGCGCCCCTGAAGGCTGGCCCCCAGGCACCACCAGCCCAGGGCCAGGGCGGCCGCCCAGGGCAGCAGTCGGGCCGGTTCATGGCCCCCGGCGAACCACAGAAATGCAGCCGAGGCCGCCAGCAGGGCCAGGAACTGCATGCCACAGAAAGCCGCTTGCGGCGCTGACAGCGGCGGATCGAAGCGAGGCACGCCGCTCGGATCGAAGTCTGGCTTTTTGAGCCCCAGGCCGGGAGGCTGCCAGCCCGGGGGCTTGAACCACACCCGCAGTCGGTCGCTCCAGCGTGGGGTGCGCAGGCAGGTGCGCAGCAGGCCAGCGTAGACCTCGGCATTGGCCCACAGCGGATCGCTGCTGTTCAGGGGGCTGCGTGTGCCATAGATGCAGGGCTCGGTCTCTTCTCGGAAGGTACCGAACAGGCGGTCCCACAGGATCAGCATGCCGCCGTAGTTGCGATCCAGGTAGAGGTCGTTCACGGCGCGGTGTACGCGGTGGTTCGAAGGCGAGGCAAAGACCCGGTCGAACCAGCCCAGGCGAGGCACATGCTCGGTGTGGATCCAGAACTGGTAGAGCAGGTCGATCAGAGCGACCACCGCAAACTGCTGGGGCGGTACGCCCGCCAGCGCCATCGGCAGGTAGAACAGCCAGGCCAGCAGCGGACCGGTGCTGGTCTGGCGCAGCGCGGTCGACAGGTTGTAGTGCTGGCTCTGATGGTGCACCACGTGCGCCGCCCACAGCACGGCCACCTCGTGGCCCATGCGGTGCAGCCAGTAGTAGCAGAAGTCGTAGAACAGCAGGGCCAGCCCCCAGCCCGGCAGGCTGAGCCAGAAATCATCGGCGCGCCACAGGGCTGCCTGCTGCCAGGCCAGGGTGTACAGGCCCAGCGACAGGCCCGCCATGAACACGGCGCTCAATTGGCTGAGCATGCCCAGAGCCAGGCTGCCCAGGGTGTCATGCAGGCGGTAGGTGTTGCGGCCGGTGTGTCGACCCCAGGCGTATTCGAGCGCCATCAGGGCCAAAAACACGGGGGTGGCCAGGACGATGATCTGGGCGGCGGTCATGGCCGCATTGTTGGCGCGGCTGCCGGGCCGCCGCCTCCGCATCTACCCGGGGGGCAGGTGTCAGGTCAGGGCGCCGCGCGCGTCGACCGTGATGATGCGCTCGACCACGCCCTGCTCGAGCCCGCCACGCACTCCGATCAGGTGGTCGTGCAGGTTGACGGTCGGGTCGCAGTGGCCGGGGATCAGCCACAGGGCCTGGCCCACAGAGGGCAGCGGGGCGGCGGGGCGCACCGTGGTCAGCAGGCCGTGCTCGTCGCCGCCGTTGCTGAACACCAGCGGCTCGGCACCCGGCAGGTTGTGCACGCGGGGCATGCCACTGTCGATGGCATGGCTCTTGTGGCCGGCATCGCACACCGCATGGCTGTGCCGGGTGCTGATGACCTGGGTCTTGACGAACAGGGCGTGCTCGAACTGAGGCTGGGCCGGATCGCGCTCATTGAGCGCGTAGTCGGCATCCATGAACAGGAAGGAGCCCGCCTGCAACTCGCCGTACACACCGCTGGCGGCCTCGAGCACCAGGGTGCCGGTGCCGGCGCCGGTGATCAACGGGGTCTGGAAGCCCGCCTGTTGCAGGGCCTCGCAGGTGCGGTTGACGCCCTGGACCGCATTCGCAATGGCCTGGCGGCGTTCGCTGGCGCCACGCAGGTGCTGGGCCCCGCCATGGTAGGCGTGCAGGCCGCCGAACTGCAGCCGTGGCCGGCCCTTGATGTCCCGTACCAGTGCCACCGCCGCCTCGCCCGGTGGAATGCCGCAGCGGCCCTGGCCGACGTCGATCTCGACCAGCACCCGCACCCGGGCGCTGCTGCGCTCCAGGGCCTGGTCCAGGCGCTCGATGCCGAGCGCGCTGTCGACCGCCAGCGTGAGCCAGCCTCCGCGTGTGGCCAGGGTCTGCGCCAGGTCGGCCACACGCGCCAGCTTGGCCGGTGCGATCACCTGGTTGCTGATGTAGATGTCGTTCACGCCGCCCGCGGCCAGGGCTTCGGCCTCGCTGGTCTTCTGTACGCAGCAGCCGGTGGCACCGGCGCTGATCAGCAGGCGTGCCAGTTCGGCACTCTTGTGCATCTTGGCGTGCGGGCGCCACTGAATCTGGTGCTTGGCACTGAAGTCGACCATGCGCTGGATGTTGCGGTCCATGGCGTCGAGGTCGATGACCAGTGCGGGGGTGTCGATCGCGTCGGTGCCTTGGCCGCGCAGGGCCAGGAGCGCCTCAGGTGGTGCTTTCATCCAGGGACTCGTCTTGCAGGTGTTGGGTATCGGACCAGCCCACCAAGGTGAAGCCTTGAGGGGTCCAGAGCAGTCGGTTGATGGCGGCATTGCCCAGGGCCCAGGTGCGTGGGGCCTGGAGTTCCTGGCCGGTGGCGGCACGATAGAGCACGTCCATCACGCCACCGTGGGCGACCAGCACGATCTGCTCGCCGGCATGCCGGGCGGCGAGTTCTGCCGCAGTGCTGACCACGCGCTGGCGAAAGCTCAGCAGCGACTCACCACCCTCGGGCGCGAATTCCGGGTCTCGGGTGCGCCAGCGGTGGGCCTGCTCAGGCAGCTGGGTTTCGATTTCGGCAAAGGTGCGGCCTTCGAAGCTGCCAAAGCCGCGTTCACGCAGGCCGGTGTGCGGGGTCACCCCGAGGCCGGTGTGTTCGCTGATCTGTCCGGCGGTCTGCCAGGCACGGGCCAGATCGCTGGCATAGATGGCGTGCAAAGGCTCGGAGGCGAGGGCGGCGCCCACGCGGCGCGCCTGCCACAGCCCTTGCTCGTTGAGGGGAATGTCGAGCTGCCCCTGGATGCGGGTATCCACGTTCCAGGCGGTTTCGCCATGTCGGATGGCGATGATTCGGGTGACGTCCATGGACGTGATTCTAGGCGCCCGGTGTGACGGCTACCCGCAGCGCAGTCCTGGGCGTCAGGGCGGCATCATCACGTCGATGTTGACGCGACGCAGGCCCTTGGGGGGCGTCGGGAAGCCCTGCAACGAGGCCTCGAACAGCGCGCCGAGGGTGACCTCTTCGCTGCGCGTGAGGCCATCGCTGGCGGCATGGGTCTCGTAGACGGCCTTGCCATCGCTGTGGCTGCGGATCAGCAGGGCCACCTCGCGCAGCACCCTCGGTGGCGCATAGGGCATGCCGCCCCAGATGCCGCGCGTGCCGGAGCCGTAGTACATGCCCCGCCCGGCCCAGACCCGACCCGACCAGCCATAGCCGGGCCAACCGCCGAAGGGGTAAGGCGCGAAGGGATCGGTCACGGTGGTGGTGCGCACCCCGACCTGCACGCTGAACATGGCGTTGGCATCGTCGCGCACCAGACCGACCTTTTCGAGCGCCTTCTGGGCCAGGGCTTCGATGCGGGCCTGGGTTTCAGGGGGCGTGGCCTGCTCCTGGGAAGGCAGGCGTTCGAAGCGGAAGCGGCTGCCCGGCGCCACCACGGGGGTGCTGGCGTAGGTTTCGACATCGCTCTCGACCTGCCAGTGGGTGCTGGCGCAGCCGCTCAGCAGCAGGGTCAGCAGTCCCAGCCAGAGCAGCAGGGGCCATCGGGGCTTGAGGGTTGGATTCAGCATCTGGTTCTCCTGGCCCTTTGGGGGGCGCTGTCACGGAAACCGCTTGGACCTCGCACCGGGCTCAGAGTTGCACCACCTGCAGGCCGTTCAAGGCCGGGCTGCTGGCCGGGAACTCTTCATGGTCGAAGGCCGTGTCGCCGTTTTCGTCGGCGATGCCGGTGGGGCGCAGGTTCTTGAAGTCGTGCAGACGGCCGTCCATGAGGTGAGAGGGCACCACGTTTTGCAGCGCGGTGAACATGTTCTCGATGCGGCCGGGGTGCTTTTTCTCCCATTCGCGGATCATGTTGCCGATCTGCTTGCGCTGCAGGTTCTCCTGGCTGCCGCACAGCGTGCAGGGGATGATGGGGAACTGGCGGTGCTCGGCCCAGCGGATCAGGTCTTTCTCGGCCACATGGGCCAGGGGGCGGATCACGGTGAACTCGCCGTTGTCGCTGACCAGCTTGGGAGGCATGCCCTTGAGCTTGCCGCCGAAGAACATGTTCAGGAAGAAGGTCTGCAGCATGTCGTCGCGGTGATGGCCCAGGGCCAGCTTGTTGCACTTGAGCTCGCGCGCCACCCGGTACAGGATGCCGCGGCGCAGCCGGCTGCACAGGCTGCACATGGTCTTGCCCTCGGGCACCTTCTCCTTGACGATGGAATAGGTGTCTTGGGTCTCGATGTGGAAGGGGATGCCCAGGCCGGCCAGGTACTCGGGCAGGATGTGGTCGGGGAAACCGGGCTGCTTCTGGTCGAGGTTGACCGCCACCAGCTCGAAGTTGACCGGGGCCCGCGCCTTGAGCTTGAGCAGGATGTCGAGCATGCCGTAGCTGTCCTTGCCGCCCGACATGCACACCATGATGCGGTCGCCTGCCTCGATCATGTTGAAATCGGCGATGGCCTGGCCTACCTGGCGGCACAGGCGCTTCTCGAGCTTGTGGGTCTCGCGCTCGATCTTCAGCTCGCGCTTCTGGGCATCCGCATCCTCGGCGGAGGCGGCATTTTCGGGGTCAATCCAAACGGCATTCATGGGGCTTATTGTCGCATTGGCGGACAGCTCGCTGTCCAGGCCCTGGCCCCCGGCCTCGTCAGGCAGATGGATTTCAAGCTTCTCGCCACCCTCTGGTTCAGGGGTACTTCTGACGGGCATGCAGCACCCGAAGGAGGTCGACGCTTGAGACGCCCACGCGGTAAACCAGAACGTAATTGGGATGGACCACGCACTCCCGCGTACCTGACACACGGCCCGGGCGGAACAGCTCAGGCATGTGAGCCAGCTGTTCGGCGGCCGCGATGATGTCTGTCAGCAGTCGGTGGGCTGCCAGGGTGTTGGGTTGCTCGATGAAATCGATGATTTCCACCAGGTCGAGGCTGGCTTCATCGGACCAGAGAACGGGCAGCACGGGCTTGGCGGCGTTCTTGCAACAAGGCCTTCACCCGAGCCACCGCAGCGTCGTGGGGCAGTGGCGGCTGAGTGCTGTGCAATGCCTCGGCAACCTTGGTGCGAAACCAGAGGTCGTAGCTGGCTTCGGTCTCCTGGGAGACGCGTTCGGAAGCCATGGGTGTTTGCGCGACAGACATCTTGCCAAGGCTAGCACAGGGTGTTGTGGAAGGCCAGCGAAGGCCCGGAGCCCGGCGACCTGTGGCGAATTTCGCCTGAATAAGCCCCTCGCAGAGACTCATCCGGAGTTCACCAGTGCCCCGTCTCCACCCGGATCGCCACTTCGCAGTCTTCAAAGATCTCCAATTTGGCGATCTTCACCCGCACGCCCAGCACGCCGGGCAGTTGCATCAGCCGGTGGGCCAGCTTGCCGATCAGGCTCTCCAGCAGGTTGACGTGCTCGGCCGTGCACTCATTGATGATGATCTGACGCACCTTGCGGTAGTCGAGCACGTGGTGGATGTCGTCGTCGGTGGGCAGCAGCGGCTGGGTGCCGAGGTTGAGTTCGGCATCGACCTGGATCGGCTGGGGGCTGGTTTTCTCATGTTCGAGAATGCCCAGGTTGGCGTCGAAGCGCAGGCCGGTCAGGTTCAGGATCTGGGTGCCTTTGGTGTTGTAGCTCATGGTGAAGTGGCGATGTAAGGGCTCATTCACATGAGCGAAAAGTCGCGCTCGAAGCGCATCAGGTGCTGGCCGCCGTCCACCAGCAGCGTGGTGCCGGTGATGGAGGCGTTTTCCAGCGCGAATCGTACCGTGGCGGCCACGTCGGCACTGGAGGACGATCGCCCCAGCGGCGACAGCCTGTGCAGTTGCTGAAATTTTTCGTCGCTCAGCATGTGGCTGGTCAGGGTCAGCCCGGGGGCCACGCCCACCAGGCGCAGGCGCGGGGCCAGCGCGTGGGCCAGCATGGTGTTGGCGGCCTCCAGCGCGGCTTTGGACAAGGTGTA
>RXJO01000349.1 GCA_003987795.1 Curvibacter sp.
GGCCGGTGATCCTGGCCCTGCACCACCCGCCGTTCCAGACCCTGATCGGCCACATGGACCGGATCGGCCTGCTGCAGGGGCCGGTGATCCTGGCCCTGCACCACCCGCCGTTCCAGACCCTGATCGGCCACATGGACCGGATCGGCCTGCTGCAGGGGGCCGCCGAGCTGGAG
This sequence comes from Curvibacter sp., assembly GCA_003987795.1. Classification (GTDB taxonomy): domain Bacteria; phylum Pseudomonadota; class Gammaproteobacteria; order Burkholderiales; family Burkholderiaceae_C; genus Curvibacter. Next base: position 174 of record RXJO01000349.1, read on the forward strand.
GCCCTGGTGGCCCGCCACCCCCAGGTGCAGCGGGTGATCTGCGGCCACCTGCACCGCAGCATCCAGGTGCGTTTTGGCGGCACGCTGGCGCAGACCGTGCCCTCACCCGCCCATCAGGTGTGCCTGGACCTGGCGCCCGACGCGGCCTCGGCCTGGACACTCGAGCCCCCGGGCTTCGGCCTGCACGCCTGGAGCGAAGCCGGTGCACTGATCAGCCACACCGTGGCCTGCGGCAGCCACCCCGGCCCCTACCCGTTTCACGACGGCGGGCAACTGATTGACTGATCGATCGATCAGAAGTTGAGCTTCAGCCCCGGGCTGGGCCAGCGGCCGCGGTACACCTTGCCCGTGCCGGAGGCGGTGATCCAGACATCGCGCATGTCGGCCCCGCCAAAGCACAGGTTGGTGCAGATCAGGTCGGGCACCGCGGCGTGCTCGGTCAGGCCCGTGGCCGGGTCGAACACCGTGATGCCGCCGTTGAGGATGGTGGCCACACAGACCTGGCCGTCGGCCTGCACGGCCAGGCTGTCCAGAAACTGGCAACCGGGCAGGTTGGCCACCACCCGCGCCGGTTGAAAGGGCGACACCGTCTGCACCACGCCGGGCGACAGCACGTCGAAGGCCCAGAGTCGGCCCAGGTAGGTGTCGGCCACATAGACCACTTTTTCGTCGGGCGACAGGCCCACGCCGTTGGGGGCCAGCAGAGGCGGTCCGGCGCGCACGATGCGCGAGCCATCGGGCAGGGCGTAGTACAGGCCCCCGAACTGGCGCGAGTGCTCATTGCCGCAGCCGTGGTCGGTGAACCAGAAGCCGCCCTGGCGGTCGAACACCAGGTCGTTCGGGCCGATCAGGCGCTGTCCGTCACAGTGGGTGTAGAGGGTGCGCACCTCGCCGGTGGCCAGGTCGACGCGCTGGATGCTGCCACCCTGGTGCTCGGGCGGCGTGGCGCCGGGGATGTTGAGCCCGTCCACCGCGTGAAAGCGGAACGAGCCCCCGTTGTTGGTCACATAGGCCGCCCCATCCGGGCCCATCGCCACCCCGTTGGGGCCGCCGCCCAACTCGGCCACCACCTGCACCTCACCTTGCGGCGTGATGCGGGTCAGGGTGCCGCGCTGGATCTCGGTGAGCAAAAGATGGCCGTCGGGCAGCAGCACTGGCCCTTCGGGAAATTGAAGCCCTGAGGCAAGGCATGTGAGTTCGAGTTCGATCGCCATGGGTGTTGTCTCCCTGTGTGAAGTGAAGCGCTGCGAAAACCCGCAGCGCCTTCCTTGTAAGGAGAGCGCCCCCTGATGTCAGTCCGTCTTGCGACATCGGGGGCCAATGGCTGGCCTGCCGGCCCGCCGGCCTCAATGCTCGTCGTGGGCGATTTGTTGGCGGCTGGCGTAGCGCTGAGCCAGCACGGCGCACACCATCAACTGCATCTGATGGAACAGCATCAACGGCAGCACGATGGCCCCGACCGTGCCCGAGGCGAACAGCACCTTGGCCATGGGCACGCCGCTGGCCAGGCTCTTCTTGGAGCCACAGAACACGATGGTGATCTCATCCTCTTTCGAGAAGCCCAGCTTTCGGGCCAACAAGGTCGTGCTGACCAGCGCCAGCGCCAGGATCACGGCACACACCAGCAACAGGCCCAGCAGCGAGACCAGGGGCATGTCCTTCCAGAGGCCCTGGATCACGGCGGCGCTGAAGGCGGTGTAGACCACCAGCAGGATCGAGCCCTGGTCCACATACTTGAGCATGGCGGCCCGGCGCTTGACGAAGTCGCCGATCCAGGGGCGCAACAGGTGGCCGGCCAGGAAAGGCACCAACAACTGCAGCATGATGTGCCCGATGGCCGCCAGCGGGTCTCCGCCGGCAGCATGGCGCTGCAGCAGCAGGCCGACCAACAGCGGCGTGATGAAGATGCCCATCAGGGTCGAGGCCGAGGCACTGCAGATGGCGGCCGGCATGTTGCCCCGGGCCACCGCGGTGAAGGCGATGGCCGACTGCACCGTGGCCGGCAGGGCGCACAGGAACAGCACGCCGAGGTACAGATCAGGTGTCACCAGCGGCTGCAACACGGGCCGCAGCGCCCAACCGAGCAGAGGAAACAGCACGAAGGTGCTGGCCACCACCACCAGGTGCAGACGCCAATGGCTGATGCCGGCCAACACGGCCTCGCGCGAGAGCTTGGCACCGTGCAGGAAGAACAACAGGCTGACGGCCGCCACGGTGAGCCACTCAAAGCCCTGGGCCACCTGGCCCGAGGCCGGCAGCACACTGGCCAGCACCACGGTGCCCAGGATGGCGAAGGTGTAGTTGTCGGGGATGAAACGGGAACGCGCCATGCGGCCTCCAAAGGGACGGGCCCCGCGCCGTGCCGAGCCCATGGGGGGCGATTAGGCCTGAGGCCAATTCAAAAGTGAAATGCATTTCACTGATGGATTTATCATTCGACCTCATGAATGTCACCCTGCGCCAACTGGAGGTGTTCCGCTCCGTGGCCCTCACCCGCAACTTCAGCCGCAGCGGCCAGTTGATCGGCCTGACCCAGCCTGCGGTGAGCCGCTGCATCAACGAACTGGAGGCCCAGTTGGGCCTGAAGCTGCTCAACCGCACCACCCGCGAGGTCGAACTGACCGAGGCGGGCCGCAAGCTGGCGGCCCGCCTGGACCGCGTGCTGGAGGAGCTGGACAACACCTTGCTCGACGTGCAGGGCATGGCCACCGAGCGCCGGGGCCGGGTGCGGGTGGCCAGCAGCCCCACGCTGTCGGCCAATCTGATGCCCGAGTGCATCGCCCGGTGCCGGCGCGAGTGGCCCGATCTGCAACTGATGCTGCTGGACCGCATCCAGCACGATGTGCTGGACAGCGTGCGCTCGGGCGAGGTCGATTTCGGGGTGGTGATCGACCCCGGCGAACGCGACGACCTGCACTGCGAGCCCATCCTGTCCGAGCCCTTCTGCCTGGTGTGCCCGCCCGGGCACGCGCTGGCACGCCAGCCCCAGGTGCGCTGGCACGATCTGGCGGGCGAGTCGCTGGTGTTGCTGGACCACGCCTCGGGCAGCCGACGCCTGATCGACCGGGCGCTGAACACCGAGGGCGTGGTGGTCGAGACCGCCCAGGACGTGGGCCACCCCACCACCATCTTCCGCATGGTCGAGGCCGGCCTGGGCCTGTCGGTGGTGCCTGATCTGGCCCTGCCCCCCGAAGGCCTGAACGGCCTGGCCGTGCGCCCCCTGCTGCCCCGGGTCGACCGTGACATCATGTTGGTGCACCGACGCAACCGGGCCCTGACGCCGCTGGCCCAGGCGGCCTGGGAGCTGATCCGCGATGTGGCCCGGCAACGCCAGGCGTCGCCGGCGGGCTGAGGGCCCCACCCAGGCGATACTTTCGGCTCATACCCCAACCGACACCTGCCATGCCCGACACCCGTGCGCTCTACCCCGCCATCGAACCCTATGAGAGCGGCCTGCTCGAGGTGGGCGATGGCCACCGCATCTACCACGAGCGCGTGGGCACGCCCGGCGCCAAGCCGGCTGTGTTTCTGCACGGAGGCCCGGGCGGTGGCATCTCGCCCGAGCACCGGCGCCTGTTCGACCCGGCCCGCTACGACCTGCTGCTGTTCGATCAGCGCGGTTGTGGCCGCTCGACCCCGCACGCAGGCCTGGAGGCCAACACCACCTGGCACCTGGTCGACGACATCGAGACCCTGCGTCAATTGCGCCCTGGCACCGAGCGCTGGCTGGTGTTCGGGGGCTCCTGGGGCTCGACCCTGGCCCTGGCCTATGCGCAGAAGCACCCGCAACGGGTGAGCGAGATGATCCTGCGCGGGGTCTACACCGTGACCCGGGCCGAGCTCGACTGGTACTACCAGTTCGGGGTGTCAGAGATGTTCCCCGAGAAATGGGCGCGCTTCCAGGCCCCGATACCGGAGGCCGAGCGCGGCCACATGATGGCCGCCTACCACCGGCTGCTGACGGGCCCGGACCCGGTCCGCCAACAGGAAGCGGCCCTGGCCTGGAGCCTGTGGGAGGGCGAGACCATCACCCTGCTGCCCAGCCCAGCCAACCACGACCAGCATGCCGACGCCCACTTCGCCCTGGCCTTCGCCCGGCTGGAGAATCACTACTTCATGCATGGCGCCTGGCTCGAAGATGGCCAACTGCTGCGCGAGGCCCATCGCCTGGCAGGCATCCCGGGTGTGATCGTGCATGGCCGCTACGACATGCCCTGCCCGGTGCGCTACGCGCACGCCCTGCACCAGGCGTGGCCGGGCTCAGAGTTCCACCTGGTCGAAGGGGCCGGTCATGCCTGGACCGAACCCGGCATCCTGAACCAACTGCTGGCCGCGACGGACCGCTTCGCAGCGGGTTGAGGCCTGCTGTCTAGAGCCCCAGGCTGGCGGCGATGATCAGACTGGCTTCCAGGGTGAACTCAGACGCCGCCACCCGCTGGACCAGTTCCTCGCGGGTCAGCAGGGCGAACTGCGCCACCTCGCCGTCCTGATTCTCGGGCGCCCGGCCCTCGGGCACCTGAGCGACGAACCAGTCGATGCGCTCGACCATGTAGCCGCAGCCGCCGGCCTCGGCACTGGGACGGGCGAATTCGACATGGCCGCCGTGTCGCACGGCGGGCATCTGCTCGACATGCAGACCGGCCTCTTCCCAGGTTTCGCGGGCCAGGGCCTCGTGCAAGGTATCGGCGGCCGACACCATGCCGCCCATCAAGGTGTCCCACAAACCCGGGTCATTGGGTTTGTCATGCGCACGCTGCTGAACCCAGTGGCGACCGTCGGGCGCCAGCCCCACCAGGTGCACGGCTTGGGTGGCCAGGCCCAGCACGCGCACCGCCCCCCGCTCGATGGTGCCCAGGCGCTGCCCCTGGGCACCGACCACGGCCAGTTGCTCGTTGCGCCAGGGGCCGCAACGCCCCGCGGCCTGCAGGGCCAGGGCCAAGGGCTGCAAGGCGGCCGTGACCGCAGCCTCGGTGGGGTCGGCCTGCAGGTGCCAGCTCGGCCCCTGCTCGTCGAGTTGGCGGGACAGGCCCAGGGCCGTGGCACCGGGCAGGCTGGCCAGCACCCCGTCCTCCACCGAACCCAGGGTGTGGCCCGCGACCACCAGGGGCAGACGCGGACGGCGCGGCACCTGCCGGGCCTGCGCGCGCAGGGCCTGCAGCCAGGCCGGACTCGGAGAGGTGCCCTGGCTCACAGTGTGAGGATCGTGCAGCCCGTGGTCTTGCGGGCTTCGAGATCGCGGTGCGCCTGCTGCACATCTTCGAGGCGGTAGCGCTGCTCGATGTGGATCTTCACCTGCCCGCTGCGGACCACCTCGAACAGGTCGTCGGCCATGGCCTGGTTGCCCTCGCGCGTGGCGATGTGGGTGAACAAGGTCTGGCGCGTGACGTACAAGGAGCCCTTGGCGCCCAGCATGCCGGGCGCAAACGGCGGCACCGGCCCCGAGGCATTGCCAAAGCTGGCCATCAGCCCGAAGGGGCGCAGGCAGTCGAGGGACTTGTCCCAGGTGTCCTTGCCCACTGAGTCGTACACCACCTTGACGCCTTGTCCGCCAGTGATCTCCTTGACGCGGGCCGCGAAGTCCTCGGTGCTGTAGTTGATCACGTGGGCGGCACCGTTGGCCTTGGCCAGAGCACACTTGGCGTCAGATCCGGCGGTGCCGATCAATTGCAGGCCCAGGGCCTTGGCCCACTGACAGGCGATCAGGCCCACGCCGCCGGCAGCGGCATGGAACAGCACGAAGTCGCCGGGCTGCAGGCCCTCCACCGGGCGGGTCTTCTTGAGCAGGTACTGGGCCGTCAGGCCCTTGAGCATCATGGCCGCACCGGTCTCGAACGAGATGTCGTCAGGCAGCTTGCACACATTGCGAGCCGGCATCACGCGCAGCTCCGAGTAGCTGCCCGGTGGGTTCGCCGCGTAGGCGGCACGGTCACCCGCGCGCAGGTGGGTCACACCTTCACCCACCGACTCGACCACGCCCGCGCCTTCCATGCCCAGTTGCAGGGGCATGGGGAAGGGATACAGGCCGGTGCGCTGGTAGACGTCGATGTAGTTCAGGCCCACCGCGTGATGGCGGATGCGGATCTCACCGGGGCCGGGCTGGCCCACGTCCACATCCACGATCTTGAGTTGTTCGGGACCACCTGGCTGGTCGATGCGTACGGCGCGGGTCATGTCATGTCTCCGGTTGCGGGGCGAAGGGAACAAAAGGTCGAAACGCTCGAAATGGTGCCACGAATCGGCGGGCTGTGCAGCGGCCTGGCCACAAGGCCGGCGCGCTGCCTGTAAAGTGCGCCCCCATGCAACATCGACTCAGCCCCTCGACCATCGCCCTGCTCACCCTGCCGCCCCTGTTGTGGGCCGGCAACGCCGTGGTCGGCCGTCTGGTGCATGAGCTGGTGCCGCCCATGACACTGAACCTGCTGCGCTGGGTGATCGCCTTCATCCTGCTGCTGCCTCTGGCGGGCCGCACGCTGCGCCGTGACAGCGCCCTGTGGGCCCATTGGCGGCGCTACAGCGTGCTGGGCCTGCTGGGCGTCGGCTGCTACAACGCGCTGCAGTACCTGGCGCTGCAGACCTCCACACCGATCAATGCCACGCTGGTGGGATCGAGCATGCCGGTGTGGATGCTGAGCGTGGGTGCGCTGTTCTTCGGCGTGCCGGTGGTGCGCCAGCAGTTGCTGGGCGCCCTGCTGTCCATCGTGGGCGTGGTGCTGGTGCTGAGCCGCGGCGAATGGGCCCAACTGATGGCCTTCAAGCTGGTGGCAGGTGACCTGTTCATGCTGCTGGCCACGATCGCCTGGGCTTTCTACAGCTGGCTGCTGGTGAGAACCACCGAACCTGCAACGGTGCGCCAGGACTGGGCCGCCTTCCTGATCGCCCAGATGGTGTTCGGTCTGGGCTGGTCGGGACTGTTTGCCGGCGGGGAGTGGCTGCTGACACCGGCCCACATCGAATGGGGTTGGCCCCTGATCGCGGCACTGGCCTTCATTGCGGTGGGCCCGGCCTTGCTGGCCTACCGTTGCTGGGGCGCCGGCGTGCAGCGGGCCGGCCCGGGGGTGGCGGGCTTCTTCGTCAACCTCACGCCGCTGTTCGCCGCGCTGATGTCGACCTTGTTCCTCGGCGAACACCCCCACCTGTACCACGCGGTGGCGTTCGCGCTGATCGTGGGCGGCATCGTGGTCTCGGCCAGGCGCTGAGCGCCCAGAAAAAACGCCCTGCGGGCGCAAGGCTGCAGGGCGTCGGGCAGGCGCTCAAGGGCCCGAAGACCCCTGAACCGAGCGGAAGATCAGTGACGGAAGTGGCGCACGCCGCTGAACACCATGGCAACGCCACGCTCGTTGGCCGCATCGATCACCTCCTGGTCGCGCATCGAGCCGCCGGGCTGGATCACGCAGGTGGCACCCGCATCCACCACCACATCGAGGCCGTCGCGGAACGGGAAGAAGGCATCACTGGCCACGGCCGTGCCTTGCAGGCTCAGGTTCGCATGGCCGGCCTTGATGCTGGCAATGCGGGCCGAGTCGAGGCGGCTCATCTGGCCGGCGCCCACGCCCATGGTCATGCCGCCCTTGCAGAAGACGATGGCATTGCTCTTGACGAACTTGGCCACCTTCCAGGCGAACAGCAGATCCTGCAGTTCTTCGGCGCTGGGCTGCTTGGTGGTGACGACCTTGAGGTCGGCCAGTTGCAGCTCGTGGTTGTCGGCGCTCTGGATCAGCAGACCGGAACCGATGCGCTTGACGTCCATGAGGTTCTGGCCCTTGTCCCAGGCGGTGGCGCCGCCGGCCGGCAGAGCGATCTTCAGGATGCGCACATTGACCTTGGACTTGAAGACCTCCAGGGCCTCAGGCGTGAAGTCGGGGGCCATCAGCACTTCGACGAACTGCTTGCTGACTTGCTGGGCCGCTGCGGCATCGAGCGTGCGGTTGAAGGCAATGATGCCGCCGAAGGCCGAGGTGGGATCGGTCTGGAAGGCCTTGCTGTAGGCCTCGAGTGGGCCGCTGCCCACGGCCACGCCGCAGGGGTTGGCGTGCTTGACGATCACACAGGCCGGCACGTCAAAGCTCTTGACGCATTCCCAGGCGGCATCGGCGTCGGCGATGTTGTTGTAGCTGAGCTCTTTGCCCTGCAGTTGTTCGGCCGTGACCAGCGAGCCCGGTGCGGGGTACAGATCGCGGTAGAAGGCAGCCTGCTGGTGTGGGTTCTCGCCGTAGCGCAGATCCTGCAGCTTGATGAAGCGGCCATTGCTCTGGGCCGGGAACAGCTGCTTGGAGGGCGTGTTGTTGCCCTCTTCGAAGTTCAGTGCCGACAGGTAATCGCTGATGGCGCCGTCGTAGTTGCTGATGCGGTTGAAAGCGGCCACCGACAGGCCGAAGCGGGTCTTGTCAGAGAGCTTGTTGCCGTTGGCCTTGAGCTCGGCCACCACGGGGGCGTACTGCGACGCGTCAGTCAGCACGCCCACGTCCTTCCAGTTCTTGGCAGCGCTGCGCACCATGGCCGGACCGCCGATGTCGATGTTCTCGATCGCGTCCTCCAGGGTGCAGCCGGGCTTGGCCACGGTGGCCTCAAACGGGTAGAGGTTGACCACCAGCAGATCGATGGTGTCGATGCCATGCGCGGCCAGAGCGGCCATGTGTTCGGGCAGGTCGCGACGTGCCAGCAGACCGCCGTGCACCTTGGGGTGCAGGGTCTTGACGCGGCCATCGAGCATTTCGGGGAAGGCGGTGACCTCAGCCACTTCGGTGACCGGCAGGCCCTGATCGGCCAACAGCTTGGCGGTACCACCGGTGGAGATCAGCTTGATGCCGAGGGAGTGCAGCTCACGGGCCAGTTCGACGATGCCGGTCTTGTCGGAGACGGAAAGAAGTGCGTTCATGCGAGGGTCTTCGGTTTTGGATTTGGATACGGAAAAGGGTTCAGTCATCACTTGAGCAGGTCGTGCTCGATCAGCTTCTTGCGCAGGGTGTTGCGGTTCAAGCCCAGCCACTCAGCCGCGCGCGACTGGTTGTGTTCGGCCTGCGCCATGACCACCTCCAGCAAAGGCTTCTCGACCAGGCGGATCAGCATCTCGTGCATGCCGTGGGGCTCTTCCCCGTGCAGGTCGCGGAAATACGCCAGCAGGTTGTCACGGACGCAGTCTTCGATGTTCTTGTTGCTCATGCAGCGGTTTCCAGGTGTTCTTCGTCCTCACCGCCCGGGGCAGCTGCCGGGCTGTCCGGCAGTCGCTCCATGCGGTCTCCCAGGGCGTCGAAATAATCAGCAACAGCCGCCGTCTGGGCGGCACTGTCTTCCAGGCCATTGATGCGGGTGCGGAAGGCTTCGCCATCCGGCAGGCCTTTCACATACCAGCCGATGTGCTTGCGGGCCGAACGCACGCCGGTGAACTCACCGTACAGTGCGTAATGGTCTTGCAGGTGCTCGAGCAGCAGGCGCCGCACCTCGGCCACCAGAGGCGGGGCCAGGAGGGTGCCGGTGCTCAGGTAGTGACCGATCTCACGGAAGATCCAGGGGCGGCCTTGCGCAGCGCGACCGATCATCAGGGCATCCGCCCCGGTGTAGGCCAGCACTTCGGCGGCCTTGTGCGGGCTGTCGATGTCGCCATTGGCCACCACCGGGACACGCACCGTGGCCTTGACGGCCGCAATGGTGTCGTACTCGGCCTGGCCCTTGTAGCCCTGCTCACGGGTTCGACCATGCACGGTCAGCATCTGGATGCCAGCCGACTCGAAGGACCGCGCCAGCACCACCGCATTCTTGTGCGCCTGGCACCAGCCGGTGCGCATCTTGAGGGTGACGGGCACCCCATGGGGACGGCAGGCCTCAACCACGGCCTCGGCGATGGACAGGGCCAGGGTCTCGTCCTGCATCAGGGCCGAACCCGCCCATTTGTTGCACACCTTCTTGGCCGGACAGCCCATGTTGATGTCGATGATCTGGGCACCGCGCTCGATGTTGTAGACCGCGGCATCGGCCATCATCTGCGGCTCGGTGCCGGCGATCTGCACCGCAATCGGCTCTTTCTCGCCCTCGTGATTGGCGCGGCGGGACGTCTTCAGGGAGTTCCACAAATCACGGCGCGAGGTGACCATCTCGCTCACCGCGTAGCCCGCGCCCAAAGATTTGCACAACTGCCGGAAAGGCCGGTCCGTCACCCCCGCCATGGGGGCGACAAACAGGTTGTTTTCAAGCGACAGATGTCCGATCTGCATGGGGAGAGCAGGCTGGGTGGGTGAAGGGGAAATGGGGGGCCGTCGACAACGGCATGCTGAAAAATGAGGCACGATTGTAGCTGCTCAAAATTTCAGCAATTGAAATGAGCCCTCGGTCGACCTGCCGCCCGTCGCATGGCGCTGGATCAGGCTGCCTATACTGAGCCCCATGCAAGCCTGGCTCGACTCTCTGCTCGCCCTTCTGGCGCTGCCCCAATACGGCCTGGGCACGCTGTTCGTGGTCTCCTTCATTTCAGCCACCTTGCTGCCGCTGGGATCGGAGCCCGCCCTGTTCGGCCTGCTCAAGCTCAACCCCGAGTTGTTCTGGCCCGCCATCGCGGTGGCCACCCTGGGCAATACCCTGGGCGGAGCGCTCGATTGGTGGATGGGCTACGGCGCCCATCGGGTGGCCGACCACTACCATCGCTCGCCCCACCACCTGCGCGTGCTGGGCTGGCTGCAGCGCCTCGGTCCCAAGGCCTGTCTGCTGAGCTGGCTGCCGCTGCTGGGCGACCCCTTGTGCGCCGTGGCCGGCTGGCTGCGCCTGCCGTTCTGGCCCTGCGTGGGCTGGATGCTGGTGGGCAAGGGGCTGCGTTACCTGGCCATGACCACGGTGCTGTTGAAACTGTTTCCAGGTTGAACACTTCGCGCCGGGGCCATCGGAGCCGACTCGGTTAAAGTGCCCGCTTGATCTGAACCTGCCTCAAGCTCGACCTGTCCATGCTGCGTTTCTTCTCGATCTTTCTGGTGCTGCTGGTGGTCCTGTTCGTGGGCGAACTGACTCCACCGGTGCAACAGTGGCTGATCGTCCCCTGGACCACCTTTCTGGCCTCGGCCAGTGCCTTTCTGGTCCAGGCCGTGGACGCCAATGTGGTCTCATACGGCAAGGTGCTGCAAAACGCCCAGACCGGCATGGGCGTGTCGATCGAGGCCGGCTGCAACGGTGTCGAGGCCTGCCTCATCCTGCTGGCCGCGCTGACCGCCTACCCGGCACGCTGGCGTTACAAGCTGGTGGGCATCGCGGTCGGCTTTGTCGCCATTCAGGCGGTGAATCTGGTGCGCATCATCACCTTGTTCTACCTGGCGGGCTGGAACGCCCAGGCTTTCGAGTTTGCGCACCTGTACCTCTGGCAGGCGCTGATCATGTTGGATGTGGTGGTGGTCTGGCTGGTCTGGATGCGCTGGGTGGCTCGCCAGGACTTCCGGCGCGAGCACCTGCAGGCGGACACCGGAGCAAGCCCATGAGGACTGGCCAACACAGCGTCATCAGCGGTTTTTTTCTGCGCGCCCTGCTTTGGCTGATCCCTTGCCTGGCGCTGTGGTACCTGGGCCGAAATTACGTCGCCGTGGCCCCGGCCTGGCTGGCCGAATGGGCCATGAAGGCGGTCTTCCCGTTCTGGGCCCATGGCTCCGAACTGCATGGCACCCAACAGGTGCTGCTGACCGGGCTCTCGGTGAAGATGCCCGGTGGCCGGCTGGCCGATGTGGCTCCCGAGGCCAACGTGCTGACCTACGCCTACGGCATGCCCTTGCTGGCAGCGCTGTTCCTGGCAGTTCGATCGAAGGGCTGGTGGTGGAAGATCCCGGCGGGCTCGATCGCCCTGCTGCCGTTTCAGGCCTGGGGGGTCTGCTTCACCTGGCTGCTGCAGGTGGCAGTGCAGGCGGGCGAGGCCACGCGCACCCAGACCCGCTTCGACGCTTTTGACGTCAACCTGATCGGCGCGGCCTATCAGATCGGCTTCCTGTTGCTACCCACGCTGGCACCGATCCTGATTTGGCTGGCCCTGGACCGGCGGCTGATCCAGCAGGTGCTGGTGGAAGGCGCCCTGAGTGCGGGCGCCCCGGACTGAGGCGCCGATCTGCCCTCTTACTTGGGCAGCAGGCTGAGCGTGTCCTTCTGCAGAGACTGGTACAGCGAAAGCATGCGGGTGGCGGCCGTCTGCCGCACCTGCTCTTGAGAAAAGCTCGAGGCCGACTGGGCCAGATCGGCATCGCTGAGGCTGGCGTTCGATGAGGCCAGGGCCCCGGACTGCGCATTGAGTTGGTCAAAATTGGCCTGCAGCCCCGACTGCGATGCCCCCACCCCGGCCTGCTGATCGTTCACCTGTTGCAAAGCCTGGCTGATGGCCTGCATGGCGCTGGCCTGGCCGCTGCTGCTGGTGAGGTCGATGCTGCCCAAGCCCAGCGCGTTGGCCGAGACACTGCCCAGGCTCAGGCTCTGGGTTTGACCGGCATCGGGGCCCGTCTGCAGATTGGCGCTGAAGCTGCCGTCCAGCAGGTTCTGGCCATTGAACTGGGTATTGCCTGAGATCTGGTTGAGGTTTTGGGTGAGCTGGCTGGCCTGGGCCTGCAAGGCCTGCCGATCGCTGGCCGACAGACTGCCATTGCCTGCCTGCACCGCCAGGTCATTGAGCTGTTGCAGGTTGGAGCTGACCTCGCCCAAGGCCCCGGACGCCGTCTGCAGAAGCGAACTGCCATCCTGCAAGCCCCGCATCGCCACGGCCGTGCTGGACAACTGCACGCTGAACGAACTGGACTGCGCCAGGCCGGCGGCGTTGTCCAATGCCGAGTTGATCGCCCGACCCGAGGACAACTTCTGCCCCAGCGACTGCAGACGCGTGAGCGAGGCAGCCTGAGCCGCAAGCAAGCCGTTGGGGGTGGAAGAATTGATGGCGTTCATGGCGACCTCGCAGGGGACAGCCGGTTTATTGGGTGAAATTATCGGTCTTTACCCCTCAAAACGCCACCCGATGCAAGAGGTTGCGGGACAAATCACTCATGGGCCGACAGCCATCGGTCCTTTTGACTCTGTCAAAACCTGTCCCATTGCTGCCACAGAGGCAGATGGCTGAACCAGAAGATGACGCTCGAAAAATGCCGCGATCCGTGAATTCAACTCAGGGATGTCGCGCTCACGCTGGAACCCGGGAGGATCGCTCAAAAGGTATGCAGCCACCGTGTCGGCATTCAAAGGAGGCGCAGGCGAGAGCATGACACCATGACCGGCTTCGGGGAGCTCCATCACCAACTCGCACTCGGGCGCACAAGCTTCAAGGATGACCTGGACATGAAAGCGAGGAATCTGGTTGCGATCTTTCCCAGCCAGCACCAGGCCCAAGGGGATCTGGGGGTGCTGCAACGAAGCCGGCTGGAAATCCGCCGCAAAAGGCACCATGGCCAGCGCGGCCTTGATGCGTGGGTCGCGGTACTCATGCCACGTTTCATCCGAGAACCGCCAACCGATCACCAGCCTGGCTGCCCAGCGCTTGAGGCCATCCAGCACGTTGCCACGCAACAAAGTGATGAAACCCACACAGGAGGAGAAATCTTCGTCCAGGTGCTGCTCGCAATGATCACGAAAGCGGGCGTCCGACCAGCGCCCTCCGGCCAACGAAAGCGCCGTGTGCCCTCCAGCGGATCCCCCCAGCACGCCCACCGACGACAGGTCCAAGGACGGCGCCAACACCGCATGCCGCGCGACCAAGTCAAGAGCGTCTGACACCTCCTGAGGCCTGCGTCGCCACGAAGCAGGCCCGGGTTCGGAAGGGTCCAGGTCATTGTCTCCCCGATGCTGAGGAAGTGCCACCGTGAAGCCACGCCGCACCAACGTACGCGCCAGATCCGCATGGACCCAGGGCGATCCTCCTGAGCCGTGCGAAATCACGACAAGATGCGAGTTGCCTGTCACGGGAACACCGTCGGGAATGAGCAACAGCCGAAAAGGCCCTCTCAGGACAGGTGTCTCCTGGCCCATCGCGGGATAAAAAACCGTCACCCACCCACCATCGGACTGCTGGAGTTGTGTCAGCCCCATGCCAAACCCCGTGCTGGCAGATGAGCCCCCCTGTTGAGCCCCCGCTTGGACTGCAGGCCATAGCATCAACATCGCCAGCCACACCAACCAGCCGGACTTCCGGCTTGCCACCAGGCCATTTCGATAGGGCACAGACATGGCTTCTCCACGCAATTCAAGTTGGAGGCATTGTCACAGTGGTCACCTTGGGCTTGACTTAAGGTCAGCCCCCCCATCGGTCGGTTCAGATCATGCGGGCGAGTCAGCGCTGCCGCCCAACGCAACACACCAGACTCGGAATGACAAGGCAGCCGAAAATCCTGAGGTCAAAAAAAAGCCCCGCGATGCGGGGCTTTGCAAGCTTCGAGCTCGTCTCAGGACAAGCGATGCCGATGCGGCTATCGCTCAGACGTTGAACAGGAAGTTCATCACGTCGCCATCCTTGACGACGTACTCCTTGCCTTCGGCGCGCATCTTGCCGGCATCCTTGGCGCCCTGCTCGCCCTTGAAGGCGATGAAGTCTTCAAAGGCGATGGTCTGGGCCCGGATGAAACCGCGCTCGAAGTCACCGTGGATCACACCGGCCGCCTGGGGGGCGGTGTCACCCACATGGATGGTCCAGGCACGCACTTCCTTGACGCCGGCGGTGAAGTAGGTCTGAAGGCCCAGCAACTTGAAACCGGCACGGATCAGGCGGTTCAGGCCCGGCTCGTCCTGGCCCAGTTCGGCCAGGAACAGGGCACGGTCTTCGTCGCTCATGTCGGCCATGTCAGCTTCCATCTTGGCGCAGATGGCCACCACGGGGGCGTTCTGACCGGCAGCGTAATCCTTGAGGCGGTCGAGCAGCGGGTTGTTCTCGAAGCCGTCTTCGCTGACATTGCCCACGAACATGGCCGGCTTGGCAGTGATCAGGCACAGGGGCTTCAAGACCACCAGGTCTTCCTTGCTCAGGTCCAGGGTACGCACCGGCTTGCCCTCGTTGAGGGTGGCCTGCACACGGGTCAGCACCTGGACCAGCTTGGCGGCCTCTTTGTCGTTGCCCGACTTGGCGGCCTTGATCGAGCGCTGCAGGGTCTTCTCGACCGTGCCCAGGTCGGCCAGGCACAGCTCGGTCTGGATGACTTC
>RXJO01000482.1 GCA_003987795.1 Curvibacter sp.
CCCAGCACGCACCGCCGCCTTCGAACATGATCACGGTCTTGTTCGCATTGGCGGCCGTGGTGGTGCGGTTGACGAAGAAGCGATAGGGCGTGCCTCATCGCCTCGGTGCTGCTGTCGATGGCGCTGGGCGTGGCCCTGGGCCTGTTGTCGGGCTTTCGCGGTGGATGGATCGACGCCTTGCTGATGCGCTTGTGCGATGTGATGCTGTCGTTCCCCCCCATCCTCGTGGCCCTGCTGATCGCCGGTGTGGGCCGGGCACTGTTCCCCAACGCCCACGAGTCGTTGGCGTTCGGGGTGCTGATCCTGTCGATCTCACTCACGGGCTGGGTGCAGTACGCCCGCACGGTGCGTGGCTCGACCCTGGTCGAACGCAACAAGGAGTACGTGCAGGCGGCCCGGGTGACGGGCGTGTCCCCCTGGCGCATCATGGTGCGCCATGTGCTGCCCAATGTGCTGGGCCCGGTGCTGGTGCTGGCCACCATCCAGGTGGCCACAGCCATCATCACGGAAGCCACGCTGTCGTTTCTCGGGGTGGGTGCCCCGCCCACTTCGCCCTCGCTGGGCACCTTGATCCGTGTCGGCAACGACTATCTTTTCTCTGGTGAATGGTGGATCACCGTCTTTCCCGGTCTGATGCTGGTGCTGATCGCACTGAGCGTGAACCTGTTGGGCGACTGGTTGCGTGATGCGCTGAACCCGCGCCTGCGATGAGCTGACCCAAGTCCTAGGCAAACATGAGTCTTCTTCAAGTCAAAGACCTGGTGGTGGAGTTCCCCGGGCGACGTGGCACCTTGCGCGCACTGGACCACGTGTCTTTCGAGATTGCCCCTGGCGAGATTCTGGGGGTGGTGGGTGAATCGGGAGCCGGCAAATCGCTGACCGGCGCGTCCATCATCGGCCTGCTTGAGCCCCCAGGCCGCATCGCCTCGGGCGAGATCGTGCTGCAAGGGCAGCGCATCGACAACCTCAATTTCGACCAGATGCGCAGCATCCGTGGGCGGCGCATCGGGGCCATCTTCCAAGATCCGCTGACCTCGCTCAATCCCCTCTACACCGTGGGTCGTCAACTCATCGAGACCATCCAGACGCACCTGCCCGTCAGCCAAGCAGAGGCCCGTAAACGGGCCATCGATCTGCTCAAGGACACGGGCATTCCGGCGGCTGAACAGCGCATCGACCACTATCCTCACCAGTTCAGCGGCGGTATGCGGCAACGTGTGGTGATCGCCCTGGCCTTGGCCGCTCAGCCTCAACTGATCGTGGCGGACGAGCCCACCACAGCGCTGGACGTGTCGATCCAGGCCCAGATCATCTCCCTGCTCAAGAACATCTGCCACGAACGCGGGGCCGCCGTGATGCTGATCACCCATGACATGGGTGTGATCGCCGAAACCTGCGACCGGGTGGCGGTGATGTACGCCGGACGCATCGTCGAGACCGGCCCCGTCCATCAGGTCATCAACCACCCGAACCACCCCTACACGGCCGGTCTGATGGCGTCCATCCCGGACATGGCGGTGGATCGCGAACGCCTGAACCAGATCGACGGCGCCATGCCCCGACTCAATGCCATCCCCAACGGCTGCGCCTACAACCCACGCTGCCCGCATGTGTTCGACCGCTGCCGCACCGAACGCCCCGAACTGATGTCCACCTCAGGCACCCAGGCAGCCTGCTGGCTGCACGCAGCGCAAACCGTCCATGGAGACCCGGCATGAGCGTCCCCAGCACACCGCCCTCCTCCACACCGCTCGTCCAGGCGCATGACCTGGCCAAGACATTTGATGTCTCCGCACCCTGGCTGAACCGAGTGCTTGAAGGCAAACCCAGGCAATTGCTGAACGCGGTCGATGGGGTGAGTTTCGACATCGAACGCGGCCGGACCCTCGCACTCGTGGGCGAATCCGGCTGCGGCAAGAGCACGGTGGCCCGCCTGCTCGTGGGCTTGTACGAGCCCACCCGCGGCCACATGACGTTCGATGGGCAGGATGCCCATGCCGAATTCAAGAAGCCCTCGGGTCGCGCCCTGCGCCGTCGGATCCAGATGATCTTCCAGGACCCGTACGCCAGCCTCAACCCGCGCTGGACCGTCGAGGCCATCATCGGTGAACCCTTGCGCGAACATGGCTTGGTGACCGATGCTGGCGAGCTGCGCGAACGCGTCGGCAGCCTGCTGAAATCCGTCGGACTCAGCGCCCTGGACATGCCCAAGTTCCCGCACCAATTCTCTGGCGGGCAACGGCAGCGGATCTCGATCGCCCGCGCCCTGGCCACTGAGCCCGAGTTCCTGGTTTGCGACGAACCGACCTCGGCTCTCGACGTGAGCGTGCAGGCGCAGGTGCTGAACATCATGAAGGACCTGCAACGCGAGCGCGGGCTGACCTACCTTTTCATCTCCCACAACCTGGCCGTGGTGCGCCATGTCAGCGATGAAGTGGGGGTGATGTACCTGGGCCGTCTGGTGGAGCGGGCCGACAAGCACACCTTGTTCGCCGCGCCGCGTCATCCGTATACCCGCATGCTGCTCGATGCCATTCCGGAGATGCGACAGACCGGGCGCGCTCGCACACCGGTGCAAGGAGAGGTTCCCAACCCGCTCAACCCACCGGGCGGCTGCACCTTTCATCCACGCTGCCCCCACGCCAATGACCGCTGCAAGAGCGAAAGACCGGCCCAGCAAAGCCTGGGCGAAGGTCACTGGATTGCTTGCCACGCGGTGGTGGAAAACCGGCTTTGAGGCCACACACCAGGTTCACCCGGCCGAAAGGCTTCGCCGGGGCTGAACCAGTGCCGCCTGCAGTAAATGCCACCAGCAGGCCATCGGCTGCTAAGGCAACGCTGTAGGCGCCAGTCCTCAGAGTCAGACCATAAAAAAACCCCGCTGCGTTGCCGCAGCGGGGTTTTTTACATTCTGATCAGAAGCTGGCTCACGCCAGCCACCAATTAGAAGGAGGTGCGCAGACCAACGCCGAAGCCGGTCGACGATTGGTTGGTGTTGACGGCGCCGGGAACAAAACCGATGTTACCCGAGCTGAAGGAGTTAGCAGCCAAGGAAGAACCGCCGGAGTTGCCCACACGAGCGAAGATACCGTAAACGGCAGTGCGCTTGCTCAGGTTATAGGTGTAGCCGAACGACCACTTGTCAGCCTTGGCACCATCCAGCTTAACAGCGCTGTACTGAGCCAGCACGTTGCCAGCACCAACTGGAGCATTCACACCCACAGACCAGCCTTTGATGGTCTTGTTCACGCCAGCAGCAGCAACGTCTTCGTACTTCTGGTTGGTGATCGTACCCATGGCCTTGGCAACGCCGAAGTCATAGGAACCGCCCAGGTTGAAATTAGCGGTGTTACCGTGGGTCAGAGTGGTGTTACCCAGAGCGACGGATTGGGTGCCGGCGGCGAAGTTAGTCTTGCCGTAAGCTGCAGCGACGTCAATCGGACCTTGAGCGTAACCAGCGCGCAGGCCAATGTAACGGCCGTTGTCTTGGGTGTTGACGGTACCAGTGTAGCCAGCAGCGGTTTCGGTGTTGGCACGGTTGCCAAAGGCGTACATGCCTTGGCCGTAGAAGCCGCCCAGGTTGCCCGGCAGGAAGTAACCGATAGAGTTCGAAGCACGAACGCCAGTACCACCATTCAGTGTGTAGTTGGCCAGAGTAGCGCCAACGCTATTTGCACCGAAAGGGTCAAAGATAGCGGTGTTCCAGAACGAGGGCACGTAGTCTCGGCCGATGCGCAGTTCACCGAAATTGCCAGACAGGCTCAGAGTGGAACGACGGTTGAAGGTCAGGCCACCAGCGAGAGTGGTGGTGGATTGGTTGTTAGCGGACGTACCCGAAGAACCGGTGCCGTTGGCGGGGTTCAGAGCGGCTTCCAGGTGGAAGGAAGCAGCCAGACCGCCACCCAGGTCTTCAGTGCCCTTGAAGCCCAGACGGCTGGAGTTGTTGGCGGAGGGGGAGATGCCGGAAATGCGGCCAGCTTGGGTCTTGACGTTTTCGTAGCCCAGGTCCAGAACGCCGAACAGGGTCACGGAAGATTGAGCCATAGCGGCGCCGGAAGCAGCCAGCACTGCCATTGCAATCAGGGATTTTTTCATTGCGAGTTTCTCCAAGGTTAAACATAGGGCGCCGGTTCGAAGAACCGCAGGGTGCTGCCACAACTGCGATCCGCCGGTTCCCCGGGCCAACCTCCTTGATGGAAGTTCTCGCTATTGCAACAGACGTGCGGCATCCGCGCAAAGGAAATAACCCCCAAACCTGCCCAGTCTGATGATTTCGTTGCACCTGTGCAACAAAACTGAGAGGCCCATTCCTGCTCAGGATCAAACACCAGAAGACCCCAAAAGACTAAACTTCAGGCCCGATTTGCCGAAAACACTGGGACGTCCTGACACTCAGGCCGACACTATCCATGGATCGCTTCCTCAGCACCGCCGACGCGGTATTGCGCACGCTGTATGCCAAGCATCACAGTGCCACCCCCCACCCTGCCCGCGCCGAGGATCGCAGCCCCGAGCGCCCAGAGGACAAGGCGCTCTCAGCCGCCCTGATGCGGGTGAACCATGTCGGGGAAGTCTGCGCGCAGGCGCTCTACACCGCCCAGGCCGCCTCCACACGGAATCCGGCGCTGAAGGCTCATTTCGAACGGGCCGCCCACGAGGAAACCGATCACCTGGCCTGGACCCGGCAAAGATTGGACGAACTCGGCGACCGGGTGAGCGTCTTGAACCCGCTTTGGTATGCCGGTGCATTCGCCCTGGGACTGGTGGCCGGGCGCATCAGCGATGCGGTCAGCCTGGGCTTCGTGGTTGAAACCGAAAAACAGGTGGCGGAGCACCTGCAAAGCCATCTGGATCGCCTGCCCGCAGACGATGAGGCCTCGCGCGCCATCGTGGCTCAGATGAAGATCGACGAGGAGCGCCATGCCCATGAAGCCCAGATGGCCGGGGCCGTCGAGTTGCCACCACCGGCCAAGGCCCTGATGCGACTGGCGGCCAAGGTGATGACCCGGACCGCCCATTACATCTGAGACACCTGGGCGGGCCGAAGCCCGCCCCGCTCAGACCTCCACGAGGTCGAACCCAGTGGTGATTTCGGCCGTCTTGCCGAGCATGATGCTGGCGGAACAGTACTTGTCGTGGCTCATGGCAATGGCGCGCTCCACGGCAGCCGCAGGAATGCCGCGCCCCGTCACCGTGAACTGCATGTGGATCTTGGTGAACACCTTGGGATCCGTCTCGGCACGCTCACTGCTCAGCTTGACCGAACAACCTCTCACATCGTGGCGACCTCGCTTGAGGATCAGCACCACATCGTAAGCAGTGCATCCACCCGTGCCGGCCAGCACCATTTCCATGGGCCTCGGGGCCAGGTTCTGCCCGCCGTTTTCAGGCTTGGCCGCATCTGGTGCACCATCCATCACCACAGCATGACCGCTGCCGGTTTCCGCCACAAAGCCCATACCCGAGCGCGTGCCTGCCGCGCCGGTCCAACTCACTGTGCATTCCATCCAATCACCTCATCAAATCAGCTAATAGGGGATCAATCTCGCTACTAAATCCGCATCGGTAGCGGGTTGATACAAATTCCTTGTTGCATCGCAACAAATTATCGCTACACTTCCTACATCGCGTAACGAACTCTGTTCTTCACGCACCGATTGTCTCCTCCACCTCCTCCTTTGGTGGATTTAGCCCCGAGTCTCACGACTCGGGGCTTTTTTCTTGGTGCCCTATGATCTGGGCCCGCCCGGGGGCTTTCCTGACGTCTGATGCGGCCAGTCTGGGGCCCCGCGCGATCTACACTCTCTAGCGCCATGACCGTCAAAGCACTCAAACCGGCCGACTACCTCAAAAAAATCCTCACTGCACGCGTCTATGACGTTGCCGTCGAGTCCGCGCTGGAGCCCGCGCGCAACCTCAGCAAGCGTTTGCACAACACCGTGCTGCTCAAGCGCGAAGACCAGCAACCCGTTTTCAGCTTCAAGCTGCGCGGGGCCTACAACAAGATGGCCCACCTCACGCCCGAGCAGCTCAAACGCGGCGTGATCTGCGCCTCCGCAGGCAACCATGCCCAGGGCGTGGCGATGAGCGCCCGCAAACTGGGCACCCGGGCCGTGATTGTGATGCCCACCACCACCCCCCAACTCAAGATCGATGCGGTACGCGGGCTCGGCGGCGAAGTGGTGCTGCACGGCGACAGCTACTCCGATGCATACAGCCACTCCGTGGAACTGGAGAAAAAGCAGGGCCTCACCTTCGTCCATCCTTTCGACGATCCCGATGTGATCGCCGGCCAAGGCACGATCGCCATGGAGATTCTGCGCCAGTTGCAAGGCCTGGGCTCGCGCCGCCTGGATGCAGTGTTCGTGGCCATCGGCGGCGGCGGCCTGATTTCGGGCGTTGCCAACTACATCAAGGCGGTCCGCCCTGAGATCAAGGTGATCGGTGTGCAGATGAACGATTCTGACGCCATGATGCAGTCGGTCTCCGCCAAAAAACGGGTCACGTTGCCGGACGTCGGCCTGTTCTCGGACGGCACCGCCGTCAAGCTGGTGGGCGAAGAAACCTACCGCGTCGCCAAGAGCCTGGTTGACGACTACATCGCCGTCGACACCGATGCCGTGTGCGCGGCCATCAAGGACATTTTCGTCGACACCCGCAGCATCGTCGAACCCGCCGGCGCGCTGGCCGTAGCCGCCATCAAGCAGTATGTGGCCACGCACAAGACCAAGGGTGAAACCTACGCGGCCATCCTGTGCGGCGCCAACATGAACTTCGATCGCCTGCGATTCGTGGCCGAGCGAGCCGAGGTGGGCGAGGAGCGCGAGGCGCTGTTCGCCGTCACCATCCCCGAAGAGCGGGGCAGCTTCCGGCGTTTTTGCGAAACCGTGGGCAACCTGCCCGGCGGCCCACGCAATGTGACCGAATTCAACTACCGCATCAGCGACTCGGCGCGTGCCCATGTATTCGTGGGCCTCACGACCACCGGCCCCGGTGAATCGAGCAAGATCGCACGGAACTTCAAGAAGCAGGGCTTTGAAGCCCTGGACCTGACCCACGACGAACTGGCCAAGGAGCACATCCGTCACATGGTGGGTGGCCATTCGGCGCTGGCTCAGGATGAACGCCTGCTGCGCTTCGTGTTCCCGGAGCGGCCGGGCGCCCTGCTGAAGTTCCTGAGCCTGATGAAGCCCAACTGGAACATCAGCCTTTTCCACTACCGCAACCAGGGCGCCGACTACGGCCGGATTCTTGTCGGCCTGCAGGTGCCGGCAGCCGATCACAAGGCCTTCGACCGCTTCCTGGACAGCCTGGGCTACCCCTGCATCGAGGAAACCCAGAACCCGGTCTACCGCATGTTCCTGCAGCAATGATGCTGCGGCCACCGCAAAGAGCATGAGCGGATTGCGCCACTGGCTGCTGGCCATCCAGTTCTTCACCCGCATCCCGGTCACGGGGCGGCTGGCCGACTGGGTGGGCTTCAGCCCAGCCATGCTGCGCGCAAGTGCCGCGCACTTTCCGTCCATCGGCTGGCTGGCGGCCGGCGTGGCCGGGACCACCTGGTGGGTGCTGAGCACCGCCTTGGGCGCCCAGACCGGCACCCCCCTGGTGGCGGCCGTGGGCGCCACCCTGGCCACCATCCTGCTGACCGGGGGCTTTCACGAGGACGGCCTGGCCGATGTGGCCGACGGGCTGGGCGGCAGCTATGACCGCGAGCGGGCACTGGACATCATGAAAGACTCCCGCGTCGGGGCTTTCGGGGCCATGGCGCTGCAACTGGCGCTGCTGAGCAAGGTCGCCCTGCTGGCCTGGCTGGGATGGAGCGGCCTGCCCGACACGCTCGCCGCCCTGCTGCTGGGGCATGTGCTGTCCCGGTTCTGGCCCCTGATCCTGGTGCGCCGCCTGCCCCACGTCGGCGACACAGCCCGATCGAAAAGCAAGCCGCTGGCCGACCAGATCAGCCTTGGTGCCCTGACGGTGGCCGGGCTGTGGTGCCTGCCCCCTTTGGTTGGGTGCGCCTGGGTCTTCGGCCCTGCGTTCGTGGGGACGGCCCTGCTGGGCAGCGCCCTGGCACTGGGCTGGATGTGGCGTCTTTTCGCCCGTCGCCTGCAGGGCTTCACCGGCGACTGCCTGGGCGCCACGCAACAGGTCTGCGAACTGGCCTGCTATCTGGCATTGGCCTGTTATCTGGCCCCGCACAACCAGCCATGAGGCTCTGGCTGGTCCGCCACGCCCGCCCTGTCGCTGTCGAGGTACAGGCCCTGTGTTACGGGCGGCTGGAGATCGAGGTCGACCCGGCGCAGACCTCCGAGCTGGCGCTCACCTTGGCCCATCAATTGCCGCTGGGTGTCCATTTGCGCGTATCGCCCCGGCAAAGATGCGAAAAGTTGGCGCAACAACTGTGCAAAGCACGACCCGACCTGATAGGCCACATCGATCCCGATCTGGCCGAGATGGATTTCGGATCCTGGGAAGGCCGGACCTGGGACAGCCTGGGCGCCGCCGCGCTCGACGCCTGGGTGAAGGACTTCGGCGAGCACCGGCCGGGGGGGGGTGAAAGCGTCAACGAGGTGATGCGGCGGGTGGCCCGGGCGCTGCATCACACCCAGGCAGCAAGCCCTGCCGACGGGCAGGCGGTCTGGGTCACGCATGCCGGGGTGATCCGGGCCACGCACCTGTTGTCCCAGGGGATCCAGAACCTGCGTGACGCCCGGGATTGGCCCAGCGACAGCATCGCCCACGGTCAGGTCGAATGCCTGGACCTGGTACAGCCCAGCCCCGGCCCGAAGCCGGTCAGGGCTTCTTGAGCGCAGGCAGCTCCAGCGTCAACGTGGGCTCGGCGTCGCGCGAGGGGCCCAGCAAGGCGCGTCGGCGCTCCACAGCCAACAACACCACGCCGTCCTCCAGCGCCGCGCCCACCCGGTAGGGGTGAGCGGGTTTGCCGTCGACCGAGATCAGGGCTGCACCCCATTGATGACCATCGGCCACCACGCCGATCAGACTCAGGCGGCTGGCCAGTGCGGGGGCCCCGGGCAGCGCGGCGGCAGGCCCCTGGGTGGCCCCCAGAAAACGTGCCACAGCGGCCGGGTCGGCCTCAAGTGTGGTGCTCGCGGCCACCTCGACCGGCGCCACGGCGGCGGGTTGTGACAGCCTCAGGCCCCAGAAGACGGCCGACGCCGCCGCCAGCGCCCAGACTGTAAAGGACGTGCCACGGATGGCCCAGCGTTGGGCCGGGGACAAGGTCGAAGATGTCATCATGGGCGGATTATGATTCAAGCGAAATCAAGTTCGGCTCTGCCAGACCTCACCGCTTTCCTGCCCACATCGCCCATGAACCGCCCTCTCAACCCCCTTCGCCGTCGCATCCAGGCCGGCTTCACCCTCATCGAACTGATGGTGGTGCTGGTCATCATCGGCGTACTGGCCGCCCTGATCGTGCCCAACGTGCTGGACCGGGCCGATGACGCCCGGGCCACCGCTGCGCGCACCGACGTGAACAACCTGGTCCAGGCCCTCAAGCTGTACCGCCTCGACAACCAGCGCTACCCCACCGCCGAGCAAGGCCTGCGCGCCCTGATCGCACGCCCCACCACCGCCCCGGTGCCCCCCAACTGGAAGCCTTACCTCGAAAAGCTGCCCAACGACCCCTGGGGTCGGCCCTATCAGTACCTGAACCCGGGCATCAAGGGCGAGATTGACGTGATGTCCTTCGGCGCCGACGGTCAGTCCGGCGGTGAAGGCAAGGACGCCGACATCGGTAGTTGGCAGTGAGCACGGCGAGGGCGCCGCTGCGCTCTTGCCGATGGCCATCATGAACACCCTGACGACCGGAGGGCGCCCACCACGAGGCTTCACGCTGATCGAGTTGCTGATCGTCATCAGCATCATGGCCTTGGCCAGCGCCGGGGTCTCGATGGCGCTGCGCGACAACAGCCAGACCCAGTTGGAGCGTGAGGCCCAGCGCCTGGCCGCCCTGCTGGACACCGCACGGGCGCGCTCGCGGGCCAGCGGCGTGGCCGTGCAGTGGGTCGTCACCCCACAGGGCTTCGCCTTCACCGGACTGCCCGAGGGCTCGATGCCTCAGCAATGGCTGTCAGCCGGCACCCAGGCGCTGCCTTCGAACCTGCGCCTGAATCTCGGGCCGGAGCCGGTGATCGGCCCGCAGCAGGTGACCCTGGTCAACAGCGATGCCCCCGGGCACAGCCTGCGCCTCGCCACCGACGGCCTGCGTCCCTTCACCGTCAGCAGCGCACCATGAACCCCATCCAGCGTCCTCTCCGGGACCAGGGCTTCACCCTGATCGAAGTCATGGTGGCCCTGAGCATCGTGGCCATCGCCCTGCTGGCCGGTGCCCAGGCCAGCTCGGCCCTGACCCGCAATGCCAGCCGTCAGGTCGACACCTTGCTGGGCCATCTGTGCGCCGAGAACGAATTGGTGAAGGCACGCCTGTCACGCCAGATGCCCAGCGTGGGTGACAGTGACCTGAGCTGCGAACAAGGAGGCCGCGTCCTGCCGGTCCATGTGACGGTGCGGGCCACCCCCAACCCGAGTTTCCGTCGCATCGACGTGCAGACCTTCAACGAGGACGGCCAACCGGTGGTCAGACTCTCCACCGTGGTCGGACGCTACTGAGATGGAAAACCTCCCGAAACGCTCACGGGGCTTCACCCTGGTCGAACTGCTGATCGCGCTGTCGGTGATGGCCTTGATGGCTCTGTTGAGCTGGCAAGGCCTGGACGGCATGATGCGTACCCTGCGTCAGACCGACCAGAACAGCGAGCAGACCCTGGCCCTGCAGGCTGGCCTGGGCCAATGGCAGGCCGACCTGGAAGCCCTGGCCGAACTGCCCGGCATCACAGCCATCGACTGGGATGGTCGGGTGTTGCGACTCACCCGCCAAGGCCCGCCCAGTCAGCCCGAGGCGACCCTCGTCGTGGGGTGGACCCTGCGCAACCCCGGTGCCAATGGTCAATGGCTGCGCTGGCAGTCGCCACCGCTCAGCACCCGAGGTGATTGGCAGAACGCCTGGCAGATGGCCGCCCTGTGGGGCCAGAACCCCGACCAGACCCAACGCCAGCGCGAGGTGCTGATCGCCCCGGCCAACGACTGGCAGATCTTCTATTACCGACAGGATGCCTGGACCAACCCGATGTCCAGCGATGCCAGCAACAACCCGGCCCCCCCTCCCAACGCCGACGGCAAGGCCGGAGATGGCCGGGCGGACGGCCAATTGCCTCAAGGCCTGCGTCTGGTCATCACGCTGGCCCCAGGCCAGGCGATTTCGGGGCGCATCACGCGCGACTGGGTACGCCCCATCCTCGGTGGAGGCAAATCATGAGGCCGCACCGTCTGCGACCGTCTTCGGCAACGGCAGCCAGACAGCAAGGCGCCGCCTTGCTGGCCGCCATGCTCACTGTCACCCTGGTGGCCACCCTGGCCGCCGGCGCTCTGTGGCAGCAATGGCGCGCCGTCGAGGTCGAAAGTGCCGAGCGGGCCCGTGTCCAGTCCAGCTGGATCCTGACCGGGGCACTCGACTGGTCGCGCCTGATCCTGCGCGAAGACGCCCGCAGCGGTGGCCCCGACACCCTGTCCGAGCCCTGGGCCATCCCGCTGCAGGAGGCCCGCCTTTCCAGCTTCCTGGCCGCCGACCAGAGCAATACCGCCAGCGACGACAAAGACCTCAGCGAGGCCTTCCTGTCGGGTGCCATCACCGACCAGCAGGGGCGGCTCAACCTTCAGAACCTGATCAACAACCAGCAACTCAGCGAGTCGGCCCACCGTGCCAGCAGCAAGCTGTTCGATCTGCTGGGATTGCCGGAAGCCCAGCTCACCACCCTGGAGCAGAACCTGCTGCTGGCCCAGAAGACCCAGGAGACTGGCGCTCCCCTGCCCGCCCAACGGCTCGATCAACTGCTCAACTACGGCCTCAGCGCCAGCACCCTGACGCGCCTGCGTCCTTATGTCACCCTGCTGCCCGAGCGCACCCCGGTGAACCTCAACACCGCGCCGGCCGAGGTGATCTACGCCAGCGTGCGCACGCTGGACATGGCGACCGCGCAACGCCTGGTCACGCAACGCACCCGCACGCCCTTCAAATCCATCAGTGACGCAGGCGCCCTCATGGGCGATGCCGCCAGTCAGCTCAGCGAGGCCGAGCACAGCATCAGCAGCCGCTATTTCGAGGTGCTGGGTCGCCTGCGCCTGGGCGATACCCGGGTGCAGGAGCGCTCTCTGGTGCGCCGCAACCAAATGGAGGTTCAAACCCTGTGGCGCGAACGCGGGCAATTCGATACCGTGGCGGCCAACCCGCCTCCGCCCTGAACACCGACCCGACGGCCTGCGCGACTGCCGCCGAACCTTCACATCTCCTCTCTACAATGGGCCGCCACAATCTCCCATGAGCACCCTGATCGTCTACCTGCCCGATGGCGCCCCTGGCGCCAGCACCGAATGGGCCTACCTCCTCACGCCCGACGGCCGCACCGTGTCGCAGCAGGGCTCGGCCACGGCCGCCCTGCTGCCGCAACCGACTCGGCCGGTCGAGGTGGTGGCCGTGGTACCGCTGCATCAGCTCTCGTGGCACCCTGTCGACCTGCCGCGGGGCACTGGCCCTGGCAGCGCGCGCCTGCAGGCGGTTCTCGAAGGCCTGCTCGAAGAGCGCCTGCTGGACGAGCCCAGCCAACTGCACCTGTCGCTGGGCCCAGCGCCTGAAGCCGGCGGCCCGCAATGGGTGGCCGTGTGCAACCGGGCCTGGCTGGGGGCTGCGCTTCAGGCACTTGAGGCGGCGGGCCGCAGCGTGACCCGCATCGTTCCTGAACTCTGGCCCGCCCCCCATGGCGAGACCGGCGCGGTGTTGCGCGCCCTTCAGGCCGGCCACCCCGACGAGCAAGGCCCGCGCTGGGTTCTGACCGGACGGGACGCCAGCAGCCCCGTCATCAGTTGGCCGTTGCAAGGGGCCGCCGACGGCCCCACGGCGGGCTTGCCGACCTTGCCCGAAGGCACCCGCCTGTGCGCCGAGCCGGCCCTGGCCCGACAAGCCGAGGCCCTGCTGGGGCAGGCCGTGACCCTCGAACCCCCCGCCACCCGCTGGCTGGATGCTGCAGGCAGCCCCTGGGAACTGGCTCAGCAAGGCTTTGCCAGCAGCCAGCGCAACCGCCTGGCCCGCCAGGGTGTGCGTGCCCTGCAGACCCTCTGGCAAGCCCCGGCCTGGCGCCCCGTGCGCTGGGGTGTGGCCACCCTGTTGCTGGCGCAGTTGCTGGGGCTGAACGCCTGGGCCTGGAAGGAGAGCCAGCATCTGCGCCAGCGCGAGGCCGACATCCGCCAGACCCTGACCCGGACCTTCCCGGCGGTCACCGTGGTGGTCGATGCCCCGGTCCAGATGGCCCGCGAGGTCAGCGCCCTGCGCCAGGCCGCAGGCCAGGCCGCCGGCAACGACTTCGAGACCCTGATCGCTGCACTGGCGCTGGCCCTGCCCCCCGGACGCCAGGCCAGCCACATCGACTATGCCAACGGCGAACTGCGGCTGCGCGGCCTCAAGCTGAGCGCCGAGGAGACCGAACAGACCCGCGAACGCCTGCGCCAGCGCGGTTACGCGGCCCAGCCGGAAGGCGAGCAATGGATCGTCCGCCAGGAGGCCCGCCCATGACCCCTCAAACGCTCAAAAAAGACCTGCAGCAACGCTGGCAGACCCTGGCACCCCGCGAGCGCCAGGCCCTCGGCCTGGCTGTCCTGGTGCTGGCGCTGGCCTTGTTGTGGTGGGTGGGTCTGGCCCCCGCACTGCGCACCCTGCGCAGCACCGAAGCCCGGCAACAGGGCCTGGACGTGCAGTGGCAACAGATGCAGAGCCTGCAAAACCAGGCCCGGGAACTGCAGCAGCAAACCCGGCTGTCCCGCCAGGAAGCCCTGCAGGCCCTTGAATCCAGCGTGCGCCAGCGCCTGGGCACCGCAGGCCAGCTCACGGTTCAGGGTGAACGCGCCACGCTGGTGCTCAAGGCCGTGCCCGCCACGGCCTTGGCGCAATGGTTGAGTCAGGCCCGCGCCAATGCCCGCGTGCTGCCCTCCGAAGTGCGCCTGAGCCGCAGCAACAGCACCACCAACCCAGCCGGCAAACCCGCCCCCACCGTGACCGAACCGGCCTGGGACGGCAGCCTGGTGCTCGCCCTGCCTCCGGCCTGAGGGTCTGCTGACGCCATCTCCATGCGCCTGCGCCGTTCACCGCCCCCCAACACGCTCCGACCTGGCCGGCCCCGGATCGCCAGCAGCCCGCACTCGCCGGGACGGCGCTGGGCCTGGGCCGGCGCCCTGTGCGGCGCCTTGCTCAGTGCGGTGCTCGGCGCGCCGGCACGTTGGCTGGCCGATGTCGTGCAGCAACTCAGCCATGATCAGGTGCAGTTGTTGCTGCCCCGAGGTACCGTCTGGAACGGCTCGGCCCAACTGGTGTTGACCGGCGGCAGCGGCAGCCAGGACCGCAGCACCCTGCCCGGGCGCCTGCAGTGGCAGCTCCAGCCCTCGCTGGGCGGTTTGGGCCTGAACCTGAGCCTGCCGTGCTGCACCGACCCCGCCCTGCAGATTCGCCTCAGCCCCAACTGGGGGGGGCTCTCGGTGCAGGTGCAAGACCACCACTCGCACTGGCCGGCCGCGCTGCTCAACGGCCTGGGCACGCCCTTCAACACCTTGCAGGTGCAGGGGCGCCTCGAACTGGCCAGCCAGGGCCTTCAATTGCAATGGATCGCGGGACGCGTCCATCTGGACGGCCAGTTGCGGATCGAAGCCCGCGACGTCTCCTCTCGCCTGTCCACCCTGCGCCCCATGGGCAGCTACCAGGTCACCCTGCAAGGCGGCGACAGCCCCACCCTGCAGCTCAAGACCCTGGAGGGCAGCCTGCTGCTGGAAGGCCAAGGCCAATGGGTGGGCTCGCGCCTGCGCTTCGAAGGTGCGGCCCAGGCGGCCCCCGAGCACGAAGCCGCACTGGACAATCTGCTGAACATCATCGGGCGGCGCCATGGCGCGCGCTCCATCATCACCTTGGGCTCATGACATGACATACCCGACCCGCACCGTCGTTCGCCTGGCCTGCCTCACGCTGGCCACCAGCATCCTGCTGGGCGCCGTGCCCGCCGTGGCGCAGAACACCGCCTCGCCCAAACCCGGCGAGCCCGTGACCCTGAACTTCACCAATGCCGAGATCGAAGGCGTGGCCCGCA
>RXJO01000073.1 GCA_003987795.1 Curvibacter sp.
TGGTTGGCGTAGTCGCCCAGCACATCCTTGGCCAGGAAGTACACGACGGCGCCGAGGGCAGGGCCCCACAGGGCCTTGTAGCCGCCCACCACCACCATCATCAGGGCCACCCCCGACAGGCTCCAGTGCAGGTTCTCGGGCGACACGAAGCCGGTGTTCAGGGCCGCCAGCAGGCCGGCCAGCCCGGTCACCATCGCCGACAGTGCATAGATGGCGGCACGCGGCACCAGGGTGCGGATGCCGATGAAGCGTGCGCGCTCCTCGTTGTCTCGCACGGCCTCGGTGATGGCGCCGAAGCGGGTGCGCAGCAGCAGTGTGAGGCCGGTCATCACCGCCAGCAGCACGCCCCAGCTCAGCAAGAACAGGCCTTTGGGCTGCAGCAGCACCGACAACTCGACGCCGAACAGGCGCGCCGGCCAGTCGATGTTCATGCCATCGGCACCACCCGTCAGGCCGCGCGAGCGCGAGGCACTGAGGTAGAACACCTGGCCGATGGCCAGGGTGAGCATGCCGAAGGCCACGCCGGGCACGCGCACGATCACCAGGCCGATCAGAAAGGCGCCCAGACCCAGGCCCAGCAGGGTCAGCAGCAGGGCCAGTTCGGCGGGCATCACCTGTTGCTGCAGCAGCAGGCCCACGCCGTAGCCGGCACTGCCGAAGTACAGTGCATGGCCGAAACTGACCATGCCGTTCTGGCGCAGCAGCAGGCCCACGCCCAGGGCGAACACGGCATAAATGGTGGCCTGGGTGAGCAGCGACAGCACGGTGCCCGAGCTGACCGACAAGGCGAGCATGGCACCGACCACGGTGCCTGCCAGCAGGCGCATCGGAAGGGAGTTGAAGAAGGTCATGGGACAGGTCCAGGGAAAACCAGGAAAGAGGGAGTTCAGGTGCGGCTGCCGGCAAAGCCTGCGGGCTTCCAGATCAGCACGCCCACCATGACGGCAAAGGGCAGCAGCACGGCGACATCGGGCAGGTAGACCGCGCCCAGGGCCTGGATCATCCCCAGCACCATGGCGGCGATGAAGGCGCCGGCCAACGAGCCCAGACCGCCCACCACCACGACCACGAAGGAGTCGATGATCACGTCGCTGCTCATGGCCGGCGACAACGACAGAAAGGGCGCTGCCACCACCCCGGCCAGACCGGCCAGGGCGGTGCCCAGGCCCACCACGCCAGCGCTCAGCACATCGGTGTTCACGCCTTGCATGGCGGTGGTCACGGGGTCGGTGCTGGCAGCGCGCACGAACAGGCCGACCTGGCTGAAGCGAAGCCACAGGCTCAGGCCCAGGGCCACCGTGATGCCGGCACCGATCACGGCCAGGCGGTAGGCCGGCACCGGGGTGCCCAACAGATCGAGCGATGTGTTGAGCAACTCGGGCACGGCCATCGACAGATTGCTCTTGCCCCAGACGGTCTGCACCACGTCTTCGATCACCAGCAGCAGGCCGAAGGTGACCAGCACCACGCTCAGTGGATCGCGGTCCTGCAGCAGGCGAAAGCCGTAGCGGTCGAGCAAGACGCCCAGCACGGCCATCAAAGCCGGGGCGGCCACAAGCGCGATCCAGAAGTTGGTGTAGCCCGCGATCGAGTAGCCCAGGTAGGCCCCCAGCATGTAGAGCGAGCCATGGGCGAAATTCACCACCCGGCGCAGGCCGTAGATGAGGGCCAGGCCCGAGCACATCACGATCAGCAATGCGCCGTAGACCAGGCCGTTGAACAAGTTGATGGTCAGCATGTCGGCTTTCAGAAGATCAAAGAGGAAGAGGGGGCAGGGTGTTGTCGGGGGCGCCGAAGGCGCTCCAGCCGCCGTCCACCGGCCACACGGCACCCGTGACGTAGCTCGCCTGCGGCGACAGCAGGAAGGCGATCACAGCCGCCACCTCGGCGGGTTCGGCCAGTCGACCCAGCGGGGTGCGCTGCGCGATGGCGGCTGCATCGAGCGCTCCCTGGCGCGCCAATTCGGCGACCAGGGCGGTCTGCACATAGCCCGGGGCCACGGCGTTGACGCGGATGCCGGCACGGGCCCATTCGCAGGCCAGGGCGCGGGTCAGGCCCAGCACGCCGGCCTTGGCTGCGCTGTAGGCGTTGCGCGTGGGCAGCCCCCCCAGGCTGGCGATCGAAGCCAGGTTGACGACGGCGCCCCGGGCTTGGCCGGCAACCAGGGGTTGTTGCAGCCAGTGCCGGCCCAGGGCCTGGCTCATGAGAAAGCTGCCGCGCAGGTGCACGGCCAGCACGCGGTCGAAGGCCTCGGCGCTCTGCGCCACGGTGGGCCCGGTCTGGTCGCTGATGCCAGCGTTGTTGACCAGCCCATCGAGGCGGCCGAAGCGGGCCTGCGCGGCCTGCACCGCCGCGTCCACCGCCTCGGCCTGGGTCACGTCGCAGGCCAGGCCCAGGTGCCTGGGGCCCAGCTCGGCGGCCCGCCGGGCGGCGCTGCTGCCGTCCAGGTCGAGCAGGGCCAC
Source organism: Curvibacter sp. (assembly GCA_003987795.1). Taxonomy (GTDB): domain Bacteria; phylum Pseudomonadota; class Gammaproteobacteria; order Burkholderiales; family Burkholderiaceae_C; genus Curvibacter. The sequence goes on from RXJO01000073.1 coordinate 2,463, forward strand.
CGACCAGTCCTGGGCGGCCAGGGCCTGGGCACAGGCCCAGCCGATGCCTTGGGCGGCACCGGTGATCAGGGCCACAGGGCGTGCGGTGTCCGGCGCCCTGCAGGGGGGCAGATGTGAACTCATGTTTGTCTCCTCTGAGCGGGATGGGGGCCGGGCCGTCTGATCGCGGCGCCTGGCGGGCCTCTGCCAGCCCTGGCGGGGGCTGGGGTCTGGGGCAGATTGTGTTTTTCGGGGCCCGAAGCCCCCTTCACGATTGGCGCAAAAAGCAGGACAAATCGTGCATCGATGGCCCGGGATTTCCCTAGGTTGCGCGCCCTGCGTGCGAGGTGGGCGCAGAGGGTGCTTGGTGGGCTGCCGGCCAGGCAGTGGCCCGGATCAGCCGCGTCTCCTGCGCCGTGATCAGGTGGCCCGAGGCGGCCAGGTAGGCTGCGAAGTCGGGGTGGCTGTCACGCGCGGCGCAGCGCTGCTCGTAGTCGGCCAGGCAGTCGTAGCCCCACAGGTGCACAAACTGGTTCTGCGGCCCGACCAGGCTGGTGTAGAAGCCCAGCGGGTGGCCCAGGGTCTGCAGCAGCACCGGCATGGCCAGGTGGTGGAAGACCTCCAGGAACTCAGGCATTTTGCGCAGCGCGATGGTGTAGATGCGATGGTCCACCAGGGGCTTGGGTTGTGTGGACAGGGGGCTCATGCGCGCGCTCCGGCCTGGTCGGCAATGTGGTGGGCGGTGACAAAGCCGAAGGTCATGTTGGGCCCGTGGGTGATGCCGGCGCCGGGGTAGTTGCCGCCCATCATGCTGGCGCGGTCGTTGCCCACGGCATACAGGCCGTCGATCACGCTACCGTCGCGCTTCAACACCTCGCCGGTGACGCGGGTCTGCAGGCCGTCGAAAGTGCCCAGGTCGCCCATCAGCACCTTGACCGCATAGAAGGGCCCGGTCTGCACCGGGGCGACGCACGGGTTGGGCCGGTGCTCGGGGTCGGCGAGGTAGCGGTTGAAGCTGGTGCGGCCGCGACCGAAGGCCGGGTCTTCGCCGCGCGCCGCGTCCACGTTGTAGGCGCGCACGGTGGCTTCCAGGCCCGCCGCATCGATGCCGGTGACGCGGGCCAGGTCGGCCAGGGTGCGACCCTCGAACAGGTAGCCATTGCGAATGAAGCGGCCGATCGGCATGGGTGCCGGCTTCACATAGCCCAGGCCGTACTTGGCCAGTGTGCTCTTGTCGCACACCAGCCACATGGCGGTCTCGCTCTGCCCCTCGCAGGCGCGGATCAGGGCAGCCCCCACATCGTGGTACGAGTTGGATTCGTTGGTGAAGCGTCGGCCATTGCGCAGCACGCCGATCACCCCGGGCTTGTAGCGGTCCAGCAGGTGCGGGAACACACCGAACTCGCCCGCACCGAAGGGCACGCGCGATACGGGCATCCATGCCGCACTGTCACGAAAGCGGATGTCGGCCACGCCGCCCGCGGCCTCGGCCAGTCGCACGCCGTCGCCGGTGTTGCTCGTCGGCGTGGGTGACAGGTGCTCGCCACCGCGCTGCACATGGGGGTAGGCCTGGGCGATGCGCTTGGCGTCATGCGGAAAGCCGCCGCAGGCCAGTACCACGCCGTGGCGGGCGCGCAGCGTCTGGCGCCCTTGCTCGCTCTCGACGACCACGCCCTGCACGCGGCCGCTTTCGATCAAGAGTTCTCGCACCGGGGTACTGGTGCGGATGGGGATGCCGCGCTGCAGGGCCGAGTGCGCGAGCCGGGCGGCCAGCGCATTGCCGCTGGTGACCTGGATGCCGCGCCGATACAGGGCCAGCTCCTTGAGGTGGGTGACCAGGCGCTTGGCGACATACACGAACGAGGTCAGTGACTTGGTCGCGCGGAAGAAGTGCTTCAGGTCGGCGTTCGAGGAGTTGAACATCATGCCGATGAAGGTGATGGTCTTGAGTGGCGGCTTGAGCCGGGCCATGTCGGGCCCCAGGTTGCGGATGTCGAAGGGGGCGGCCAGGATGGAGCGGCCGATGTCCACGCCGCCGCCCACGTCGGGGTGGTAGTCGGGGTAGAGCGTGGGTACGAACTGCATGGCGGTCTCGCGCTGGAAGAATTCGACCATGCGCGGGCCGTTGTCCAGAAAGCACTCGACTGTGGCTTCGTCATAGTACTGACCGGTTTCGTTCATCAGGTACTGGCGCACCGCGTCGCGATGGTCAGCGGCGTTCTGCTGGCGGCCGTGTGGGCCCAGCGGAATCCACAGCACGCCGCCCGACAGGGCGGTGGTGCCTCCGAAGACGGGCTCTTTTTCCAGCACCACCACCTTCAGGCCGCGGGATTGGGCGGTGATGGCGGTGGCCAGGCCGGCAGCGCCGGAGCCGACGACGATCAGATCGCATTCGTTGGGGTTGTTCATGAGGATCTCCGGGGCGGGGTCAGGCGGTCTGGTTGAAGCCGGGGCGGGGCACCATGTCCATCAGCATCGAGCTCATGCCGCCGTCGACATTGAGCTCGGCGCCGTTGACATAGGCGCTGCGGGGGCTGGCCAGGAACAGCACCACGTCGGCGATGTCCTGCGGCTCGCCGATGCGACGGCTGGCGGTGACGGCGGCACGCTTGGCTTCGAAGCCCGGCTCTTGATAGAACTTGGCCGACAGCGCGGTGCGGATCATGCCGGGGCACACCGCGTTGCTGCGCACGCCGCGCGGACCCCATTCCACCGCCATCTGGCGCGACAACAGCAGCACGCCGCCCTTGCTGGCGCTGTAGGCGCCGCTGCCTGTCTGCGGAAACTGCCCCGCGATCGAGGCCACGTTGACGATGCTGCCTTCGCCCTGTTCGCACATGGCAGGGGCAAACTCACGCGCGCACAGCAGGTAGCCGGTCAGGTTGACGGAGAGCACGGTGTTCCAGTCGTCCAGGCTCACGCTTTGCAGTGGGCCGGCCCTCAGGAGACCGGCGTTGTTGACCAGGCTGTGACAGGCACCAAAGCGCTGGCGCACGGCGGCGGCAGCCTGGGCCACGCTGGCCACATCGCTCACATCGCAGGGCAGGACCAGGGTGTGCTCGCCCGTGGGGTCGATGCGCTTGGCGACGTCCTGCGCGGCGTCACCCTGGCGGTCCAGCAGGGCCACCTGGGCGCCCACGGCCACCAGGCCTTCGGCGATGGCGGCGCCAATGCCGCTGCCCGCGCCGGTGACCACGCACACCCGTTCTTGCAGGCCCAGCCAGTCGCGGCCGGCCTCGGCTTTTTGCTTCATCTTGTCTCCTTGGTTTGACCCGGCGGATTGTTGGTTTTGGAGGCGCTGCCGGCTTTGACGATTCAGGCCAAGAATTGGACAATTCGTGCAAATCAAGTCCTTCGCGAGCCGCCATGTCCAAAGCCATTCCCAATTACGCGCTGTACGGTGATCAGGACCCTCCAGGCTGGGAGGCCGGCTTTGACTTCGAATGGATTCCGCAGCGTTCGGTGCCCTACAACTTCGACATCAAGCCGCACACGCATGGCGCGTTCTTGCAGATCCTGTTGTTGCAAAGTGGCGGTGGCGAGGTCTTCATCGACCACAGCCGAACCGAGGTGTGTGCGCCCTGCCTGCTGTTGGTGCCTGCACAGACCGTGCATGGCTTTCACTTCACGCCCGATGTCGACGGCCCGGTGGTCACGGCGGCGCAGCGTCCGCTGGAATCGTTGGCCGCGGTGGTGATGCCCGAGCTGCTGCAGACCCTGCGTCGACCTGCGGTGTTGTCCTTGCAGGGGCAGGACCGGGCACTGGACAATCTGGTGCCGCTGTTTCTGGCGGTGGAGCGCGAGGCCCGTGCCTGTGCCCTGGGACAGGTCGCTGCGGGGTTGTCATTGCTGACGGCGGTGCTGGTGCAGATCGCCCGCGTGCAACAGTTGCAGCAAAGCACCGGTGCACCCGCCCATTCGCGCAAGGCGCAGCAGATCGAACGCTTTCGCAGCCTGGTGGATGCGCACTTCCGTCAGCGCTGGCCGCTGCAGGCCTATTCCGAGCACCTGGGCATCACGCCCGGGCAGCTCACGCGCCTGTGCCGGGAGGTGCTGGGGCATTCCAGCCTGGAGGTGATCAATGCCCGCATCGTGCACGAGGCCCAGCGTGAGTTGGTGTACACGCGCAGCAGCATCAAGCAGGTGGCCGACCACCTGGGCTTCGTGGACGAGGCTTACTTCACCCGCTTCTTCCGCAAGCACACGGGGCAGACCCCGCGCGAGTTCCGCACCCAAACCCTGGCGGCCATGGCGCCCGGTGGGACAACAGAGCCGCCATGAGTACGGGGTGTTTGGGGCGTTCCGGGCGAACCACCCCAAGCCCTAATCGATTTGCAGCGCAATCTTTCCAAATTGGGCGCCCGATTCCAGCCGCGCCAGCGCGGCGTGAACCTCGCCCAGCGGGTAGACGCTGTCGATCACCGGGCGCAGCAGGCCACGCTGGCACAGGGCCAGCACCTGGGCCAGTTCGCCGGGGTTGCCCAGGGTGGAGCCCAGCACCTGCAATTGGCGGATGAACACCCGGCGCAGGTCAGCCGGGGGCTGATCGCCGGTGGTGGCGCCGCAGGTGACGATGCGCCCGCCGCGCACCAGTGAGCGCAGGGCGCTGTCCCAAACCGCGGCGCCCACGTTTTCGATCACCACATCCACCCCGCGCCCGCCGGTCAGGGCCATGACTTCCCGGGCCACGTCGTCGCGCTGGCTGTTGATGGCATGGTGCGCGCCCAGGGCCAGGGCGCGTTGCAGCTTGAGGTCGTCGCGCGAGGTGACCACGGTGCGCGCACCCGCGAGGCGGGCCAGTTGCAGCGCGGCCAGCGACACGCCACCGCCGATGCCGAAGATCAGCACCGTTTCATGGGCCTGCAGCCGGGCTTGGGTGTTGACCATGCGCCAGGCGGTGAGGTGGTTCACGCCCAGGGCGGCCGCTTCAGCGTCGCCCAGGCCGTCGGGCACCGGGAACAGGTTGGCCGCCGGCACACTGAGGTACTGGGCAAAGGTGCCGTCCCGGTGCTCGCCCAGCAGGCTCATGCTGGCACACAGCACGGGTTGGCCGGCGAGGCAGAACTCGCAGCGGCCGCAAGTGATGCCGGGGTAGACCAGCACGCGCTGGCCGCGCTGCAACCGGGTTTCCTCGGGTCCGACCTCGTCGACCACGCCGCAGCCGTCCAGGCCCATGATCTGGGGCAACTGGTGTCGGATGCCGGCGCCACTGTTGCGCATGTACAGATCGACCTGGTTGAGCGTGGCGGCACGCAGGCGCACCAAGACCTGACCGGGGCCGCGTGTCGGCATGGGGCGCTCGCCGACCTGGACCACTTCGTTGCCGCCGTGGCCTGTGATGAAGGCTGCCTGCATGGGTTCTCCTGCTGTGAGGGGCTGTGAGGGGCCCGATTGCGATGATGGCGGCGATTGTGACCGGAGCTCAGCGGTGCAGGAAGGTCGGAGGGCGTCGCTCCAGAAAAGCGTTCATGCCCTCCTGGGCATCGGCGCTGGCAAAGCGGGCATACAGGGCGCGGCGCTCGAACAGAATGCCTTCGGTCAGCGATCCTTCGAAGGCCCGGTTGACCGACTCCTTGATGGCCATCAGCGCAGGGGCCGAGAAGGCCGCCATCTGCTGCGCCAGGGCCAGGGCCTCGGGCAGCAGTTGGTCGTCAGGCAGCACGCGCGAAACCAGGCCGTAGCGGTCGGCTTCGTCGGCCGACAGGGTGCGCGCACTCAGGCACAGGTCCATGGTCTTGGCCTTGCCGATGGCGCGCGGCAGGCGCTGGGTGCCACCCGCCCCGGGCAGCAGGGCAAGCTTGATCTCGGGCAGGCCGAAGCGAGCGCTCTGGGCGGCCAGCACCAGGTCGCAGGCCAGGGCCAGTTCGCAGCCGCCGCCCAGGGCCAGGCCGGCCACGACGGCGATCACGGGTTTGCGCACCTGGCGGATCGTTTCCCAGTTGCGGGTGATGAACTGGCTTTGCAGCATGTCCATGGTGCCCGCCCCCTGCATCTGGGCGATGTCGGCGCCGGCGGCAAAGGCCTTGTCGTTGCCGGTGATGAGGATCACGCCGATGTCGTCCCGTGCGTCGAAGCCGAGCAGGGCCGCACCCAGGGCATCCATCAAGGCATCGTTGAGGGCGTTCATCTGGCGCGGCCGGTTCAGCCGGATCAGGGCCACCCGGCCCTGGGTCTCGCTGAGGATGGGGGCTTCTTCTTGCACCGTGGCTCCTGTTCAGTCGACGTTGATCTTCTGTTGCTGGATGAGGGCGGCCAGGCGCTTGTTCTCGTCGATCAGCAGCTTGCGGAACTCGGCGTTGTCGAGGTAGGCGGTCTCGCCGCCCAGGTCGGCGTAGCGGGCCTTGACGTTGGGCAGGTTCAGCACGTGACCCACTTCGCGGCCCAGGCGGGCCAGGACCTCGGGCGGGGTGCCGTTGGGAGCCCACAGGCCGAACCAGATGTCGAGGTCGGCGCCCGGAAAGCCTTGTTCGGCCACGGTGGGGACGTCGGGGAAGAAGGGCGAGCGGCGCGCGCTGACGATGCCCAGCAGCTTGACTTTGTTGCTGCGGATGTGGGGAAAGGCGATGCCCGGGTCGCAGACGAAATCGGCCTGTCCCGAGAGCACGTCCTGCAGCGCGGGGGCAGCGCCCCGATAGGGGATGTGGGTGACATAAGTGCCGGTGGCGACCTTGAACAGCTCGCAGGCCAGGTGGGGGGCTGTGCCGGCGCCAGATGAGGCATACGACATCTTGCCGGGCGCCGCCTTGGCCTGGGCCACCAGCTCTTTCACGTCGCGTGCGGTGCTCTGGGGCTTGGCCACCAGGTACATCTGGGTGCGGCCTACGGCCACCACGGGCGTGAGGTCGCGGGAGGGCAGAAGATTGGACTTGAACAGCCAGGGGTTGGCGGTCTCGACCGAGGTGGGGGCGATCAGCAGGGTGTGGCCATCAGGCGTGGCGCGGGCCACTTCGGCGGCAGCGATGTTGCCGCTGGCGCCAGGCTTGTTGTCGACCAGCACGGGCTGGCCCAGGGACTCGGCCAACTGTTGTGAAATCAGCCGGGCCATGACGTCCGTGGTGCCGCCAGGCGCGAAGCCCACCACGACGCGCAGGGGTTTGCTCGGCCAGGCCGGTGTCTGGGCCTGGGCCAGACCCGCGACCATGACGGCGCCCATCAGGGCCAGGGTGCTGCGGCGCAGGCCGCTGAAGGTGTTTGAAATCATAGGGGTCTCCTGGGAGGGATGTTGGGGAGCGCCGGGGTTCAGAGCTGGCCTTCGCGCAGCAGCTCGCGCAGACGGAACTTCTGGATCTTTCCCGAGGGTGTGGATGGAATTTCCTGGCGCAGCACCAGCTTTTCGGGGATGTATTGCAGTGCCACATGCTGGCTCTTGAGGAAGTCGACGAGGCCGGGCAGATCGATGTGCTGTCCAGGCCGGGGGACTACCACGGCGCAGGCGCGTTCGCCAAGGCGTTCATCGGGGTAGGCCACGATGCTGGCCATGGCAATGGCGGGGTGCTTGTAAAGCAGGGCTTCGATCTCGACCACCGGGATGTTCTCGCCGCCACGGATGATCACGTCTTTGCTGCGGCCGGTGATGCGCACATAGCCGCGCTCGTCGAGGCGGGCCAGGTCGCCGGTATCGAACCAGCCTTCGGCATCGGTGGCGTTCAGGTGAGGGCGCTTGAGGTAGCCACCGAAGTTGGAGCAGGCGCGCAGCATCAGCTTGCCGGTCTGGCCGGCCGGCAACGACTGGCCGTCGATGTCAACGACCTTGATGTCAACACCGGGCAGGGGAAGACCGTCGGTGTTCACTGAGCGCTCGTCATCGTCTTCGAGCCGGGTCAGGGTGACGGCACCGTTCTCAGTCATGCCCCAGGCCGAGACGATCTTGGCGCCCAGCGACTGGCGGGCCTGCTCGACCAGCGGGCCCGGGATGGGTGCGCCGGCACACAGAAAACTGCGCAAGCTGGGCACCGGGGTGGCGGTCTCGATCACGGCTTTGGAGAGGTCGTTGAGAAAGGGCGACGAGGCCATGGTGAAGGTGCAGCCTTCGCGGTTGATCACCTCGACGGCGATGCGGGGCTCCCAGATGTCTTGCAGCACGGCGCTGGCGCGCAGCTCGATGGGCATCATCAGGCCGTACATGAAGCCGGTCTGGTGGGCCATGGGCGAGGCCATCAGCACCACGTCATCGGCGCCCAGTTGCAGGCGCTGGGCGTAAGGGATGATGTTGGCGAAGGTGGTGTTGGCGCTGTGCATCACGCCTTTGGGTTCGCCGGTGGTGCCCGAGGTGTAGATCAGCTGGGTGATGTCGTCGGGGCCTGGGCGTGAACGGCTCAGCACGGCGGCTGCTTCGGGGCTGTTCTCCCACTCGGGGCCGCTGAGCAGGGCCTCGAAGCTGTTGGGGCCGCTGCCGTCCACAATCACCAGGTGCTTCAGGTGCGGCAGGCTGGGCTGCAGCGCGCTGTGCATGGCCTCGAAGTCGAAGCCGCGGAAGGTCTTGGGTGCAATCATCACCTTGGCCTCGCCATGCTGCAGCATGAAGCTGAGTTCGCGCTCTCGGAAGATGTGCATCAGCGGGTTCATCACCGCCCCGAGCCGACAGCAGGCCAGGCAGGTGAGGGTGAACTGCCACCAATTGGGCAACTGGCAGGCCACCACGTCGTTGCGGCCCACGCCCAGTCGGGCCAGGCCCACGGCGATGCGGTCGGCCATGCGTGAGAGCTCGCGGTAGGTGAAGCGCGTGGTCTGGGGGTGCGGTGCGCCACCTGCCACCTGGATGGCGGTCAGGGCCAGTTTGTCCGGGCATTCGGCCAGGCAGGCGGCCAGCGCGTCGTTGATGGTGCGGTCATGCCACAGGCCTTGGGCCACCAGGGTGGCGCGGCGGACGGGCAGCAGCAGGGCGTCGAATTCCATGTCTTGTCTCCTCGTTGGCTTCGCGGTGGATCGGGGCGTCCGGCGTTCTGCGGCCGGTGCGGCCCCTTCTGGATTCAGGGGCTCAGGCCGGCACGGCCTGGCGGCCCGCGCGGCTGCGGGCCACGATGGTTTTCATGATCTGGGCCGTGCCGTCGCCGATTTGGAAGCCCAGCACATCGCGCAGGCGCTGCTCCATCGGGCCGCGGTCGTAGCCGCCGTGGCCGTGCATCAGCAGGCACTGGTGGATGGCCTCATAGGCCAGCTTGGGCGCCCACCATTTGCACATCGCGGCCTCGGCGGTGTGTGGCTGGTGGCGGTCCTTGAGCCACAGGGTCTGCAGGCACAGCAGGCGGGCGGCGGTGACCTGGGTGTCGAAATCGGCCAGCGGGTGCGACACGCTCTGAAACGCGGACAGCGGTTTGCCGAAGGCCTCTCGCTGTGCCACGTAGTCCCAGGTCTCCTCCAGAGCGACGCGGGCCACGGCCAGCACCTGCAGGCCGATCAAGGCGCGCGAGAAGTCAAAGCCTTGCATGACCTGCACAAAGCCCTTGTTCTCGTCGCCCAGGCGGTGGCTGATGGGCACGCGCACGTTCTCGAAGAACAATGAACCGCGCCCGATGGCGCGTTGGCCGTGGCAGTCGAAGCGGTTGCGTGTGAGGCCGGGCACATCGGTGGGCACCAGCAGCGCGGTGACGCCGTGCGCTGCGCTGTCCACTGTGCCGGTGCGGCCGAACACCACGCAGGCATCGGCCTGGTCGGCCGCCGAGATGGAGGTCTTTTCGCCGTTGATGATGTATTCGTCACCCACGCGCTCGATGCGCAGGCGCAGGTTGGCGGCGTCGGAGCCACCGCGGGGCTCGGTCAGTGCAATGGCGAACAGGGCCTGGCCCTGGGTGAGCTTCTCAAGCCAGGGTTGAACCACCTCGGGGCGGCCGTGCTCGGCCAGGATCTGTCCATTGAGGGAGGCCAGCAGGTTGATGTAGGACAGGCTCAGGTCTGCGCGGGCGATCTCTTCGTGGATCACACCGGCGGCCAGACAGCCCAGGCCCTGGCCACCGAAGCGCTCGGGCAACTCGGGCGCGATGAAGCCCATCTCGCCCATCTCGCCCATCAGGCGGCGGTCGAGCACGCGGGTCTGGTCGCGCTCCAGGAAGCCGGGCGCCACGCGACCGTTGGCAAAGCGGCGCGCGTGCTCGGCCAGCGCCTGCAAGTCTTCGTCGATGTAGGGGTTGGTCATCGCGGTCCTCCGGGCTTACTTGGCGTATTGGCGGAAATCGGGCTTGCGCTTTTCCTGCAGGGCTTTGACGCCTTCACGCGATTCCTCGGTGTCGTAGTACAGCTTGAGGGCGTACATGCCCATGCCGGCGATGCCTGACTGGTGGGCGGTGTCCATGTTGAAGCTGCGCTTGGCGATGGCGATGGCGGTGGGGCTGCGCTCGCAGATGGTTTCGGCCCATTCCTGAACCGTGGCATCGAGTTGTTCGGGCGGCACGCAGAGGTTGGCCAGGCCCATCGCGACGGCCTCTTGTCCGGAGTAGCGCTTGTTGAGGTACCAGATCTCGCGGGCCTTTTTTTCACCCACCACGCGGGCCAGGAAGGCGGTGCCATAGCCAGGGTCGACCGAGCCCATCTTGGGCCCGACCTGGCCAAAGACAGCCTTCTCGGAGCAGATGGTCAAGTCGCAAATGGTGCACAGCACGTTGCCGCCGCCGATGGCAAAGCCTTGCACGCGGGCGATCACGGGCTTGGGCACGTCGCGGAGTGCGGTGTGCAGTTCCTCCATCGGCAGGCCGATGGTGCCTCGGCCATCGTAGTTGCCGTCGTGGGCCGACTGGTCACCCCCTGTGCAGAAGGCCCGGTCGCCGGCGCCGGCCAGCACGATGCAGCCCACCTCGCGGTCGTAGCCAGCCTTGTTCAGGGCTTTGATCAGTTCGTCGCAGGTGGTGCCGCGGAAGGCGTTCATCTTCTCGGGGCGGTTGATGGTGATCCAGGCCACGCGGTTGCGGACCTCGTACAGGATGTCTTCGAATTGCATGATGGGCTCCAGAAATGAGAAGGGGTGGCCGTTCAGCCGTGCATGGTCAGGCCGCCCGAGACGCTGATCACCTGGCCGGTGATGAACGCTGAGTCGTCGCTGCCGAAGAAGGCAATGGCACCGGCCAGGTCATCGGGCTGACCCAGGCGGCCCAGCGGGATGGCTTTCTTGAAGGCGTCAATCAGTTTCTCGGGGTTGGCCGCACCTTCGGCCACGCCGGCCAGCAGGGCTGTGTCGGTGGGGCCGGGGCAGACCACGTTGACGGTGATCTGATGGCGTGCGTGTTCGCGGGCCAGGGTCTTGGACAGAGCGACCAGACCGCCCTTGCAGGCGGCATACACCGCCTCGCCCGAGGAGCCGCCGCGGGCTGCGTCGGAGGCGATGTTGACGATGCGACCGCTGCCGCGCGCCACCATGCCCGGCAGTACGGCGTGGTGCATGTGCAGCGCGCCGGTCAGGTTGATGGCGATCAGACGGTCCCATTCGGCGGGCTCGGTCTTGGTGAAGGGCTTGAAGATGTCCCAGCCGGCGTTGTTCACCAGCACATCCACGGGGCCGAGTTCGGCCTCAGTGGTGGCCACGGCCGCGTCGACCTCGGTGCGCGAGGTGATGTCGCAGCGCACGGCCAGGGCCACGCCGCCATCGGCCTGGATGGCTGCGGCGACTTTTTGCGCGGCTTCGAGGTTCAGGTCGAACACCGCGACCTTGGCCCCGGCGCGGGCAAAGCGCCGGCAGGTGGCGCTGCCAATGCCGCCGGCGCCGCCGGTGACGATCACGGTCTTGTCTGTCAATCCTTGCATGTGTTTCTCCTGGGGGAGGGCTTTGGCCCTATGCTTTCAGTCAATGTTTGCATCTAGATATGTAAACATATGGACGCATTATGGATTCGGTCTGCAGCAGGCCGCAATCTGGTTTTTGACTGGAATTGCTATGGAAAACCCTAGTAAAAGTACCGAAATCGCCCGCATGGAATTGGCCAATAGATTGTTCTTTCGGCTTTATCAATGTGCAAACATGTTGCATAAAACGGGGTCGAGAGCCGTGGAGGACGAGGGCTTGACCACCCAGCAGTGGGCGGTGTTGGGGGCTTTGTCTCGACCCGAGGCTCAAGGCGGGATGAGCGTGGGCGATCTGGCGCGCTACCTGATGGTGAGTCGGCAAAACCTGTCAGGGCTGATCAGCCGCATGGAGCGCGATGGTCACCTCCAGACCGCGCCCGATGGCCGCGATCGCCGTTCCCGCCTGGTCACCATGACCGATGTCGGGCAGCGGGTCTGGTCGGTGAAGGCCCAGCCCAAGATCCATGCCTATTACGAGCAGGCGCTGCACGACTTCTCGGTGGGGGACCTGACGCACACCCTGCACTACCTGCTCAAGCTGCTGGACAACATGCGCGCGCTCGATGGCCTGGATGCGGCGGCAGACGAATCGTGAAAACGCAGGGGCTGAATGTGACAGCTTGATGAAGAGCTTGCGGGCGCCTCCATCGGTGTTGCTGGAACGCTCCATCGTTTGCAACAGCGCTTGCAGACGGCCGTGAGGCGAGGATGATCGGCGGATTCTAAGAATCAAGAACCCCTGTCGTCTCTGACGCCCCGATGGGGCCGTTGCGGCCTTGGGTGCCGCAGGCTGGCAGGGGTGCTCAGGGGGGTGTCATGCGTCTGGAAACCCGCTTTGCCGGGATCATTGCCTCGTGTTTTGTCTTTGGTATCTGCACGGCCGGCTACATCTCGTACCGACTGGAGGCGCGCCAGGCCCGTGAAG